>NZ_JADNDZ010000121.1 GCF_015552075.1 Collinsella aerofaciens
AACGAGGCGACGGCCAGGTGCCGGGGGCTAGTTCCGCGTTGCGCTAGCTGCGGAACGCGGGGTCCGTTCAAGCTGTTGCGTTGAGATTGAAAATCAACCATTCAGTCAAATACGGCCAACACGTGAAGGACCTGTGAAGTCGACCGCTGCACACGAAGGGCAAAACGCCGCGAGCGGTAGCCGTCAACCGTTGGCAGATTCTACCGCGAAAACGATAGCACCAGGCAACACAATCGAAGTATCAATGATCACGTAGATATCGAGGCGCCATGGACGAAGAGCTTGATTACCTATGGGAGACCCTGGGCCTCGAGATCACTGCTGACCTTTGGCCCGAACGGGACAAAATCCATCCCACTCTGCGCCCCGCCATCACGGTAATGCAGGCAAAATACCGCCGTGCATCCTTTTTGATCATGCGGATGTCATGGCACGCGGGACTCCCCGACCTTAAGCGAATCCAGGCAAGCCTCGTCGAGCTGTCCGGTATGCCGACCGTCATATCCGAGGCGCACCTGGAGCAGCGCCAGCGCGAGCGACTGCAACAGCAGCGGATCCCCTTTATCTGCCCCGGCGTTCAGGCATATCTGCCCTTTATGGACGAGGAGTACTGGAGCGGCAAGCCCAACAAGCACGTAAAGGTCTACGGTCCGCACGAATGGGCACAGCTCAAGGATTGAGCCGAGCGAGCCCGCCGATGGAAAACACGTCCCATCCTGAGCGCTCAAAACGGGTAACGCTTTCCGCAGCCGCTACAGCAATGCCTCGGCCCAAGCCGATTCCTTAAAGCCAGGAATCGCAAAGTCGTCGCCCACCAACAGCGGACGCTTGACCAGCATGCCGTCGGTTGCCAGCAGCTCGTAGCACTCCCGATCCGTCATGCCCGCATCCAGACGCGCCTTCAGGCCCAGCTCTCGATATTTCATGCCCGACGAATTAAAGAAGCGCCGCACCGGCAGCCCCGAACGAGCAATCCAGGTCGCAAGCTCATCAGCCGTGGGATTGTCCAAAACGATATCGCGGTCGATATACTCTACCCCGTGTTCGTCCAGCCATGTCTTGGCCTTCTTACAGGTCGAGCACTTGGGATATTCAACAAACAGTACGGTCATGGGAATCCTCCGAATATAGATCGGCCAACGCAGGCACACGCCATACGAGGCGCCTTCGCATGATGGGCCAATTGTAGCCCACGGGTCACACACTAAACGAACCGTACCCCGAATCCGCGTTTGATGAACGGCAGCAGCTCCATTGCCTCGGGCGTGATATGACCCGCAACGTTCATGCGCTCGTCACCGGGAAGATCGACCCGCGCAATCTCAAGCTCGCCTTCGTAGCGCCCATAGCCGCTATTGCTCACAGCGATCGACCCCATCTTTCGCGACAGGCCGGCACCGGCATCCATCGGCACGGAATCCGGTTTAAGCGTCGTGCGCGACTCCTGAGACCTAAAGATGAGGGTGCTCGAATCGGGCCGGTCGTGATGAATCTGCCCACGTACATAGGCATAACCAGACTCAAGCTCGCATTGCAGGTCCACGTATCCGGCGGAAACTTGAGCAAACTGCGCCCAGCCCGCATCGGAAAGATCGGGGTCGCCGACCAACACAATGTCGCAATCGGCGCCATGTGCGAGCTCAAGCATGTTGAGGGCAACCTTTGACGCGCGACCGCGCTGTGCCTCGACCGTCGGCAGCCCCTCGAATACCGGCCCGCGAACGTTGGCATCACCCGGCACAAAAGCCATGATTTCGAATCCAAGCGCCGCAAGACGAAGATTCACCCGAGCAATGTCCTCCAGAGCTAAACCGGTATAAGGCTTGGGGTAAAAATTGTGGCAGGCAGCAAAACGAGTCACATCGGCACCGGCCTCACGCCACGATGCGATTTCATCAGAACTCACCGTCGATGCATTGACCACAATGCGAAATACACCGGACAGCTCCGCGACCCGCTGGGCGCTAAAGCCATAGTCCAAACGAAGGTATTCCAACCCCAGATCGCGCAGGTCCTCGATGCGCTCAAGCCCGAGCAAATCGCACGTGCGCGGTCCCACATCGGCAATGAGCGCAATGCCGCGGGCGGAAAGCAGCGACAGCACATGACGGATCTTATCGGCATACGCCGCTCCCCCATCCTCGGGAATATGCAGTGAGGTAAACGCATAGCGCGCACCCGCCGCGGCACCGTGCCCAATCGTCCGCTCAATATCCTGCAGAGGGCTGGAAAGATAAATCGAAATACCCGTTTTCACGTTTCAACGCTCCTTTAAAAAAGCCGGCGGAGCAGTTAGCCCCGCCGGCACAACCATAGCATCAAGAAATCTGCCGCGCGCCGCGAGCCCTGAGCAACACGGCTCGCGATATCAAACTATTCGCCAAAGAACTCGTTGATCTTCTGCTCGTCGACGCCAAAGAACCACGTCAGGACAAAGCCGGCGGCATAGGCAAGCAGCATAGCGGCAACGTAGCCGAGCTGCTGGCCAGGAACGACGATCAGCAGGCCAAACAGACCGGAAACGCCCTGAGAAACCGTGCCGATGTGAAGCAGCGCCGCGAGCGCGCCGCCAAATCCGGCACCCAGGCAGGCCGTCACAAACGGACGAACGAGCGGCAGCGTAACGGCATACATCAGAGGCTCGCCCACACCCAGGATGCCAACGGGAATGGATTCTGCGACGTACTTCTTGAGCTTGGCGTTCTTGGTCTTAAAGTACAGCGCCAGACCGGCACCGACCTGACCGCCGCCAGCCATCATAAGGATGGGAAGCAGATAATTGATGCCCTTGGTAGCGCCGTCGGGATCGTTGAGCATAGCGTGGATCGGCGTGAGCGCTTGATGCAGGCCGACGGAAACCAGCGGCAAGAAGCCTGCCGACAGGATATAGCCGCCCAGGACGCCCAGCTTCTCGAAGATAAAGGTCAAAACGCTAAAGATGGCAGTCGTCAGCCATGCGCCGACCGGCTGGATGACGAGCATCAGAGCAAAGGCGCCGATGATGAGCACCAGCAGCGGGGACAAGAACGTGTCGAGTGCGTTGGGCATAACCTTGCGAATCTGACGCTCCATCCAGGCAAAAAATGCGCCAGCGATAAGAGCCGCGATCATACCGCCCGCTGCGGGGTTGTACTGCGCATTGGTGAGCGGCAGCAGGATGGCAGTGGCAGGATCAGCCGCGCCAGGCGCAAGCAGGGGCATGGCACTGTTGGCGATACACATCATGCCGGCGATGCCGCCCAGCGCAGCGGAGCCACCAAACTCACGTGCCGCGTTATAGCCCACCAAGATGGGCAGATAGGCAAACAGGGCCCAGCCCATGGAACGAATGCCCTGGTACCACCACTCGCCCGCAAGCGCACCTGCCGTCGAGACGTTAATGACGTTGCAGATACCGTTGATAAGGCCAGCCGCAATGATGCCGGGAAGCAGGGCGACGAAGACATTGGAAATCTTCTTGAGGAAAGCCTGAACCGGCTTGGACTCGTACTTGGCCTTCTGCGCGGCCTTGTTTGTGGCCGCAGCGTCGACCACGCTCTCGTCAGCAACGCCTTTCGCAAGGCCGGTGAGCTTGGAGAACTCCTCGAGCACCTTATTCACCTTGCCCGGCCCCAGCACGATCTGCATCGTGTCGTCCTCGACCAGACCCATCACGCCGTCGAGTGCCTTAATGCCCTCCGTGTCGACGCTGCCCGTGTCTTTGACGGTCACGCGCAGGCGCGTCATGCACGCCGCGTTTGCCAGCACGTTGTCTTTACCGCCCAAAAGGTCCAGCAGCTTTTGAGCCAGCTCTTTGTTCGTCATAACTCCTCCTTGTATTGGGTATCTCGTCTGGATGTCATATCAGCTCACGCCGCGCACCTATTGGGCATCGGCATTGCTCTTCTCATGGCCACTCACCGCAGCACGGACATGGCCTCGCGCTCGCTCAAGAGCTACCGCAGCCTGCTCGGCATCGCAGTCCAGCAGTACCGAGACAATAGCGGTTTTTACGTGGCCGCCGGCATCTGCAAGCGCCTGAATAGCGCACTCGCGCGTGCAGCCGGTCGCCTCCATCACGATGTTCTGGCCGCGCACCACCAACTTCTCGTTCGTCTGCTGCACATCGACCATCAGGTTTTGGTATACCTTGCCGATCTTGACCATGGCACCGGTCGAAATCATGTTGAGAATGAGCTTTTGAACCGTTCCCGCCTTGAGCCTCGTTGAGCCGGTCAGTACCTCGGGACCGGGCACGGGTTCAATGGCAAGATCTGCGCTCTCCCCGATCTTCGACCCTTGGTTGCAGGCAATTGCGATCGTCTTGCACCCAGTTGCCTTGGCGTACACAAGGCCGCCCACCACATAGGGAGTACGACCGCTTGCCGCCAGGCCAACGACAAGATCCTTGTCCGAGAGTCCACGCCCCCGCAGGTCGCTCGCACCAAGCTCCTCGCTGTCTTCGGCACCTTCGACAGCCTTGATAAACGCCGTCTCGCCTCCGGCAATGAGCCCGACAATCAGATCGGGTGACACGCCAAACGTGGGCGGACACTCCGAAGCATCGAGCACGCCCAAGCGGCCGCTGGTTCCAGCACCCATGTAAAAGACGCGTCCCCCGCACTCGAGCGCCTCAGCAGCCCAGTCGATTGCTGTGGCAACCTGGGGTAACACTTTTGTGACCGATTGGACGGCACGAAGATCCTCATCGTTCATCGTCGTGACGATCTGCAGCGACGTCATCGTGTCGAGATCCATCGTTCGCTGGTTTCGCTGTTCGGTCGTGAACTTCGTTAAATCGAGCATTCTATTCACCTCATCTTTCCTGTTTCACAATGTAATTTTGCTTAATGACATGCGTTGCCCGTTCGTAATCGCTTGCAACGTAAGCAGCGTACAGGGCGTCGACGACCATGAGTTGAGCCATACGCGAAGCCATGGCACCGCTGCGGACCAGCGGCTCACTCGCAGCGACGCCGAGCACGGCATCCGCCATGGTGGCGAGCTTGGACGAGCCATCCACTTTGGTTACGGCCACAACGGGACAGTTATGGCGTTGAGCCTCGGCGGTGCAGTCCAGCACCTCTTGCGTCAAGCCCGAGTAGCTAAAGGCGATTGCAATATCGCCCTCATGCATGTTCTTGGCACACAAGAGTTGGTCGTGCCAGTCGTCGTACAGATGGCACTCTTTGTCAACGCGCATGAGCTTTTGCGCCAGATCGTGCGCGACCAAACGAGAGGCACCGATACCAAACAGATTGACCGCGCGCGCCCGCTTAAGATAGGCCGCGCATCGCTCCAAGACGGTGTAATCGAGCGTTCGCGCCGTCGCTTCGATCGTTCGTACGTTGCTTTTCATCACCTTCCCCACGATTCGCTCGACGCTGTCATCCATGGAGATGTCCTCGAGGGCAACGTCTTTCTTGTCACCCAAGAGCGCAAGCTCGGCAATCAGCTCACGCTGGAACTCCTTATAGCCCGCAAAGCCCAAGCGTTTGCAAAAACGCAAAATGCTCGAGGGCGAGGAGAACGTGGCATCGGCAAGACCGCGGACGGACAGCCCGACCACCTCGTGCGGATGAGCGCTCACATATGCGATGACATTGCGCTCCGCTGGGCTCGCGCTGAGCTCTCGCTCTCGAAGCCGCAAAAGCAATCCGTTTGCCATCTCAAACACCTCCGTTGAGAAGAATTAAAGACCAACGAACCATTCGTACCGTGTTAGAACTTCTTTTGCGGTACATTGTGCCGCATCGTGGCGCACAAAGGGCGAGCGCTCTACCGCTCGCCCCTCAAATCCGACCGCTCGGAAATACGTGCGACACAAAATGATTCAACGAGTCAGCCCTATCAGAAACGGATTTGTTACCGGCTAGCGCCTCGCGTGGGCGCCGATGGGGCGCGTCGCGTGGTGTACCCATGCGGCGACCAGCAATACCAGCAGCATCGCGGTGACATAGCCCGCAGCGTCGAAGCCCAAGTCGATTATGTCGAAATGCCTGCCGGGAACAAAGATCTTATGCACCTGGTCGCCAACGGAGCAGGCAGCGCAAAAGAGAAACACGGGCACGCAACGGGAGCATACGCTCCACGGACGCCTGGAAAAGCAAACCACGACCACCGAGGCGAACAATCCGACGAAGAAAAACTCTACGGTATGGGCAACGCGACGGACGTTTGTGCCCACCCACATGCGAATGGAAGCAAGTCGGCCAGACCGGACATTCGAGGCAGCCGAATCGGTGCCCCCGGTCATTCCGTTCTCCGTCTGGGCTTCACCCGTGGCATCGGCAGCCTGAACGCCCGTAGCCCGGCCCTCCACCACACGCGCGGTGGACTCGCTCAGCAACGACGTCTCCACCGCATTTTGCTCCGTCAGCACCCAGATGCCCGCCAGCGTTGCAGCGAACAGAACAATCGCGGTCCATCCGATTATTTGTTTTACGCGCGCCAAGGGCCAACCTCCTTTTTTGAATATCAGCGAGTGTAGCCCCAAATGGCATCGTCACCGTATCAAAATTTGAATCGCAACAGGAAGCGACAAAGCGACGCAAACCCCTACCCCGCCTCGCGCATCCAGCGATCGAACGTCCCCACGCACACGCCCAGGCACTTTGCTGCCTGGCTGCGGGTAATATCGCCCGCCTCATAGCTATCGCGCACCAGCTCAAACTGAGGAGGGCATGGCTTGCGAGGTCGACCGAAACGGACCCCTCGCGCCCGCGCCGCTGCAATTCCCTCCGCCTGGCGCCGATGGATATTCTCGCGCTCCACCTGCGCCACGTAGCTCAGCAGTTGCAGCACAATATCGGCAATCAGGGTGTTGGTCACATCCGGCGCGCCGCTGGCCCTGACGCGCGTGTCAAGCAATGGCATGTCCAACACCACAATGGCAACCCCGAGCTCCTTGGTAATGCGTCGCCATTCCTCAAGAATCTCGGAGTAATTACGGCCAAGTCGGTCGATAGAAAGCACCACCAGCACGTCCCCGTCTCCCAGGACGTGCAGCAGCTCGCGATACCGCGGGCGGTCGAAGTCCTTGCCGCTCGCATGGTCGGCATAAATATTCGCCGAGCCCACGCCATAGGCGCCCAGCGCATCCAGCTGCCGGTTCAGATTCTGATCGCGCGAGCTCACCCGCGCATAACCGTACACCGTCGCCATCTCATCCCCGCTTTCTTGTAAACCTGCCAAAAAGGGACAGGTTTATTTTGGTAGGTTTTACCTCTCAAATAGCAGGTAAGCGGGCAGCCGAGCAGACGGCAAGGTAGTCACGATCCAAACGCGGAGGGCGGCCCCGAAAGACCGCCCTCCGTTCTCCCGCCACGAGTCGTGATTTGGCTAATGGATTAGCTTAAAGTCCAAGTGCCCGCGCGTGGTATTGACGCGCGAGACCTCGATGACCACGCGCTGCCCCAGCTCATAGCGGGTCCCCGTGTCGGCACCTGTGAGCGTGAGCGCGTCCTCGTCAAACTCGAACCACTCGTTGCCCAGGCTCTTAATTGAAACCAGGCCCTCGACCTGCGTCAGATCCAAGCGTACGAACAGGCCCATGCTGCTGACCCACGAGACCGTTCCGGCATAGCGCTCGCCCAGGCGATCCTCGTAGTACTGGGCAATCTTGATCTTTTGCGTCGCATGGCTGGCGGCATCGGCCGCACGCTCCGCATCGCTGCATGCACGGCAAATCTGCGGCAGAATGCGTGGCAGGGACTCGCGACCCTTACCGATGAGCCGGGGCGTGCGTGCCAAGGCGTCCTTGCCGCCCAGCTGCTCATAGGCCAGCTGCAGCTTGAGCACGCGGTGCACCACCAAATCGGGATAGCGGCGGATAGGACTCGTAAAGTGGCAGTAGCACGGAGCGGCAAGCGCAAAGTGGCCTTCGTTGCGCGGCTTGTACAGTGCGCGCTGCATGCTGCGCAACAGCAGCGTGTTGACAAGCGGCGCGTTGGCCGTGCCAGCCGCGGCGTCGACCGCAGCCTGCAGCTCATCGGGACTTCCCAGGGCAATACCAGCCGCACGGCGGTCGTCGATGATGCCCAGCTGCGCCAGCGCCACGGCGGCGCCGTGCAGGCTATCGGGACTGGGATCATCGTGCACGCGATAGCAAGCCTCAATGTCGCGGTCGGCCAGCCACTCGGCCACGCACTCGTTGGCGAGCAGCATGGCTTCCTCGATAAGCGACGTGGCACACGAACGCTCGCGCGCCACAATCTGCACGGGTACTCCGTCCTCATCCAATAGAGCGCGAATCTCGGCCGTGTCAAAATCGACTGAGCCGCGGACGCGACGAATACGACGGCGAAGTTCGGCGAGTTCGTTGGCGGCGACAAGGAAATTGCCGAGGTCGACGTTGCAGCCGCGGGCGGCCTTCTCGCACGCAAGACCGCGCTCAAGCGCCTCCTCGCGCGAGGCCTCAGCAGCCGCGACATCCTCGGCCGCACCCTCCAGCACCCCATACTCCACCGCGCCGGCACGCACCAGCAGCGCCTCGGCGCCGTCATAGTCCATACGCACACGCGAGCGAATCACGCTGGGGTACGGATCGTAATGCCGCACGCGACCCTGCGCATCGAGCTCAATGTCAACGGTAAACGCCAGACGGTCCTCGTCGGGACGAAGCGAGCACAGGTCGTTCGATAAGCGCTCGGGCAGCATGGGCAGCACTCGATCGGCCAGATACACCGATGTCGTGCGATGGCGCGCCTCAAGATCGATATGCCCGTCCCAAACCACATAGTGCGAGACATCGGCGATGTGGACGCCCAGCTTATAGCCGCCATCGGGCGTGCGCTCCAGCGAAATGGCATCGTCAAAGTCGCGAGCGTCGACCGGGTCGATCGTGATGATAAAGCGGTCGCGCAGATCGCGTCGGAGCGGATCTTTGAGCGCCGCGGTCACATCGAGCGAAAGGCCCTCGGCCTCGGCCAGCGCCGCCTCGGGATAGCTGTCGGTATAGCCATAGCGCGCCATTACGTATTGAACACCCAGATCGGGCGCGTCATCGCCGCCAATGCGGCGCTCGATGGTCACGGTGCCTGATTCAAGGCGCGTCGGATAGGTCAGAATGCGTGCGACCACAGCGTCACCGGGATGAACGCCCAGGCGCTCGGCCGAAGTGTCCTCGGGCAAAATGAAGAAATCGGCCTTGAGACGCGAATCGAGCGGCTCGATCACGCCGAGCGGACCGGCCATCTGGTACGTGCCCACCACACTGATGGCAGCGCGCTCGACGACCCCCTCAATCACGGCACGACGCTCACCATGCGGGCTGTTCTTAATGCTCACGGCGACGGTATCGCCATCCATGATCTCGCGCTTACCGCGGCCCATGACTTTATAGTCGCCGTTCTCGGTTATGACATAGGCGCTGTGCTCATGGAGCTGCACGCGTCCGGTCAGACTCGGGCGGCGCTCGCTGCGCACCGGTCCACGCTTGTTGCGGGCACCGCGCTTATGCTTGTTGTTGCGCCCCATGGCGCCTCCTTACTATCGATGACGAACTCCAAAGAGTCTACCCAAATGATTCGCTTTCCTGCCGTCCCCTAGGGATCAAAAAACGGGCCGCCCCATAAGAGACGACCCGTTGGAAGGGATGAATTCCAGGCATGCCTACACGCGCAGGTAGCGGCGCATGGCTATGGCAGAACCAAAGAGACCGATAATCACGCCGACCAGAATCAGCGCAGCATAGGTCACCAGGTAGTACTGCATCGGCAGGGCAAACGACATCCAGCCGATGCTCTCCTGCAGACGCGGAATCATCAGATTGCGCAGCAGCTCCAGAACGCCGATGGAAAGCAGCGAGCCCAAAATGGCCTGCAGTACGCCCTCGGTGATAAACGGGCCGCGAATGAAGCCGTTGCTGGCGCCGACCAGACGCATAATCGCAATCTCACGACGACGCGCCGTGATAGACAGGCGAATCGTGTTGTTGATGAAGATGAATGCGATAAAGGTCAGAAGGCCAACGAGCACCACGGCGGCGATGCGGATGTAGTTGGTCACCTGGAACAGGCGGCTCACTTCCTCCTGGCCGTACAGCACGCTCGCGTTGACGTCGCCGTCATCCGCGATCTTCTGGAAATCGGCATCCTTCTTGAGCTTCTCTGCCGTGCTCTCGACCTTGGACGGATCGTCCATCTCAATTGCAAACGAAGCCGGCAGCGGATTCTGGCCATCGAGCGCGCTCATGGTGGCGTCGGCGTTGCCCGACATCTTGCTCGT
This sequence comes from Collinsella aerofaciens, assembly GCF_015552075.1. Taxonomy (GTDB): domain Bacteria; phylum Actinomycetota; class Coriobacteriia; order Coriobacteriales; family Coriobacteriaceae; genus Collinsella; species Collinsella aerofaciens_Y. The sequence continues at coordinate 10,207 of NZ_JADNDZ010000121.1, forward strand.
ATACTCGGCCAGCGCGTCGTCCTTGTCCTTATAGGTCACGGACTTGACGTTATTCCACGTCTTAAGCTCGGCCTCAAAAGCCTGAACATCGGCCTGATCGGCGTCATCACTAATGAACGCGTTGATGACAACCTGATCCTCGACGGTGCCGATCACGGAGTTCAGCATCGCGGAGCCCATGATGAACAGGCCGATGATAAACAGCGAAAGGAAGATCGTGATGACGGCGCCGAGCGAGGTAGTCCAGTTACGGAAGAAGTGGCTGATTGCCTCTTTGAAGGAGTAGCCCACGTTAGTTGGTGCCATAGTTGCCGTAACCTCCCCTCTCCTGGTCGCGGATAACGTGGCCGCCCTCGAGGGCGATCACGCGACGGTGCATGCTATCGACCATCTCGCGGTCGTGCGTGGCGACGATCACGGTGGTGCCGGTGCGGTTAATACGCTCGAGCAGCTTCATGATGCCCAGCGAGATCGCCGGGTCGAGGTTGCCCGTCGGCTCGTCGCAAATCAGCAGCGGCGGACGGTTGACCATAGCGCGGGCGACGGCAACACGCTGCTGCTCGCCACCGGAAAGCTGGTCGGGCAGGGAGTCCATCTGATCGGCCAGACCGACCAGACGCAGCACCTCGGGCACCTGGCTGCGAATGACGCCCTTGGGCTTGCCGATGCACTGCAGGGCAAATGCCACGTTTTCGTAGGCGGTCTTTTGCGGCAGAAGCTTAAAGTCCTGGAACACGGCGCCAATCTGGCGGCGCAGGAACGGAACCTTACGGTTCTTAATCTTCATGAGGTCCTGACCGGCAACCAGGATGCGGCCGCTCGTCGGCTTGACGTCGCGGTTGAGCGTCGACAGCAGCGTGGTCTTACCCGAGCCGGAGTGACCGACCAGGAAGACGAACTCGCCCGGATAAATCTCGATGTTGATGTCGTCGAGTGCAGGCTTGTTGGGCTGTGCCGGATAGATCTTGGTGACATGCTCCATAAGGATAACGGGCTCGACACCGGCCTGCTTGGCCATCTTCTTGCGGCTGGCCTGCGGATCGATGGGCGCAAACACCGACGTAAAATCGGGGTTGTTGAGCGCGTTATCGAGGCTTGCGACCTCGGCGGCCTGATCGCTCTCGACCACCGGGGCAGCAGGCTGCGTGGGGTCGGGAATTGCGGCAAAGAGACCAGACTGCGCAGGCTGAGGAGCCGGCGTCGCAGGGGCCAAGGGGTCGGGAATGCCGGCCATGGTAGGCTGCGGCGTGGCGGCGCCAGCCTGAGGCTGCTCCACGCGAGCGGTCACGGCCTGAACGGGCTCAAAACCCGCCGCGCCGGAAAGCGCGACATCGCTGGTGGGATTGTAGGCAAAGGGATCGGATGCCGGCTGTGCCTGATCTGCCGGCTGAGCGGGGGCCTGAGCAACAGGCTGGCCCTCTGAATCCGGAGTGGCGAAACGACTGCCCTGGACGCCTGCCTGCGTCTTGGGGGCATCATCGCCCGCACCGGAGGTACGGAAGTGGTTACCCACTGGTGCTCCTTATCGTCGTGCGTTTAAACTACATGAGCGCTTTGTATTTTAGCAGCATTAGCTTTGCTGCACATAAGAAGCATGGCGTGCTTCTATTCCCACCGGTCGGGCACAGGGTTACCTCCCAAATCGTCCTCGGACATGTCGGGAGCCCCGCCACGCGCTTCGCGCTGCGGGGCTCCCTCCGTCCTGCGGAAAGATTTGGGAGGTAACCCTGTGCCCGGCCTGCGGCTACTATGGGGCCGGCGCATCCATCTTAAGGTGCTGCGCATACAAAGTTGGGAGGGTCTGAATTGCACTTTTCTGTTCTGGGCCCTTTTCCCTAATGGGGCCTTGCTTGACAGGGCTTCTTCATAAGTTGCGGTGAAATACGGACTGTTTTACCAGTTAAAAGGCCTAATCAGTCCCTATTTCACCGCAACTTAAAATTAGGCGCATTGTTGCGCAACTTAGATTGGATTGATCGACTTACAGTGGCCTCGTTGGGATCTTCTTTGGTTGCGAGGCTGGTATGGTTTGTCCTTGTTGTGGCGCTGAGTTACGTGGTGGTGTGAGATACTGCACGACTTGTGGGGTTGCCGTTCATGGCTTATCGACTGTCCCGGCGTTCTGGGTACAGTCTCGGAAGCACGTCGTGGTCGTTCTTGTTTGTATGTTGACGATTGCTCTTGCCGGCGGCAGCTGGCTGGGGTTTCAACTGTATCGGACAATGTCTTGCTTTATATCGGCTCATTCGGAGCATGCTATTGTGCTCGATATCTCGGCCGCGGGTTGGGATACCGATAACGGGGCCTCGCGTGTCCCGATACACATCACGGGCAAAACCGTCGATGGGATAACGGTCGACGAGGTTGATTATGTAGCCTCCAACGGTTCCGGCATCAGCCTCATACAAGGCGTGTACACGCTCGAGGCGGCAGGCTCCCCTATCGCCGTCGACGGCACGATCTATCAAATTCCATGCACGAGCGCCACACTAACCCTCGACGATGTCTTCGCCACGGGCGAAACGATCGATCTGGCCGAACTCGCCGAGCAAGACTCAATACTCACCTTCCGCCCCATCGATGCCGGCGATATGACCAACGACGAGATCTACAACGCCGCATTGCTCGCCATGGCATACAAAGGCAACGACGCGCCCAATGTGGCGGCCCTGTGCCAAGCAGCAATCAATCGTCGCGCCGCAGCCAGCACAAGCGGGGACGCCTTCAAAAGTTGCGGTGAAATAGGGAGTGTTTTACAAGTTAAAAGGGCTAATCAGTCCCTATTTCACCGCAACTGAAACAGGGGCGCCCTCTTGGAGAGCGCCCCTGCCGGGTTTCTATAGTACTGGCGAAGCAGTTTAATAGTTCTGACGAAGCAGCCCCTGAGATCCGTCTTGCCTTATGCCAAGAACTCCTTGGTGGTCGCCACGATGTTGGCGGCGTCCAGGCCGTACTTGTGCAGGAGTTCGGCACCCGGGCCGGACTCGCCGAAGGTGTCGTTGACGCCGATCTTCTTGAGCGGCGTCGGGCACTGCTCGCACAGGACGTCGGCAACGGCGCTGCCCAGGCCACCGATCACGGAGTGCTCCTCGACGGTCACGACGTGGCCGGTCTTGGTGGCGCTCTTGACGATCAGGTCGGCATCGATGGGCTTGATGGTGTGCATGTTGATGACCTCAGCGTCGATACCCTCAGCAGCGAGCTGCTCGGCGGCCTCGAGAGCCTCGCCGACCATCAGGCCGCAGGCGATGATGGTCACATCGGCGCCCTCGCGCATGACAATGCCCTTACCCAACTCGAACTTGTAGGTCTCGGGGTCGTTGATAACCGGCGAGGCCAAACGGGCGAAGCGCATGTACACGGGGCCGTCGCACTCGTAGGCGGCGCGCGTCACGGCGCGGGCCTCGACGTCGTCGGCAGGAACGATCACAGTCATGCCGGGGATGACGCGCATGAGGGCGATATCCTCGCAGCACTGGTGCGTGGCGCCATCCTCGCCCACCGAGATACCGGCGTGCGTGGCACCGATCTTAACGTTGAGGTGCGGGTAGCCGATGGAGTTACGGACCTGCTCAAAAGCGCGGCCGGCGGCGAACATGGCAAAGGTGCTCGCAAAGGCAACGCGACCGGTGGTTGCGATACCGGCGGCAACACCCATCAGGTTGCTCTCGGCAATGCCCACATCGAAGAAACGATCGGGGCAGGCGGCCTTGAACTTGCCGGTCTGCGTGGCGGCGGCCAGGTCGGCGTCGAGGACCACAAAGTCATCGTGCTCGTTGGCGAGCTCGACGAGGGCCTCGCCGTAGCTTACGCGCGTGGCGATTTTTTTGACGTCTGCCATCCTAGAGCTCCTCTCCGGCGGCCGTGAGCTCTGCCATGGCCTGCTCAAACTGTTCATCGTTGGGGGCCTTGCCGTGCCAACCAACCTGGTTCTCCATAAAGGAAACGCCCTTGCCCTTCATGGTCTCGGCGATGATGGCGGTCGGCTGACCCTTGGTGGCGCGGGCCTCGGCAAAGGCGGCGCGGATCTGATCGAAATCGTTGCCGTCGGCAAGCTCCACCACGTGGAACTTAAAGGCGCGGAACTTGTCGGCGAGCGGCATGGGGTCGTTGACCTCCTCGACGGGGCCGTCGATCTGCAGGCCGTTGTGGTCGACGATCACGCAGAGGTTATCAAGCTGCTGGTTGCCGGCAAACATGGCTGCCTCCCAGACCTGGCCCTCCTCGCTCTCGCCATCACCCAGCAGGGCGTACGTGCGGTAAGTATCGCCCCAGTGCTTGGCGGCAACCGCCATGCCCACGGCGGCGGAGATGCCCTGGCCGAGCGAGCCGGTGGACATATCGACGCCCGGGGTGTCGTTCATGTTGGGATGACCTTGCAGGTGGCTGCCGATATGGCGCAGCGTCTCGAGATCCTCCTTGGGGAAGAACCCACGCTCGGCGAGCACGGCGTACAGGCCCGGAGCGCAATGGCCCTTGGAGAGCACAAAACGGTCGCGATCGGCCTTGCGGGGATCGGCCGGGTCGACGTTCATTTCCTCAAAGTACAGATAGGTCATGATGTCGGCAGCGCCGAGCGAACCGCCCGGATGGCCGGACTTGGCAGCGTGCACGCCGGTGACGATGCCCTTCCTTACCTCGTTGGCAACCTTTTTGAGCTCTTCGTCGCTCATTGTGCCTTCCTTTCATCCTCATTAGACAAAATGCGCACGGCACGGAAAGGTAATCCCAACACAGCCGCAATGCACGTACGTCATTCATTATGCTGGAAACTGATGGCTTTACCAGAGTTTTTATCATTATTTGAACAATTTAGCAGGCAGAACCGCTGATGAAACGGTTTATCAATGTGAACGTCTTTTGGATGGAACGCGATCGACCCTACGCGCTAATGTCCTTGAATCCCTCGCCGAAGGCTTCCGTAACGTCGGCAACCGTCACAATGGCATGAGGATCGCGCTCGCGCACGATCGTCTTGAGGGTATTGAGCTCTCGACGGCTCACGATGACCATAATCACTGGCTTCTCGGCACCCGAATACATGCCAGTCGCCTTAAACTTGGTACAACCACGACCCAGGCCATACATGATATCGGCAGCGATATCAGGGAACTTGTCCGAGATGATGAGTACCATACGGCGTTTGTTGCCACCATCGACCACGGCATCGATCACGTAGCCGCTAATGACCATCGAAAGGCCTGCATACAGTGCGTTTTCGATTGAAAAGACCGGAGCCGATAGCGCGCATACGGCAACATCGATCGCCATGACGGTCGAGCCCACCGGCAGCGAGGTGTTACGCGAGATGATTTGGCCAATCGTGTCCGAGCCGCCGGTGTTGGCGCCGGCGCGCAACACCATGCCGTAACCGATGCCCGTAATAATGCCGCCCCACATGGCAGGGAGCATCAGGTCCGCATCCGCCAGAGGTGCTACAAACGGGGCGAACAGATCGGTAAAGAAGCCCAGCAGCACAAAGCCCGTCGCGGTCTGCACCACGTAGAACATGCCGCCCTCGCGCATAACGACCAACAACAGCAAGGCGTTCATCACGATCGTCTGAATACCAACGGGAAGCGATAGGCCGCGCGATGCACCGACCGCCTGGATAATGGTGGCAAGGCCCGTAACGCCACCGGCGGCAAGACCGTTGGGAATCAAAAACAAGTCGGTCGCGATGGCGGCCAAGGCACACCCCAACATGATCTGGGGCAGGTCGTGAAAGAAGTTCATCGAAAGAATGCGCTTGATGTCCAGACGATATGCCATGCTGCCTCCCTCAAAAAAGCGCACCCAAACGGATGCGCTTTGAACTTCTTCTTGTATTCGATTCTACCGATTCGCCGGACAAAAACCACCCCTGCGCAGGGTTTATTCTGGATACAAACCCGTCCAACCGTTGGGCTTAGCATCGGCTTGAAACTGCCCGATGTTTTAGACCTCCGAGCCTTCTGCATCGGCGTTGCCGGTGGCCCAGCGATGGTAGCCAATAACAAACGGGTCCAGGTCGCCATCGTCAAGAACGGCCTCGACATTGCTGGTCTCCACGCCCGTGCGTAGGTCCTTGACCATCTGGTACGGGTAGAGCACGTAGCTGCGAATCTGGTTGCCAAAACCAATCGTGGTCTTGGGTCCGCGGATCTCATCCAGGGCCTCGGCGCGCTTCTCGAGCTCAATCTCGTACAGGCGAGCCTTGAGGATCTGCATGCACGCGGCCTTGTTCTGAATCTGGCTGCGCTCGTTTTGGCAGGTAACCACAATGCCGCTGGGGAAATGCGTCACGCGCACGGCGGAGTCGGTGGTGTTGACGCCCTGACCGCCCGGGCCACTCGCGTGGTACACGTCCACGCGGATGTCATCAGGACTGATCTCGATGTCGATATCATCGGGTAGCACGGGGATGACCTCGACGCCGGCAAACGTGGTCTGGCGGCGCTTCTTGTCGTCGGTGGGGCTAATGCGCACCAAGCGGTGGACGCCGGCCTCGGCGCGCAGCATGCCGAATGCGTCCTTGCCCTCGACGGTAAAGGTAGCGCGGTCGATGCCGATGACCTCGGCCGCGGGACAGTCGTTGATGGTGACCTTCCAGCCGCGACGCTGGCAGTACTTCATGTACATCTTAAAGAGCATGAAGGTCCAGTCCTGGGCCTCCAGACCACCCTGTCCGGGCTTGATGGTCACAATGGCATCGCCGTGATCGAACTCACCGGTAAACCAGCTCGAAAGCTCAAGCTCGTCGATGGCACGGGCAAGGCGCTCTGCCGTAGCGGCAGCTTCCTCGCGCAATGCAGCGGCGTCGGGGTCATCCCCCATCTCCTCGGCAAGCTCCAGCGCGGCGCGGGCATCGGAAAGCTCGCCGCGCGCGGTGTCCACGGCAGCGATATCTTCCTTGGTGCGCGCGATCTCCTCCATGGTGGCACGGGCAGCGTCGGCATCATCCCAAAAGCCGGGGGCCACGCTTTTAGCCTCGAGCTCAGTCACGCGCGTGCGCTTTTCGTCCAAATGGAGATACGACTCGACCTCGCCGAGCCGGTCCGCAAACGCGTCCAGCTCGGCGGGCGTTACCTCTAAAGCCTCAGCCATTAACGATTCCTGCCGTGGCAGTACTTAAACTTCTTGCCGCTACCGCAGGGGCACGGGTCGTTGCGGCCCACGTTGACGTACGGATCGTCGCTCTCGGACTTGCGATAGGTGGTCACCTTGCCACCGTTGTTGACGGCAGCCGGTCCGCCTTGGACAGCCGTGCGGGCCTGCACCTGCGCCTGCTTGCGCAGCACCGAGTCGCCGTTGTCGCCATCGACCTCGGCGGGACCGGAGAAGCGCGCACCCTCGAGCGCGGGCTCCTCCTTGTGCTCCACGGCACGCGGGGCAGCCTTGATCTCGATGCGCAGAACCGTGCGCAGGTAATCCTCGTACATGGTGTCGACGAGCATCTGGAACGCGCCGTAGGCCTCGGTCTTGTACTCGACCAGCGGGTCGCGCTGGCCAAAGCCGCGCAGGCCGATGCCGGTCTTGAGGTAGTCCATCTCCTGCAGGTAGTTCATCCAGCGGGTATCGATGACGCGCAGCATAACCTGGGTGTTGAGCTCGCGCATCAGGTCCTCGCCCAAGCGCTCGGCCTTCATGTTGTAGCACTTCTCTACGTAAGCCAGGACATCGGCAGCCAGGGCCTCATAATCCTCGTCGGGGAACTTCGGCGTATCGATGTGGCCGGTGAGCTCCACAACCCACTTGCGCAGGCCCTCCAGGTCGCGCTCACCATCGTGACTGTCCTTGGTGCAGAACTCCTGCACGCAGCGGTACACGGTATCGTGCATGACCTCGGTGATGTGGTCGGTCAGATCCTTGCCGTCCAGAATCTTATTGCGCTCGGCGTAGATGACCTGGCGCTGCTTGTTCATGACGTCGTCGTACTCAAGGACGCTCTTACGCATGGAGAAGTTGATGCTCTCGACCTTGTGCTGGGCGCTCTCGACGGCCTTGGAGATGATCTTGTGCTGGATGGGCATGTCGTCGCCCATGTCGGCCGTAACCATCATCTTGGAGACGCGGTCCATCTTGTCGCCACCGAACAGGCGCATGAGGTCGTCCTCGAGCGACAGGTAGAACTGGGTCTCGCCCGGATCGCCCTGACGGCCGGAACGGCCACGCAGCTGGTTGTCGATGCGGCGGGACTCATGGCGCTCGGTGCCGATAACGGTCAGGCCGCCGGCGGCAAGCACGCGCTCGCGCTCGGCCTTGCAGGTCTCCTTGGCCTCGGCGTTAAACTGCTCGAGCTGCTCGGGCGTCACGTCCTCCATGGTCAGGCCCTCGTACTCAAGGCGCTCGCGCACCAGCTCGTCGGGGTTGCCGCCCAGCAGGATGTCGGTACCACGACCGGCCATGTTGGTGGCGATGGTCACGGCGCCGTAGCGTCCGGCCTGGGCAACGATGTGGGCCTCGCGTTCATGGTGCTTGGCGTTGAGGACCTCGTGTGCGATGCCGCGCTTGGTAAGGGCGGCGGACAGCTTCTCGGAGCTCTCGATGGAGACGGTGCCCACCAGGACCGGTTGGCCCTTGGCGTGACGCTGCTCGACATCGTCGGCGACGGCGTTGTACTTGGCCTGAATGGTGCGGTACACCAGGTCCTCGTGGTCCACGCGCTGCACGGGCTTGTTGGAGGGGATGACCTCGACGGGCAGCTTGTAGATCTCGCGGAACTCGGCATCCTCGGTAAGTGCCGTACCGGTCATGCCGGAGAGCTTGTCATACAGACGGAAGTAGTTCTGCAGGGTGATGGTGGCCAGCGTCTGATTCTCCTCGCGCACGAACACGCCCTCTTTGGCCTCGATGGCCTGGTGCAGGCCCTCGGAGTAACGGCGGCCTTCCATAATGCGGCCGGTGAACTCGTCGACGATCTTGACCTCGCCGTTGGTGACCACGTACTGCTTGTCGCGGTGGAACATGTACTGGGCCTTCAGCGCCTGCTGCAGGTGGTTGACAAGCTGGCCGGAGAGATCGGCATAGATGTCATCGATACCCAGGCGGCGCTCGATCTTCTTAAGGCCGCGCTCGGTGGCGGCAATGGTGTGCTTGGCCTCGTCCATGACATAGTCGCCCGTGGGCTCGACGTCCTCGGTGGCGGTGAGCATGTCGTGCGACACGTCCTCGCCGCGCTCAAGGCCACGCACGGCACGCGCGAAGTCCTTGTAGGTACTGGCGGACTTGGTGCCAGCGCCCGAGATGATCAGCGGGGTGCGGGCCTCATCGATCAGGATGGAGTCAACCTCGTCGACGATGGCGTAGTTGTGACCGCGCTGCACGCGCTGCTCGGGACGGGTAACCATGTTGTCGCGCAGGTAATCAAAGCCGAACTCGGAGTTGGTGCCGTAGGTGACGTCGGCCTGGTAGGCCGGGCGCTTGAGCTCGAGCGGCATGTTGTTCTGGAGCAGACCGACGGTCATGCCCAGGTACTTATAGATGCGGCCCATCCACTCGGAGTCGCGCTTTGCCAGATAGTCGTTGACGGTCACGACGTGCACGCCCTTGCCGGCGATGGCGTTGAGATAGCCGGCCAGCGTTGAGACGAGGGTCTTGCCTTCGCCGGTCTTCATCTCGGCGATGTGACCCTCGTGCAGCGCCATGGCGCCGATGAGCTGCACATCGAAGTGACGCATGCCCATGGTGCGCTTGGAAGCCTCGCGCACGGTGGCAAAAGCCTCGGGGAGCATGTCGTCGAGCGACTCGCCGTTGGCATAGCGCTCACGGAACTTGTCGGTCTGGCCGCGGAGCTCCTCCTCGGTCATCTTCTCAAACTGGGGCTCAAGACCGTTGATCTGGTCAACGATCTTGTAGTAGCGCTTGAGGTCCTTATCGGATCCAAAGGACAGCAGCTTTGACATGAATCCCATATGGTTTTCCTTTTTTGGCCATCGCCCGCGCCATGCGGTTTTGGGCGAGTTAAACACAGTTGAGTTTACTTTAGCCAAACGGCGTACAACCTATACGGACGACAGCCCAAACCACGTAATAACTACGACCGACCTGCCAAAAAGGGACTGGTTTATTTTGGCAGGTTGTTGGCTTGTATCAAAAAAAAGAAAAGGGCCGCGCACCCAAATGGATGCACGGCCCTCATGCCATGAATGCGAGTGATTCCGCGGCGAGCTATTTACTCAGCAGCCTCGATGGTCTCGGCCTCGGCAGCGGCCTCCTCGACGGGAGCCTCTGCGGGAGCCTCAGCAGCCTGCTTGGCAGCCTCCTCGGCGAACTTAGCGGCACGCTTAGCCTTCTCGGCAGCCTTAGCCTCAGCGGCGGCCTTGCGAGCGGCCTCGGCCTCAGCAGCCTTGGCAGCCTTGGCAGCCTTGGCCTCCTCGGCCTTCTTGAGCTGGGCGGCAGCGGCGCCACCGAACTTGTCGGCGAAGCGCTGGACGCGTCCACCGGTGTCGACGAACTTCTGCTGGCCGGTGTAGAACGGGTGGCACTCGTTGCAAAGCTCAACCTTCATCTCGGACACGGTAGCGTGCGTCTTGAAGGTGTTGCCGCAGGAGCACGTCACCGTGCACTCGACATACTGGGGATGGATACCCTGCTTCATGGTAGGACTCCTTATTGGTCAGGCGCTGGTTACCGATCAGCGCATAAGGCGTCTTGGTTTCCGACCAAGACAACAAACTCGGCTATGGTACCACGGCGCCGCGTGTCCCACAAAAGGTTCACGGTCTTTTCGGCACGACATGAGCTGGACCTTAAATATCAACTTCATCCGAACACTCCCCCACATTCATCTCTCGTATGTATCGAGGTATTCCTGCTTGAGCGTCTGCGAGGACGACTCGGTCTTTTCCACGAGTGCGCCGGCATCGATGAAGTAGAACGAGTCGGTGAGGTCTGCCAGGTCGTCGAGCAGATGGCTTGAAATGAGCACGCTTCGTCCCCGCGCCACCTCGCTGCGCATCGCGTCGCAGGAGGTTTTCCGCTTTCCCGGATCGAGGCCGTTCAGCGGTTCATCGAGGATGAGGTACGGGCAACCGGTCGCTATCGCCATGGCAAGCTTTACCTGCTGCTTCATCCCTGTCGAGAGTTTACGGGTCGGCTTGTCGAGATATGGGGAGATTCCGAGGGAGCTGCAGAGCGAGTCGATGTCGGCGGCCGATTTCCACGCCTCCCTAACGAAAGCAAGGTGCTCGATGGCCGATATCGTGGGGTAGAGATCCGCGCCGCCCGAAGAGCTCAGGTAGACGAGTCCTGCAAATTCGGCTGATCGACGTTGGCAGATTCCGTCTGCCAACAGGCTTCCCGAGCGGATGCGGGTGGGAAATTGGCCCGACAGCGCTTCCAGGAGGGTGGTTTTCCCCGAGCCGTTGGGAGCAACGAGGCCCGCCGCCGTTCCCGGGCTCAGGAAAAGCGACCCGATTGAAAGTATCGTCGTGCTCCCGTATCCCACGCTCGCGTCCAGAAGCTCGAGCCCATGGTGCTTTTTAGCGGGTCCAGCCTGTTTGGGCGAACGTGCCGCAACGGCGCCGACCGCAAAAAGGACCGCGACGTATGCCAGGGCCACGGCAAGCATCGATGCACCGCTTGAACCGGAGCCAATGAATTCTGTCGGGAAGCATCCTACGTAACCCGTTGCCTCGATAGGCGAGAACACGGCCAGCGGCAGGAGATTGAGCGCGGCACTATGCTCCAGCGCCGAATCGGACAGTAACGGGAATACCGGGGCCGCGACAAGCAGCGCGGAGGTAAGGGGGCCTGCGAAGACGCGCCTCGTTGCGGTCGATAGGACGACGGAGCAAACGGATATCAAGGTTCCGCCCGCAAGCAGCGCGAGAAGCAGGTCCGTGAAGACGTTTCCCGCGGTCGTGGTGGCAAGCGCGCCGTCATGGAAGAAGGCGATCGGGTACCCAATTTGCCCGAAGCCGTTTAGGACCAAGGCGTAAATGCCCCCGGGTGCGAGGCCGGCGAGGAGCATCGCGGTCCCCGCGACGATTATCGAAAACACGTTCTGGATAAGGCGCCGGAATTTGGGCACGGGCGCCTTCGCCGCCAGGGTCGCAGGCCTTGTGGCCCCGAGCAGGAGTATCGACGAGAGAAGGAAGGGAATGAAGGGAAGGAAAGACGGCACCATGGCAATGGCGTAAGGCAGGAAGGAAAGGAATGGCAGATCGCTTGCGGAGGCTGGAATGTGCGTGATGCCGGAACTGCTCAGAGCACGGCAATATGCGAGCGCCGCGTCATTGGTCTCTCGGTCTCCCACGATGGATCCGGATTGGAAGCCTTCGTCCATGAGCGCGTAGTAGCTCTCGGCAGAATCGAGAAAGGCGGCGTCGGTTTGAGCGGCAAGGGCGGCGTTCGCGTATCTTGCAAGCTCCGCGTCGACTTGCTGCTCTGGCGATAGGTCTATGCCGTTGGCTTGGGGTGCGCGCGTATTGAATGCGTCGACAAAGCCCTGCATGCCCTGCTTCATAAAGAAGGGGCCGTAGATGGGTGAATTGAACGCAATGGGGATGGAGAAGGCTGCGGCAAGAACGAGCGTAGAGATCCATACGGCCCTGTCTCTTAGGATTAGTTTGAGAAGAAGTCGACAGTACATTTAGAAGCACCTACATTTCTCAAAGCATCGTTAGATTAGTAATGACAGACCGAATGAAGATGCGTGCGACGGGGGCGAGGCGAATGGCTGAGCGGTATCGATACGCGGGTTCAACGGTATCACATTGGCCACATAGATTTTTAACTTGCATTTCTACCCGCCCTTTTCGTAGAGTCGCCGATACGTGCTTAGCGCACTCTCGGCGCGTCCGGCAGGCTTTGCGAAATGGGATCCAGGAGACTTCGGCGCAGCATCATCTTGCGGAATGCTTCTAATGAGCCTCCCATCCTTCAAAAACAGAATCTCATCGCACAGCCTATCGACCGAATCCAAGATGTGGGATGACATGATGATGCACGTACCAGAATCGGCCAGCTTCCTGAGAATCTCGGAATGCAAGTCCACCCTGCTGGGGTCGAGCGCGTTCATGGGCTCATCTAATAGAAGGTACCGCGCACCCGTCGCATACGCAATCGCCAGGGTAAGCTGCTGCTTCATGCCCTGGCTCAGAGTGCGGATCCTCATCTTCGCGAACTCGCCTATCTGCGTTTGTTCCACTATCTCTTCGATATCGCGAGCATGCGGCCACATATCGCAAACCATCTTGAGGTGATCTTCCGCACGCAATCCGGGATACAGCAGCGTCCCCTCACCAGGTGCATAGAAGATCATAGAACGGACCTCTCTCGCACCCGTACCCTGCACCTCATCCAGAACGATGCTCCCGTCCACGCGAGGACCCGGCAAACCTGCCATCGCACGCAGCAACGTCGTCTTTCCATGCCCGTTCGGAGCGACGAGACCGTAGACCGTACCCGGGGCAAACTCAGCGTTCACCGAATCTACGAGCACCTTCTTTCCATAAGAGATCGTCAGCGTTTGAAGGTCAATCATCGAGATCATCCCCTTTCGATCTTTGGAACACTCAGGCGCACCATCAACGGAGATACGGCGCCCAAGACCACCAGCAGAGCGCCCGATGCGCCGACGACCTCTCCAAAAGGCATCGCGTTCGTCCCTCGCCCAAGGAACCCAATCGTCCCCACCTGGGAAGCGGGATCAAACGAGGCAAATGGAGCCAGCAGCGCGACGCCCATGCCCACGCTTTCAACATGAGCGCTCAACGAACCCAACACCAAGAGAACCGCGCAAACCATTCCGGTGACAACGGGGTTGCGGCTAATCGCTGCTGTCAACGCAGCGACGACGGAAATCACGCCGTATGCCATGACCAGCAACGGAATACTGCACAACACCGCCTCCCCCACCATGGACGTTGTCGAAGCTCCCGCCCGAATGAGAGCGACGGGATACTCCGATCCACCCGCACCGTTCTTAATCACGGACACAACGACAGCGGGAACCATCGACACCAAAAGCAGCACCAAGCCAAGCAGGAGAGCCAGCGCAACAGCCGTCAGAAAACGCACATGCGCTGTTGCGGGGATCTGGAGAACCAGAAGGGAACGACACTGCAGGTGGGTACACGCGAGCGATGTGACAACCACGGGCAACAGCAAAAATAAGGAGGGAAGCGCTGCCTGGAGATACGAAAGGAGGATTAATGGGGGCATCTTCGTACTTAACTCGTAAACCTTGGGGTCCGGCAAGCTCGCGATCGACTCAAGCAGAAGGGCGCGCGCCTCCGCACGAGAAGGAGTCTCCGGCTCGATTCCGATCGATTGCAGGAGAGTCGCATCTGCCGCGCCCAGCTCACCTCGAGCGCGCTCGTACGTCGCAAGGCTTCGAAACCCCTCCGCAGGCATAGGCGCGTACACGAAACCCGAAAGAGCATCCCGCATGTCTTCCAGGGCCGCTTTGCCCTCGACGTCCATATTCGCAGCGTTCTGCTCTAGATACCGATCTATTGAACGGAGCTCCCCATCCCTATACCGAACAGCGGAAACGTTATCAGCGTCAGGAAACATCTCGACCAGAGCCGGGGCCAGCATCGTCGTCGACATTGCAATCGCGCATACGGCGAGGGTAGGAGAACGCAGGAGCAGTTTCCCCATCGTTCTTACGTATGCAACGGCGGAGGCACAAGCGCTCGAACGAGTTGCCGTTCTCGATGCAGTGAAGGAACCTCTCTCAAGACAAATCGGGGATATCGGGCACGCGCAGCCGCTCTTTCCAGCAACGCAAAGCAGGCTAATTGCCAGCACCTCGATCCCGATTGCGCATACGAGGGCAATCGCGCCACGCTCGAAGCAAAGTCCAGGCAGATTCACTATCTGCGTTGTCGGGTACGGGCTATAGGCGCCGACGGTCAACTCAGTGTTCGCATACGTAAGGGGATTCAACAGGGCGAACTCACGTAAAGCGATGGATCTTCCGTAATACCCGGGAACCATCGTCACCCCCATCAGGGCACATACGAACACGATTCCAAGCGTAGGGTTATTGGCAATCTTCACGGCAAGGTGAACGACAAGCGAGATGAACGCTGCCACCAAGAATTGCAAGATGGCCGTCTGCGCGAACACCAGCCAAGCCGGTTTGATAACCGGAGTCGCATATTGAATGTAGCCTATCGGATAGAACGGCGAGCCCGGGCCATTCTTCACAAGCGCGGCGATTATCCCTGGAAGATTGATGGCGAGGACGGCAAGCATTGCAAAAACACTCGCCCATACGCTCGATGCAACAAGTCTACCCAGCTCGCCCATCGGTGCCTGGATGATGAGCTTTTCACGTTTGTTAAGACGCGCGGCAAGGAACGAGACGGCAACGGCCGTTGCGACCCATAGCAAGTACTCCTTCGATCCGTCATAATAGGTGTACTCTCCATCCGATATCTGCAGAAACGGAAGTAGGGGAGAGAGCGGTGCCAAGATAAGACGTCCCGCGGCAAGAGGGTACAGAAGCGCGGGCATGCTTGATGAAGAGGTATAGACACCGTCCTCCCCCGCATTCACAAGCGCATCCGCATAGGATGCTGACAATTCCTGCTCAACACGGGTTATTCCCGACTCGAGGTATTCGACCCGTCCGTCGATGCCAGCCACGCTCCTGAAGACGGGCAGAGCACAAAGAACCATCAACACAACAACGACAACACAGAGCGACCTGGAGGAGAGAAGCGACCTAAAGATCGCCTTCGAGATTTTGAGCATATTCATCGCCAACCTTAACCTCATCCAGTCGGAACAGAGGGGCCGAACAAAATGCTCGGCCCTTATTACTTGCCGGCAAAGTCAATTTAACATAAACTGTTAAAAAGTAACCTGAGTTTTTTAAATTCTTCGGAGGTTGTTATGAGTTCTGACAATCGCACTCCCCGGCTTCATTCCTTCCGTATCGCGTGTGCGATAGCCTCTACAGCCCTTTGCGTCACCGCCATCGCACAAGTGGCGTTCTCCTTAAAGCCAGCAATCGAAGTGCTCAACAACCCTGTAATTGCAGACTCCCCCGCATATCCAGCCCTTGCGATCTCGACATTGGTCCCTGCCGTCATCGGTATCGCTACGACCATCCTCAGCGCCGTTCTCGTGTGGACGATCAAGAGCGGAGACCCCTTCAAGAAAGGGTCTGCGACATGCTTGAAGGTGCTCGGCATTCTCTTCGTTGTTCAAGCTGCCACCAGCCTCTACGCCGGCTCACTCAAAACCTCCGTTTCGATGTTTGGCGGCGAGGGGGCCGTCGGCGCCCAAGAGATCGCTTCATCATTCGATTGGACCTCTCTGGTTCTCGGCATCGTCCTGTTCATGCTTTCCCAGCTCTTCTTGTACGCCCGAGAGCTGTACCTCGACTCCGACGAGATTGCGTAAGGAAACGCCATGCCCGTAATTGTTCGCCTCGACAAGATCATGGCCGAGCGAAAGATTTCCTCGAACGAACTTGCCGAAAGGATTGGAACCACGCCCGTGAACCTGTCCCGTATTAAAAAAGGGCATATTCGCGGCATTCGCTTCAACACACTCGAGCAGCTATGCCTCGCCCTTCGTTGCCAACCCGGAGACCTTCTCGAAGTCATGAGCGAAGAGGATGCCCGAAAGGAGTTCGGACTCGATTGGTCCGCCGAGGATTAGAGGGCGGTCGTACTCGCCCTGCACACGGGGATGCGAATCGGCGAGGTCTGCGGCCTTCGGTGGTGCGATGTGGATTTCGAGACGGGCCTGATCTCGATCAGACACTCGGTGGCGTACGCGAAGGGGATGGGCTCGTTCATCAAGGACGCCAAGACCCATGACGCCAGGGGTATCCCCATCGACCCGGTCGGCCTACTCCCCTTCCTGAAGGAGACCCACGAGATCGACTGCGGAAAGCTGCGCTTGCGCGGCCTTACCGGGGCGGTCGAGATCGGGGACTGCTACATCCTGTCGGAGCCGGGCGCGACCTTCGCGACGACAAGCTATATCCGCAGGGCGTTCAAGACGTTCTCGGAGACCAACGGCCTCATGGGCACCAACGACGAGCTGATCACGTTCCACGGCCTTCGCCACACGTTCGCAACGCAGTGGATCCGCCAAGGCGGCGATATCAAGGCGCTCCAATCGATCCTCGGCCACAAGGACGCCATGGCGACGCTCAACGTCTACGCCGACATCGAGCCCATCTCCAAACTCCATAACATGCTGCGCGCCACGCCGTGCCTTTGGCGCGGGCACCTCGGGCCGAGGGTCGATCCGGGTCCCATGTTCCAACAGAGGATCCAGGAGTCCATCGAGACGCTCCAGGCGTTCGGCTACGGCATCACCGAGCCGGACGACCGAAATATCGTCATACGCGACGTGAAGACGAACAGTTGGCTCTAGCTCACCGAGTACGCGGCAGTGCTGGGCCCATCCCAACTGAGGTCACGGTGGTCCGATAGGGGCGCCGCCCGCGGCATGCGCCGCGGAGCGGTATCCCCTACCGAAGGGCGGGGATGCCCTCCGCTTCCAGTTCGGAATCAGCCGTCGGAGGCGTTCGGCTGACTGCGGGAACGGCCTGTCCGCTCAATGTGTTCGGCTGAGATCGGAAATCAACCCAACACGAGCCGGACACGCGCCAGACGGCTCTTCCCCGTACGGCCTTCCCCCTTACGCTCATGTTGCAGGCATGTAACGCCGCAGCGAGCGCACCTTTTTTGCGCCAGACAGGTACAATGATGAACACTGTACCGTAGCGGAGCGCCCCGCGCGCGCCGCAATCACGCGAAAGGGTTTCCCATGGCCGAGATCTCGTCCTCCCGTATCGTCATCACCGTCCTTGGCAAGAACCGCCCCGGCATCGTCGCCGGCGTCACCCGTGTCCTAGGCGAGGCCAACGTCGACATCCGCGACATCACGCAGTCCATTATCGAGGACATCTTCACCATGACCATGCTGGCCGATACCGCCGAGTCCAAGCTCGACTTCGCCGAGCTGCAGAAGGCGCTGGCCGAGGCCGGCGAGCTTTCGGGCGTCAACGTGTCCATCCAGCGCGAGGACGTCTTCAACTTTATGTACCGCCTGTAGCGAGCAAGCCGCTGGGGATAGCCTGACGCGCGCATGCCCATGCAAGTCACCCCGATGCGGCCCGGAGAGGAGCGCGCATGGCCTACGACGCCAAGAAAATCTATTACCGCTTCGATGACCACTTGAGCCGCCTGGTTCTGGATTACGAAGCAAGCCGCCAGATTTCACCTGAGAGCGAAAACCTCTACCACGGCCTGCCGACCGACCCTTATGACGAGGGCCTGTTTGTCGAGCACAATGTCAAGCGCGGCCTGCGCAATGCCGACGGCTCGGGCGTGGTCGCGGGCCTCACTCGCATCTCGGATGTGCACGGCTACAACAAGGTCGACGGAAAGGTCGTGCCCGATCAGGGCAAGCTCACGCTTCGCGGCTACAGCATCGAGGATCTGGTCAACAATGCCCAGGCCGAGAATCGCTACGGCTACGAGGAAGTCGCCTATCTGCTTATCACGGGTTCGCTGCCCAACAAGGAAGAGCTCGACGGCTTTTGCGAGCGCCTGGGCGCCTTTAGACATCTGAGCGACGAATACGTCAAAGAGTTCCCTATGACCACGGTGTCGTCGAGCATCATGAACGTGCTCCAGCGCGCCGTGCTGCTGCTCTACGCCTTCGACGCCGAGCCCGACGCCATTACACCCGAGCACGAAATCGACGTCGCCATCTCCATGCTCGCCCGTCTCCCCCCCATCGCCGCCTTCGCGCATATGGCCTCGGTCGCCAAGCGCCGCGGCTCCGAGGTTCATGTACCGCACCCCACACCCGGCCTCTCCACCGCCGAGACTATCCTGCAGGTGTTGCGCGGCGGCATGGCATTCACCCGCGACGAAGCCATGCTGCTCGACGTGATGCTCATGCTGCATGCCGAGCACGGCGGCGGCAACAACTCCACGTTTGCCTGCCGCGTGCTGTCCTCCTCGGCCACCGACCCGTATTCCGCCTACGCCGCGGCTATCGGCTCGCTCAAGGGCCCGCGCCACGGCGGCGCCAACGCCAAGGTCGTGTCCATGCACGAGGACATCCGTGCGCACGTCTCCAATTGGGAGGACGAGGACGAGGTCGCGGCCTACCTGGGCAAGATCCTCGACAAGCAGGCTTTCGACGGCACGGGCCTCATCTACGGTATGGGCCACGCCGTCTATACGCTCAGCGACCCGCGCGCCGAGGTGTGCCGCCGTTACGCGCGCACGCTTGCCGCCAAGAAGGACTTGGGCGAGGAGTTCGCACTCATCGAGCGCATCGAGCGCCTGGCCCCGCAAGTGATGCGCGATCACGGCATGACCAAGCCCATCTGTGCCAACATCGACCTGTACACGGGCTTTATCTACAAGATGCTCGGCGTGCCCGAGACGCTCTTTACGCCGCTGTTCGCCGTCGCCCGCATGGCCGGCTGGTCCGCGCACCGCATGGAAGAGCTCTTCTGCGCGCACCGCATCATCCGTCCCGCGTATCGCCCGGTTATCGAGCCGCTGGAGTACAAGCCGCTCGCCGATCGTTAGGACGCAGACCGTTATAGAACCCGAGCGTGGCCAGGGCATCACCGCCCTCGGCCACGCTTTTTATGCCAGTAGAAAGGATTGCAGCGAATGATTGTGTTTTCCGATATGGATGGAACGCTGCTGACGAGTGATAAGCAGATGAGCGACGCCACCTGGGCAATGCTCGACGAACTCGCTCGACGTGGGATTGAGTTTGTGCCCTGCACGGGGCGTCCTCTGTCGGGCATCTTTGAGCCCATCCTCGCCCACCCCGCCGTACACTACGCGGTCTGCGCCAACGGTGCCAGCGTCTGGCAGCTCGACGACGTTGTGCCCACCGATGCCTCGCGTGCCACGCGCATTTTGAGCCGACCGCTCGACCGCGCCATCGCCCACCGCGTCCATAGCATTGCAGCCGGCCTCGATGTGACCTTCGATATCTTCGCGGACGGGCAGTGCTTCCTCCCCCGCTCGCTCTACGCGCGCCTGGACGAATTCTGCGGCGGCGACCCCCACATCGCGGCTTCGCTTAAGCGCACACGAACACCGATCGACATGGATATCGACAGCAAGATCGACGAGGTCGAGACACTCGAACGCATCGCCATGTACTGGCACAACCCGGCCGATCGCGACGCCATCGCGGCGGCGCTCGACACGCTCGAAGGCATTGAGGTCACGCGTTCTTACACCATGAATATCGAGGTCATGGGTAAGGGCGCCACCAAGGGAACGGCCCTCACGTGGCTATGTGAGCATCTGGGCGAGCGTTTCGCCGGCGCCTGGGCGTTCGGCGACAACATCAACGACATCCCCATGCTGCAGGCGGCGGGCCACGGCATGGCCATGATCAACGCCGAGCCCGAGGACCGCGACGCCGCCGACGCCATCACCGAGTTCGACAACGACCACGACGGCGTCGCCCGCACCATCATGGCCGCCCTCGCCTAGTCATTGGGGCGTTCTTGAATGACTAGTCGTTGGGGACAGTCTTCGCGAAAAAGCTGCAAGGACTGTCCCCCATTGCCGACAGAAAAGGAACGTCCCCATCTGCCGGATTAGGAGAGACTCTCCAGCACGCGACGGAGCTCCTGCTGGACGGCGTGGTCGCGATTACAACCCACCACGCGATCGGCCACCGCCTTGAGCGCGGGGCGCGCGTTTTCCATCGCGCAGCCCGTACCGACAAAGCGAATGATCTCGTAGTCGTTCATCGAGTCGCCAAACGCCATGACCTCGTCGCGTCCAATGCCGTAATGCTCCGCGAGCTGCGCGATACCCGAGGCCTTCGACACACCAGGCTGCATGGCATCGATCCACGCGTTGCCCGAAGGCGCAAAAGTAAAGAGCTGACCAAGTTCGCGCTGTAGCACGTACGCACTGTCCATAACCGCACTGTCGTCGCAAAAGATACTCGCTTTGATGATATTTACGCTGGGGTCGGGCAGCTCCCAAATGCGCTCGGCATTGGGAAGGTCCTTATCGACCTCACGCACGAACTTGCACTCGTCATCGAGCAGGAAGGACTTGGTTCGGTCAAAGAGCGCAAGATGCAGATTGGGAAACGTCCTGACGGCTTGGGCGAGCCTTCGAATCGCCAGGTGGGAATACACCTCACGGTCTACCATCTTACCGTCGGCGTAGACCTGGGCGCCGTTAGCGGCGACAAAGTCCATCTTGTCGCGAACGGGCGCAAAGAACTCGCACAGGCGATCGTAGCGACGACCTGACGATGCGGCGAAATGCACGCCATGCTCGTGTAGCGCCAGAATCAGTTCGTAGGTCTCGGGAGGCACCTGGCCGTTTTCGTCAAGCAGTGTGCCGTCCATATCGGATGCAATCAGTTTAAACATAGAAAAGCTCCCTTCGGGCTTGTTGGAATCGAACGTGTATCCGATTCCAACGTACCCAGAGGAAGCTCAGATAAGACTCCGCGGGCGTAAACGTTACAAGGACCTGGCAAATAGTTCACACATGCCAGAGGCCTCACGGTCGCGGCGTCAGGCGACACGCCACCCCGACGGCCAGTCGTTTAAAAACGTCCCCGATGACTAGTCGGCGTAGGTGAAGGTCGTGACGTCGAACATGCCCTCGGGGCGGATGCGGAGCGTCGGGATGACCGGCAGGGGCAGGAAGATGATGCCCATGATGGGGTCGAGCGGCGGCTCAATGCCCATGGCGCGCGCCTTGACCATAAAGTCGTCGTGCTGCGCGGCAACGTCCTCGGCCGTGCCCTCGCTCATCAGGCCACCGAGCGCCAGCGGAATGCGCGCCACGACCTCGCCGTTGCGCACCAGCACGTGGCCGCCCTGGCCCACGGCCTCAACGGCAGCCATCATATCCGCCGCATTGTCGCCCACCACGCACACGTTGTGCGAGTCGTGGCCGATCGTGGAGGCAATGGCACCACCGGTGATGGTGAAACCGCGCACCCAGCCGCGACCGATATGCTTGCCGACCAGGCCCAGGCCAGCGGGGCCGTCGCCATCGGCGCCCTCGGCCTGCAGCGACACGCCGCGGCCATGGCGCTCGATCAGCATAATGCGGCGCAAGTCCTCGGCGCTCTCGGGGCGGGCCATACCCGTGATAGCCATACCCGGGATGACATCGATAACGGCCTCGCCCGGCTTAAAGGCATAGTCAAACACGTCGAGCGAAAGCTTCGGCAGCTTAACGGAGGCGCGCAGCTCATCGGCAAGGGCCGCAACCTCGGCCATCTCGGGTGCAATCTCGCCCACAAAGGTGCCATCCTGCGCCACCAGAGCACCGGCGGCATATACGCGATGCGGAGCCGTGGCAAACGTCAGGTCGTTGAGTACCAGCAGGTCGGCACGCTTGCCCGGGGCGATGGCGCCACGCAGTTCGTGCGGGTCGCGGCAACCGTGGTCCAGGCCAAACGCCTCGGCCGTAGAAAGGGACGCCATAGAGATGGCAACCACGGGGTCAATACCGGCCTCGATGGCCACGCGGCAGGCATTGTCGATCATGCCGGCCGAAAGCGCATCGGAGGGAGCGCGGTCGTCGGTCGCAAAACAGCAGCGGCGGGCGCGGGCGGGGTTCTCCAACAGCATCGGCGACAAGTTGGCAAGGTCGTGGCTACACGTACCCTCGCGCAGCATCACATACATGCCGCGGGACAGCTTATCGAGCGCCTCCTCGGGGATCGTCGACTCGTGGTCGGCGATAATGCCCGCCGCGGCATAGGCGTTGAGGTCCTTGCCGGCGACAAGTGGCGCATGGCCGTCGACTTGCTTGGACGGCGTCTGGTTAGCAGCGTCGATACGAGCGCAGGTCTCGGGATCGGCCATAAAGACGCCCGGCAGGTTCATCATCTCGCCGAGGCCAAAAACGTCGCCCGGATGCTCGGCAAAAAACGCCTGCATGTCGGCGGCCGAAATGACGGCGCCGGCCTGCTCGTCGGGCAGCGCGGGCACGCACGAGGGCATCATGTACTTGATGGAGATGGGTGCGCGGCGACCGTCCTCGATCATAAAGCGCAGACCGTCCAGACCGGAAACATTGGCGATCTCGTGGCTGTCGGCAATGGCTGTGGTGGTGCCGCGTGTCGCCGCCATGCGCGCATACTCGGCAGGGCGGATGTTCGAAGACTCGATATGCAGGTGCCCGTCGATAAAACCAGGGGCGATGTAGCGACCCTGGCAGTCGATGACCTCGGTCGCCTCGTAGGTGCCGGCGGGATCGTCGCGACCGTCGTAGAGCACGCCGACAATCACGCCGTCCTTGACGGCAACACTGCCGGGCGCCACGCGCTGACCGTACACGTCGACAATCTGCGCATTGGTAAACAGCGTGTCGACAGGCACGCGGCCCTCGGCGGCCTCGATCACGGACCTCATGACCTCAACGGACATACATACTCCTTTAACCGTAGAAAAAAGCTGCGGAGCGGACGAGCCTTCACCGCAGCAAGCCAATAGCCATTGTATGCCCAAAAGAAGGCCCCGCTAACACCCCTTTCGCTTAACGGCACCGCCAACCTGCCCCCGCAGCCCCTATCCTTTGGCAAGGAGTGTCCCAGAGTGCCGGCACAATAGGAACGTCCCCAGGTGCCAACCAAAATAGGGCCGCAGCTGGGAAAACCAGTTGCGGCCCTATTTCGCATGTTGGGTTGACGTAATCGCTAGACCAGTTTAAAGCCCTTGCGTTTGCCTACGGAGAGGGTGTCGCCCAGCTTGAGGGCGCTGGGATCGATGTTATAGCTCTTGGGAGCCACGGCCTTGCCGTTGATCTTGACGCCGCCGCCGTCGATATCACGACGAGCCTGGCCGGCGCTCGCCGAAAGACCCAGGTCCTTGAGCAGGCCAGCGAGGTAGATCTGGCCCTCGTCGTTAACAGTCAGCTCAACGTGCTTCTCGGGGAAGTCGGCGAGCTGGCCCTCCTTGAACACGCGGTCGAACTCGGCCTGAGCCTCGTCGCCGGCACCGGCGCCGTGGTAGGTGTCGCACAGGTCGCGGCCCAGAGCGCGCTTGAGCTCGTAGGGGTCGGCAGAACCATCGGCCAGGGCAGCGTCGATCTTGTCGACCTCGGCCGGGGTGAGCGAGCTGGCCAGACGATAGTACTTGCCGATCATCTCGTCGGGGATGGACATGGTCTTGCCGAACATGTCCTTGGGCGCGTCGGTCAGGCCGATGTAGTTACCGTAGGACTTGGACATCTTACGAACGCCATCGGTGCCCTCGAGCAGCGGCATGGTGAGCGCGATCTGGGGCTCCATGCCCATCTTCTCCATGAGCTCACGGCCGGCGAGCAGGTTGAAGAGCTGATCGGTGCCGCCCATCTCCACGTCGGCCTTGATCTGCACGGAGTCGAAAGCCTGCATCACGGGATACAGGAACTCATGCAGGGCGATCGGCGTCTGAGACTGGTAGCGCTTGGTAAAGTCATCGCGCTCAAGAATGCGGGCGACGGTGAACTTGGAGCACACCTGCAGCAGACCGGCCAGATCCATCGAAAGGATCCAGTCGCCGTTGTGCACGATGGTGGTCTTCTCGGGATCCAGGATCTTCATGGCCTGGCTCACATAGGTCTCGGCATTGGCCTCGATCTGCTCCTGCGAAAGCTGCGGACGGGTGGAATTCTTGCCCGAAGGGTCGCCGATCAGCGCGGTGCCGTTGCCGATGATGAGGGTGACGTTGTGGCCCAGGTCCTGGAACTGACGCATCTTGCGCAGGGGCACGGCATGGCCAAGGTGCAGATCGGGGCTGGTGGGATCGACGCCGAGCTTGATGTTGAGGGGCTCGCCCTTCTCAAGCTTCTTGCGAAGGTCGGCCTCGGGGACGATCTTCGCAGCGCCCGAGGTGATGATATGCATTTGCTCGTCGACAGACAGCATTGGGTATCCTCCTTTTGCTATAGCACCCTCACCGGATACGGCGGTGCTGGAAGTCCATAAACTCTCATATGATAACAAACTGACGCGACGCGGCACCTACGATAGGAAAATCCTCGTCCTGCCGCATGCGTCGACAGCGACCGGCAGACGCGTGCCGTCGCGCTC
This sequence comes from Collinsella aerofaciens, assembly GCF_015552075.1. GTDB lineage: Bacteria > Actinomycetota > Coriobacteriia > Coriobacteriales > Coriobacteriaceae > Collinsella > Collinsella aerofaciens_Y. Next base: position 35,215 of record NZ_JADNDZ010000121.1, read on the forward strand.
GACTAGGTAGCGCATCTGCCGACGGCGTTGGCAGTCACGACAATGGACCTGCCCCGTTGCATCGGTGGCACAGGTACCCTCGGCGGTCAGCAGGCAGTGCTCGCACACCATAAGCTCAGGGCGGTCGGCATCGACGGGGCCCAAGACGCCGGGGCGATCGGCGAGGCTGGCAACGAGCTCAGCGTCGTTGGTGACAAGCTCGGCAGGCAAGTACACCCGCCGTGCGCCAAGCCCGCGCAGCCAAGCAAGCGTGGCACGATTCGCGCAGAACACCGGCGCTGCCACGTCAAACATCACGCCCAGCTCACGAGCCATCGCCACCTGCCCCAGGTTGCGACAGACCACGCGCCCGGCACGCCGCATTAGCGACCGGGTCCGCTCGGCATCGCCCACGCGGCAGACCTCGTCGAGCACCACGGTCGCATCGGACAGATCGAGCTCGTCATGCGGGTCGGTATCCATCAGCTGCCAGGCAAAAGCCACGCGAGCGGGAACCCCCTGCTCCGGCGACTCCATCAGCTCCCCCGTCGATGCATCGTCATCCACCGTGCCGCCTTCAAACGGCAGAACCTCAACAGTGCGCTCAACAGGTACAGCAGTGTCCGCCTCGGCCCGCATGCGCTCCAACGCCGTCGCCGTCTGCTCCAGCACACCGGCACTGCGAATCAGATAGACCTCGCAGCCCGTGTCCACCTTGCGCTTGCAGTGCACGACAACGCACTCCCCCGCCGCGGCGTCCCCCGGACAGGGCACCTGAGGCCAGCGCTTGGGCACATCGGGACGCGCGTCGCCACCCGGATAGAACCGAATCTCGAGCGTGTCACCCGCCGCCACGGCGGCATCGAGCTCGACGGTCACCTCTTCGTAGCCCACCGCCACCAAGCGGCCCACGCGGACACCTTGGTTAATTGCGCGCTCAAAGCTCATGAGCTCGGCACCCGATCTCCCCCGCAGATACGCATCGGTGAACCCACGGTTGAACGACCTACCCAGCTCACGCTCAAGCTCCGCCACGATATCGGGCTCCCACGCGCCGTCGCGCACCATATCGAGCGCCCGGCGCCACACCTGCACTACGTTGAACACATAGTCGGGATTCTTCATGCGCCCCTCGATCTTGAGCGACGCCACGCCGGCGGCAACGAGCTCGGGCAGGTGTGCAATGCCCAGATAGTCACGTGGGCACAGCAGGCGGTCGCCCTCAACGGAAACAACGCTCTCCCCCGCCTCGTCCACCAAGTCATATGCCAGACGGCAGGGCTGTGTGCAGTCACCGCGCATCGCCGAGCGAGCGCGCCGCAGTGCCGAGAACTCACAGGCGCCCGAGTAACCGATGCAAATGGCACCTTGGCAGAAAACCTCAATCGGCACGCCCGTGGCGCACAGCGCGGCAATCTCGTCGACCGTCAGCTCGCGTGCCGTCGTCACGCGCTCGACTCCCAACTCGTCGGCAGCCAGTCGCACGGCGCCCTCGCTATGGACGCCCGCCTGCGTGGACAGGTGAATCTCGACCCCGGGAATCGCCGCGCGCAACGCGCAAGCCAGCCCGGCATCCGCCACGATCAAGGCATCGGCACCCAACGCATACGCGTGCGCTCCCAGCGCCACCGCGTCTGCCAACTCGTCGTCGAACACAAAAACATTGAGCGTCACGTACACGCGCACGCCATGGGCATGCGCCACGGCGCAGCCGCGCGCAAACTCGTCATCCGTAAAGCCATGCGCGCTCACGCGCGCGTTGAAACCGCCCAGGCCCGCATAGATGGCATCGGCGCCCGCCGCAACAGCCGCGAGCATCTGGTCGAGTCCGCCCGCCGGCGCCAGCAGTTCGGGCAGCGCCGCCCCAGCGGCCCCCGACCCGTTCATACATTGTCCGCTCGGCCCCATCGCCCGAATCGCCATCGGCAAACTCCTTACCAAGGTATGCATTCACTCTGAAAAATGCCGTCTTCCAGCATACACGAGGCCTCGCGCGCCCCGTTTGGTTTATCGTGTAATAACTTATGTCCATCCTGCCCCGACGGCACATCCACCGTCCGGCACGACATACCTGGAGGTCAATATATGGGTCCTCGCCAACGACAGGGACACAGCCGTTCAAAGACGCACGCCCTGCCCATAATCCTGCTCTCGTTTTTGGGCTTTCTGCTGATTGCGGGCGTGGCGTTTGGCATCGGCATGGTCGGCAACGTCAACCGCTGGCTGTCCGATCTGCCCGACTACACCGACGCCAACGCGTATCTGGTGAGCGAGCCCACCGAGATCGTCGACTGCAACGGCAACAAGATCGCGAGCTTCTACACGCAAAACCGCAAGTCCATCACCAAGGACGAGGTCTCCCCCTACGTGCTGCAGGGCACCGTTGACGTCGAGGACGAGCGCTTCTACGAGCACGGCGGTATCGACCTGTGGGGTATCGCGCGTGCTGCGGTGGCAACCCTCGGCGGCGGGCACGAAGGCGCCTCGACTATCACCCAGCAGCTGGTGCGCAACACCATCCTGCAGGAGGAGCAGTTCGACTCGACCATCGAGCGTAAGGTACGCGAGGCCTACATCGCCATCAAGATGGAGGATATGTACTCCAAAGACGAGATCCTCATGATGTACCTCAACACCATCTATTACGGCCACGGCGCCTACGGCATCGAGGCCGCAGCCGAGACCTATCTGTCCAAGAGCGCCGCCGACCTCACCCTCAGCGAGGCCGCGCTGCTCATCGGCCTTCCCAACTCGCCTTCGCAGTACGACCCCACGGTCAATCCCGATCTGGCACTGTCTCGCCGCAACAAGGTCCTCGACAACATGTTGCGCCTGGGCCACATTACGCAGGAGGAGCACGATGCCGCACAGGCCGAGCCCATCACCCTCAACGTGACCGAGATTTCGGGCAGCGGCGTCGACGTATACTCGCAGCCCTACTTTGTCGCCTATGTTAAGCAGCTGCTGGAGCAGGAGTTCTCGACCGACGTGCTCTTTAAGGGCGGTCTGACCGTCAAGACCACCATCGACCCCACGATGCAGCAGGTGGCAGAGAATGCCGTCCGCCAGCAGCTCGACACGCTCTCACTCGACGGCCTGGATATGGGCATGGTCGTCGTCGACCCCAAGACCGGCTACATCAAGTGCATGGTGGGCGGCTACGACTACAACGCCGACGAGAACCACGTAAACCATGCCACGGCCAAGCGTCCCGTCGGCTCCACCTTTAAGGCCTTTACGCTGGCAACCGCCATCCAAAACGGCATGAACCCCAACGTCACCCTCAACTGCAATTCGCCGCTCAAGGCTAAGGGCACCACGACCGAGGTCCAAAACTACGCCAACCAGAGCTATGGCAACATCACGCTTAAGCAGGCAACGGCATACTCCTCCAACACCGGCTACATCCAGGTGGCCGAGGCCGTCGGCAACAGCAAGATCATCTCACTCGTCAAAAAGCTCGGCATCGATCCCGCCAAGGACAACATCGAGGACGTTCCCGTCATGACGCTCGGCACCGGCTCGATCTCGCCGCTCGAGATGGCCGCCGCCTACGCGACGTTTGCCAACGGCGGCTACTATCGCCAGCCGATCGCCATCACCGAGATTGACTCTCGTACCGGTTCGGTGCTGTACCAGCACACGGACAATCCCTCACAGGTGCTTACCGAGGGCGAGGCCGCCGCGGTCACCGATGTTCTGTCCGGCGTCATGCAGGGCGGCGGTACGGGTGCTGCTGGCGCCCTGAGCGTCAACCAGCCCTATGCCGGCAAAACGGGCACCACCGACAACACCACCAACCTGTGGTTCTGCGGCTATACCCCGCAGCTGGCGTGCGCCCTGTGGACCGGCTATTCCGCGGGCGAGATCCCCATCCAAAAATACGGCACGGACCTGCTGGGCGACAGCACCAACCTGCCTGTCTTTAAGCGGTTTATGAACACCGTTCTGACCGGTACCGAACGCGAGGAGTTTGCGACCGGAACGGCGCCCACCTACAAGAACAACAGCGTCTGGAAGTTCTACGGCACCAACAACACCAAGAAGACGGAGAACGACGACAAGGACGAGAACGAGGACGAAGAGGAAACCACCACAACGACCACCACGACGACCACGACCACCGAGACCACGGGCGGCGACACCACCGGCGGCACCGGAACGACCGGTGGCTCGACGGGCGGCTCCACTGGTGGTTCGACCGGCGGCGATGGCGGCACGCCTACGCCCACGCCTACGCCCACTCCCGACCCCTCGCCCACGCCTGACGATACTGTTGGCTAGAAATTCATCCGGCCATTAGCAACAAGGCCCCCGAGCAGCTTATTAAACTGCTCGGGGGCCTTTTAGTTTAAAGCGACCTGGTGAACGGTCTTTATACCGGCAAACAATATAGGGGGTACCGACCAACGTCGATACCCCCTTACAAGCCACCATGTCACGCACACAGTGCCGAGCGCACGACCCGCACGCCTACTTGCGAGAATTGCTCAGCTTATTGATCAGCGCCTCGAGACGCTCGCCGTCCTCGGCCGTCTGGGCAATAACCAAAATCGTATCGTTGCCGGCAAGCGAGCCAAGCACATCGGGCAGCTCTGCCGCATCAACGGCGGCGGCGATGCCGGAAGCCGTGCCAGGCTGAGCCTTGATCATAACCAGATTATCGGTGCGCAGAACGCCCGTTACGAGCTCGGAAACCATACGCTGCAGGTGCAGGTCCTCTGCCAGAACATAGATGCCCTCAGGGAGCTTACGCAGCCCCATATCGGCAATATCGCGAGAGACAGTCGCCTGCGTGCAATCAAAGCCCATAGCGCGGAGCTCATCGACCAGCACGCGCTGCGTGCGGACGTCCTTATTGCGCACAATATCTCTAATGGCATCCTGGCGCCCATTGCGTTTTTTAGCCATACAAACCCTCTCTCCAAAAGATGGCGGAGACAATCAATCAGTGATTGAATAGTTTAACGCTATTTGAAGGCTTTTGTGTATAAGAACTCATTTCGAAACAATTCTATGCAAAATTGTTTCGAGATGAGCCGTTTAGGCGGTTTTTGCGCCCGTCCGGTTAAGAAAAGCTGCCAGATGCGTACACATCACGCAGCGCGCGGGCTTGGCGCTGGCGATCGGCCCAAACAACAGACCGAGTCCCCGATGGTTATCCTTGAGCGCGGCGACCATCTGACGGGTTCGAGGCGCCTCGAGCATATCACGCATGCGGGCGGAACGCTCGATTGACGACACCCCATGCGGGCTCAGACACAAATTCTCGATGCAGGCGACCAGTCCGGCAAAGTAGAACTTTTGGCTTGCCAGCTTGAGCCGACCACCGCTATCTGCTTCCGAGAGTGAGTCCGCAAGCTCGTCGAGCGCTCGAGTGTCATCGGATATCCTGGCATACATGGTGGGATCAAAGGCATCTGTAAGCTTAGGTGCCACCGCGTGGAAACAAGCGTCGCCGCAGCCGGACACGAATCGTGCCTGCGAGAGCGCATAAGCCATAAACTCAACCGTACGGTACGCCTTGCCGCGCGACAGGCATGCCTCAAACAGCGAGCGGCTGTACATCACGCCAGAGGTCTGAACGACAAGGCCGCCTAAAATCAACTGGGGCAGCCCGGTCACCATCGAGGATTTGCTATCAATGGAAATATGAGCAGCATCCAAGACGCGCGAATGGCGCTCTCGATGTGCATCATAGCGGTCGAGCGACACCGTGGGGAGCACTATGTCTGCCGTAGTATCGCACGCGATATCGACCATCTTGGAAAGGGACTGCGGAGCAAACCACTCATCGGCGTTCATAGCGATGATTTGAGAGCCACGCGAGACAGCAAAACCGGCACGAAGACAAGCACCGCACTTCGCGTCCTCGACGTCAATCAAATCAATATGGATGTCCCTGTCGGCAGCAACTTGAAGCGAATGGCGCACACCGGGCGCAGCATCGCGGCAGACAACGATAATCTGCAAATCGTAGAGGTCTTGGTTCTGGATACTCTCGAGCGCACGCATCGCATAGCTGGGCGAACCTTCTACCACAAGGATCACCGAAAGTCGCGGATGCGAGCCACGTCGAACCAAGTTATCCGTCCTCTCGACAGCAATGAATCAAATCGTGGTTCATGGTACACCCCGGCAATAAAAGCAATGAGACACCGGTTGTATTGCACGCCAAGAACAGATGTTGCACACGCGCACCCCACAGATGACGGGTGTCGACGCACGACGCGTCGAGCCCCCCCCTAGTCGAGCACGACAAGCTCTACGGGATCGTAATCCACGCCCATAAACGTAAGGCCGCAGGCAGGAGCCGTGGGGCCCGCAGCGGTACGGTCGCAAGCATCGATGACCTCGCGCATCCACTCGGGTTTACGGCGATGCATGCCAATCTCGACAAGCGTGCCCACGATCGTGCGGACCATCGAATGCAGAAACGCATTGCCCTCGATGGTAAACGTCAGGATGTCCTCGCCAAACGCAACCTCATGGCCAAACTCGGCACGCATCACGCAGCGATGCGTGGGCTTGCCAACGGCCGAGGCAACCTTGCAAAAGCTCTTAAAGTCCTGCTCACCCAAAAGCGCGGGACAGGCCGCAGACATGGCCTCGACGTCCAAGGGATAGCGATGCCACCACACGGCACCCCGTGAGAGCACGGGACGCGCGTCGCGATCGGCAATACGGTACGTATATGTACGTGAACGCGCATCAAAGCGTGCAGAAAAGCCTTTACGGGCCTTGTAGACCTCGTTTATGGCGATATCTTTGGGTAGCAGGGCATCCATAGCCCGCAGCCACCTACGGCGCGTACAAGCGAGCTCAGCGTCCGTTACGGGCACGCTGATGTACTGAGCCACGGCATGTACGCCGGCATCGGTACGCCCCGCGCACGTCAGGACAATCGGACGGCGCAGGAGCGTCTCGATAGCGCGGCGCAGCTCGCCCGCAACCGTCGTCTGACCGGGCTGCTCGGCAAAGCCGCTGTAGGACGAGCCATCGTAGGCCACGCGGAAAACGAGCGTGGCATCGAGCTCGGGAATCGAATTGAAATCAGACGGCGCGGTCATGGACGCTCCCAACAAACAGGCAATGGCATTTCGACAAAAAAAGAGGGGTACGCGAACGTACCCCTCGAATATAGCCTATGCAGACGGATTGTCTACTCAGCGGTCTCCTCAGCAGGAGCCTCCTCGGCAGCCTCGACCTTCTTGGGAGCAGCGGCCTTCTTGGGGGCCGGAGCAGCCTTCTTGGCCTTAGGCGTGCAAGGCTCGGTGACGAGCTCCATGATAACGATGGGAGCGTTGTCGCCCTTGCGGTTACCGAGCTTCATGATGCGGGTGTAACCGCCGTTGCGGTCCTGCCACATGCCCTGAGCAGCCTTGTCGAAGATCTCGGCAACGAGCTGCTTATCGCCGAGCTTGGCGATAGCCAGACGACGAGAGTGCAGGTCGCCCTTCTTGGCCCAGGTGATGATCGGATCGACGACCGAACGCAGCGCCTTAGCGCGGGTCTCGGTGGTCTTGATGCGGTCGTTCTCGAAGAGGGCCTTAGCAAGGCTCTTCTTCATGGCCTTGGTGTGGCTCGCATCGGTGCCGAGCTTCAGGCCCTTCTTAACGTTATGACGCATGGTCTAGTTTCTCCTCAAATATGCGAAGCATTAAGCCTTCAGGCTCAGGCCCATGGACTCAAGCTTGTCCTTCACTTCCTCGATCGACTTAACACCGAAGTTACGGATGTTGAGCAGATCGTTCTCCGAGAACTCAACGAGCTGACGGACCGAGTGAATGCTGGCGCGCTTAAGGCAGTTGTAGGAACGGACGGAAAGGTCCAGATCCTCGATCTGCTTGTCCAGCTCGGCGTTGTCGTTGGTGACCTCGGGAGCGAAGATCGAAGCCTCCTCCTCGACCTCGGGGGTCTCGGCAAGGTTCATAAAGGCGGCCATATGCTGGTTGATGATATTGGCAGCCTGGACCACGGCGTCGCGCGGGGCGATGGAGCCGTTGGTCTCGATCTCGAGGACAAGGCGGTCGTAGTCGGTGTGCTGACCGACACGGCAAGCCTCAACGAGCTTGGCGCAACGGGAAACCGGCGAGTACAGCGAGTCGACGTGGATCACACCGATGGGATCGTTGTCGCGCTTGTTGGCCTCGCCAGAAACATAGCCGCGGCCATAGCCGATGCGCATGCTCATGGTGAGATGGCCACCCTCGGTGAGCGTAGCGATGTGCTGCTCGGGGTTGACCAGCTCAAACTCGGACGGAATAAAGAAGTCCGCACCGGTGACCTCGCAGGGGCCGTCAACCGAGATGGTGGCGGTCGCCTCGTCGGTCGTGCCGAGAGCCCTGAAGACAAGACCCTTGACATTCAGGACGATGTCGGTGACATCCTCGACCATGTTAGGGATGGTCATGAACTCGTGCTGCGCGCCATCGATCTGAATAGCCTCGACGGCGGCACCCTCGAGCGAGGACAGAAGAACGCGACGAAGGGAGTTACCCAGCGTATCGCCGTAGCCACGCTCGAGCGGCTCGACGGAGACACGAGCAGACGTCTCGTTGATCTCTTCGACCTGAACCTGAGGCCTAATGAATTCTGACATGTATTACCTCCAGCCTCAGCAGCCCGGATGGACTACTTAGAGTAGAGCTCGACGATGAGCTGCTCGTTGATATCACCGCTAATCTGCTCACGCGTCGGCAGAGCGAGCACGTTACCAGACAGCTTCTCGATATCGACCTCGAGCCAGCCAGGGACCTCAAAGCGCTCGGAGGAAATCAGGGCCTCCTTGATGGGGAGGAGGTCACGGAACTTCTCGCCGACAGCGACGACGTCGCCGGCCTTGACGCGGTAAGACGGGATGTCCACGCGCTTGCCGTTCACGGTGAAGTGACCGTGACGGACGGACTGACGAGCCTCTTTGCGGGTGCGGGCAAAGCCAAGACGGAAGACGACGTTGTCGAGGCGAGACTCAAGGATGATCATGAGGTTCTCACCGGTGACGCCGTTCATCTTACGGGCCTTGTTGAAGTAGCCGTGGAACTGCTTCTCCAGAACGCCATAGATGAACTTGACCTTCTGCTTCTCGCGCAGCTGCATGCCGTACTCAGATTCCTTGCGACGGCGCTTGGGCTGACGGATAGATTCCTTCTTGCTGCTGTAACCGAGCTCAGCGGGATCGATCCCGAGCTGACGGCAGCGCTTAAGAACAGGAGTCCTGTCGATTGCCATATTGATACGATCCTTTCAGTTACACGCGGCGACGCTTCTTGGGGCGGCAGCCGTTGTGCGGAATGGGGGTCTTGTCCTGGATGCTCGAGACCTCGAGGCCAGCAGCCTGGAGGGAGCGGATGGCGGTCTCACGACCGGAGCCGGGGCCTTTGACGAAGACGGAAACCTTCTTCATACCGTGCTCCATGGCCTGCTTGGCAGCAGCCTCGGCAGCCATCTGGGCAGCGAACGGCGTGGACTTACGGGAGCCCTTGAAGCCCACCTGGCCAGCCGACTTCCAGGAAATGACGTTGCCCTGGGGATCGGTGATCGAAACGATCGTGTTGTTGAACGTAGAACGAATGTGAGCCTGGCCCACGGAAATGTTCTTACGGTCCGCGCGCTTCAGACGGGCAGCGCGAACGTTCTTCTTAGCAGTAGCCATCTATCTAGCGCTCCTTATTTCTTCTTCTTAGCACCGATCTGACGCTTCGGGCCCTTGCGGGTACGAGCGTTAGTGTGGGTGCGCTGGCCGCGGACCGGGAGGCCCTTGCGGTGACGAAGGCCGCGGTTGCAGCCGATGTCCATAAGGCGCTTGACGTTCTGGTTGCGCTCACGGCGGAGGTCGCCCTCAACCATGATCTGGTTCTTGTCGATATAATCGCGGATGGCGTTAACCTCATCCTCGGTGAGGTCCTTAACGCGCGTATCCACGTTAACGTTGCACTCGACGCAAATCTTCGTCGCAGTGGTGCGGCCGATGCCGTAAATGTAGGTCAGACCGATCTCAACGCGCTTCTCACGCGGGAGGTCGACACCATTAATACGGGCCAACGTAGTCTCCTCTCTTAACCCTGACGCTGCTTATGACGGGGGTTCTCGCAAATGACGAGGACCTTGCCATGGCGCCTAATGATTTTGCACTTATCGCACATCTTCTTGACCGAAGGACGTACCTTCATCGTTCTTCCTTTCGGTAGCGCTCAAACTACTTCCCTACTATCTACTCGCCCAGCCGCAGGCGTTTAAAACTATGGCTGGTCTTCACACACAATCCGACCGTAGGTTGAGCTAAGCCTGCAGTCGGAAATGGAGTGCGTGTATGCGTGCCGCTATTTGTAGCGATAGGTGATGCGGCCGCGGGTCAGGTCGTACGGGGAAAGCTCCACGACAACCCTGTCACCGGGGAGAATACGGATGTAATTCATTCGGATCTTGCCAGAAATGTTGCACAGAACCGAATGACCGTTCTCGAGCTCGACCTTAAACATGGCGTTGGGCAACGGTTCCTTTACCGTACCCTCGAGCTCAATTGCGTCTTCCTTCTTCACAAGCAATCATCTTTCTCTAGAAAACGACAGCGATTGAGTATTCTACAACACGTATGCACGCATCGTAATAACTTCGTAATGGCTCCACAACTAAGTGGAACTTGTTACATTTCTCCGCCTTGGAGCGAACACCAAGCACCTTGCGCATCCGTGGTGAGAATCACCGGGCCGTCATTGGTAATGGCGACGGTGTTCTCGTAGTGCGCGGCGGGCAGGTGGTCGTTGGTCGTGACGATCCAACCGTCGGAACCCGTGCTCACATGGTTGGAACCCATCGTAACCATCGGCTCAATGGCAATGACCATGCCGGCCTGGAGGCGAACGCCCCTCCCCTTCTTTCCATAGTTAGGAACGTTGGGGTCCTCGTGCATCACGAGGCCAATGCCATGGCCCACATAATCACGAAGCACGCCGTAACCGTGAGACTCGGCGAGGGACTGAACGGCATAACCGACGTCCCCGATATGGTTACCGGGAACAGCCTGCTCGATGGCAGCCTTAAGGCAATCGCGCGTGACCTCGCACAAAGCCTTGGCTTCGGGCGTGGGGGTGCCGACGAAAAACGTCCAAGCGTTATCGCCGACCCAACCGTCAACGACAGCTCCCGTATCAATGGAGATGATATCGCCATCGCGCAGGATCATGTCGGGGTTGGGAATACCGTGAACCACGGCATCGTTGATCGATGCGCAGATGGTTCCCGGGAACCCGCCGTAGCCCTTAAAGGCCGGGGTGCCGCCATGCATGCGGATAATCTGCTCCGCGAGCTGATCGAGCTCAAAAGTCGAAACGCCGGGGCGCACCATGGCTCCAACGTGGCGGAGCGCCATCTTAGATAGCGCTCCTGCCTTCTTCATCTGCTCGATTTGCGTTGCAGACTTAATCTTGATCATAGACCGAGAGCCTCTTTGACATCCCCGTACACGGTCTCGCGAGCCTGGTCACCGTTGACCGACTTGAGCAGACCCTGGCCACGATAGTAGTCAACGAGCGGGCTCGTGGACTTCTCGTAGACGTCGAGACGGTTCTTGATGGTCTCGGGCTTGTCGTCGTCGCGCTGATACATCTCGCCACCGCACTTGGGGCAGGTGGCATCGGCAGCGGTGCCGGTGTAACCGCAGGCGCGGCAGGTGCGACGCGAAGACAGACGATCGATAATGACCTCGGGGGCCACATCGACCAGAAGGGCGCAATCGATCTCGCGACCCATGGCGGAGAGCTCGGAATCGAGCGTCACAGCCTGGGCGGTGTTGCGCGGGAAGCCGTCGAGGATGAAGCCCTGCTGGGCGTCATCGGCGGCAAGGCGCTCCTTGACAAGGTCGATCACGAGCTGGTCGGGAACGAGCTCGCCAGCGTCCATGTACTTCTTAGCCTGAATACCAAGCTCGGTGCCACCCTTGACGGCAGCACGCAGCAGGTCGCCCGTGGAAATATGGGCGACGCCAAACTCGGCGACGAGCTCCTGTGCGACGGTGCCCTTACCGGCACCCGGAGCTCCGAGCAATACGAGGTTCATGAGCAATCCTCCTCTAGCCTATTTAAAGAATCCATCGTAATCATACATCTTGATCTGGCCTTCGAGCTTATCGACCGTGTCGAGCACGACGCCGACCATGATGAGGATGGACGTGCCGCCAAATGCCTGGATCAGATGGTTACCCGTGAAGGAGAAGATGATCGAAGGCACGATGGCGATGAGCGCCAAAAAGACAGCGCTGGGAAGCGTGATCTTGTTGAGCGCGTTCTTGATGTAGGCCGCGGTAGCCCTACCCGGACGGACGCCCGGAATAAAGCCGCCCTGCTTCTTAAGGTTATCGGCCGTGTCATCGGGGTTGAACACCATGGAGGTGTAGAAGTACGCGAAGAACACGATGAGGACAACGTTAAGCACCCAGTTGAGCCAACCGGTCGAAAGCGCGGAGGCAACTGCCTGAATCCAGCCGATGCCGGGGAAGAACACGGCAATCTGAGCCGGGAAGTACAGCAGCGCCGAAGCGAAGATAATCGGCACGACACCCGCGGTGTTGACCTTGATGGGCAGGTAGGTGGTCTGGCCACCCATCATGCGACGGCCCACGACGCGCTTAGCGTAGGAGACCGGGATGCGGCGCTGGCCGCGCTCAAGGAAAACAATCAGCGGGATAACCAGCAGGATGATGGCGCAGATGATCACCACGGTGATGATGCCACCGGCATTGCCCTCGGTGCTGGAGAAGATAGCCTGCGGCAGACCGGCCATGATGTTCGCGAAGATGATCAGCGACATGCCATTGCCGATACCGCGCTGGGTGATGAGCTCACCAATCCACATGATCAGCATGGCGCCCGCGGTGAGCGTACCGACGATCATGAGGTCGAAGATGATCTCGGGAGCGCCGGCGCCATTGAAGCTGATGCCGAAGCTCTTAAAGAGGAAGAGGTAACCCACGGAGTTGAGGATTGCCAGAGCCAGGGTGAGGTAACGCGAATACTGCGTAATCTTGGTCTGACCGACCTCGCCCTCGCGGGCAAGCTCATGCAGGGAAGGCACGACGGCCTGGAGCATCTGGAGGATAATCGAGCTGGTGATGTAAGGCATGATGCCCAGCGAAAACACCGACACATAGCTCAACGCGCCGCCAGAGAAAAGATTCAGGAGGGCCATAGCACCTGCGGCGACCGAATTGTTATCGGTCGAGAAAAGGCCCAGCATCCCCTGGAAGGGAATGCCGGGCACAGGAACGTGCGCACCAATGCGGTACACGACGAGCATAGCTATGGTAAAAAGAATCTTTTCGCGCAATTCTTTGATGCGGAAAGCATTCTTAAGACCATTTAGCACGGCAGCTCGACCTTTCCGCCGGCGGCCTCGATCTTGGCCTGCGCAGAAGCGCTGACCTTGTCGACCTTGACCGTGAACTTCTTGGTGAGCTCACCATTGCCGAGCACCTTGACGGGCTCGAACTCGCTCTTGGTGATGCGAGCGGCCTTAAGAGCGGCACCGTCGATCACAGCGCCGTCCTCGAACTTGCGCTCGAGACGCTCAACGTTAACAGCGGTGTACTCGATACGACGGGGGTTACGGAAGCCCGGAAGCTTGGGCAGGCGCATAGCCAGCGGAGTCTGGCCACCCTCGAAGCCGGCACCCTTGGTGCCGCCAGAGCGGGAACCCTGGCCCTTCTGGCCGCGGCCAGAAGTGGTGCCGTGACCCGAAGAATTGCCACGGCCGACGCGCTTGCGGTTCTTGGTGGAACCGGGCGCGGGAGTAAGATCGTGAAGCTGCATTTGCTACTCCTCTACAATCTCGACAAGGTGCTTGACCTTGAAGATCATGCCGCGGACGGACTCGTTGTCAGCAATCTCGCGAACCTCGCGGATCCTGTGGAGACCGAGGGCACGGACAGTACGGACCTGGTCCTGCTTGCAACCGTTGGTGCTGCGGACCTGCTTGATCTTGATGGTGTCAGCCATGCTTAGTTCTCCTTACCGACGAACATCTCGGAGACCGTCAGGCCACGGCGAGCCGCGACGTCCTCAGGGCTGGAGAGCTCCTTGAGGCCCTCGACGGCAGCCTTGATGATGTTGAGGCCGTTGTCGGTACCGAGGGACTTGGACAGGACGTTCTTGATGCCAGCAAGCTCGAAGAGGGGACGCACAGCGCCGCCGGCGATAACGCCGGTACCCTCGACAGCGGGCTTGATGATGATGCGGCCGGCACCAAAGTGGCCGAGAACCTCGTGCGGGATGGTGCCCTGATCGGTCACCGGCACGTGGAACATGTTCTTCTTGGCATCGAGAGACGCCTTGGAGATGGCCAGGGGCACCTCAGCGGACTTGCCCATGCCAACGCCGACGTTGCCCTTGCCGTCGCCAACGACGACGAGAGCGACGAGGCTCATGCGACGACCACCCTTGACGGTCTTCGACACGCGGTTGATGTAAACGACGCGCTCCTCGAACTCGGAGGCCTCGCGCTGCTGCTTCTGATTACGAGCCATGTGCTACATACCTCCTAGAACTCGAGACCGGCGGCACGAGCACCGTCGGCGAGGGCCTTGACGCGGCCATGGTAGATACGGCCACCGCGATCGAAGGCGACCTTGGTGATGCCGGCCTCGATGGCGCGCTTGCCAACGAGCTGACCGACCTTCTCCGCAGCCTCCTTGTTCGAGGTGTGGGTGCCCTTAAACTCGGCCTCGAGGGTCGAGGCAGAGACGAGCGTCAGGCTGGAGCCCTTGCTGTCGTCGATGATCTGGGCATAGATGTTGGCGTTAGTACGGGTCACGCGAAGACGCGGACGCTCGGAGGTACCCGAGACCTTGCCGCGAACACGACGCTGACGACGCTTGAGGCCTTCCAGCTTCGCCTTATGCTTGTTCATACGTAAACTCCTAAAAAGGTTGATCTTGCCAGCACCTGACGGGGTGCTGGTCTTATGCGAGTGAGTCGGTTACGACTACTTGGCGGCCTTACCCAGCTTGCGGCGGATGTGCTCGCCAACGTAGTGGATACCCTTGCCCTTGTAAGGCTCGGGAGGACGATGGCCGCGGATCTCAGCGGCGATCTGACCGACCTGCTGCTTGTTGATACCCTTGACGTTCACGTGGGTGTTGTCGGGAACCTCGAAGGTGATGCCCTCGGGAGCCTCGACGATCACGGGGTGCGAGAAGCCCAGGGAGAACTCGAGGTTCTTGCCCTTCTGCTGCACGCGGTAACCGACGCCGGCGAGCTCGAGCTTCTTCTCGAAGCCCTCGGAAACGCCAACAACCATGTTGTGGATGAGGGCACGGGTGAGGCCGTGGCGGGCACGGGTCTCACGCTCGTCGTCGGGACGGGAAACGGTGAGGACGTTGTCCTCGACGTTGATAGCGAGCTTCTCAAAGACATCGAGCTCGAGCTGGCCCTTGGGGCCCTTGACGACAACGTTGTTGCCGTTGACTGCCACTTCGACTCCGGCGGGAATCTGGACAGGCTTATTACCGATACGAGACACGGTGATCTCCTTTCCTTCTACCTACCGAGCGAATTACCAGACGTAAGCGATGATCTCGCCGCCGACGTTGTGCTTGCGAGCATCGCGGTCGGTCATGACGCCATGGCTGGTGGAAATAATGGCGGTACCAAGGCCACCGCGGACGCGGGGCATGTCGGCAACGCCGGTGTACTTACGCAGGCCCGGCTTGGAAATGCGGCGGATGCCGTTGATGACCTTAGCCTTCTTGGGACCATACTTAAGCGTGATGTGCAGAGTCTTCTGGGGAACGGTGTCCTCGACATCGTAGCCCTCGATGTAGCCCTCCTCGTGCAGAACACGAGCGATCTCGACGAGCTTCTTGCTGCTCGGCATGGAGACCGTGGCCTTGTTCACAGAGTTAGCGTTACGGATGCGCGTAAGCATATCTGCGATCGGGTCTGTAAGGTTCATACAGATTCTCCTTCGTTCTTGATGAACACGTGCTCTTGGTTCTTCGCCGCCCTTAACGGCAAAGCCTAACTAGCGCGTTTTCCCTGTTCCAAACGGATGCTTGAAACGCTGGTAGTGACTTACCAGCTGGCCTTCTTAACGCCGGGAAGCTCGCCCTTGAGTGCAAGCTCACGGAAGCAGACACGGCACAGGCCGAACTTGCGGTACACAGAGTGCGGACGGCCGCAGCGCTGGCAGCGCGTGTACTCACGAGTAGAGAACTTCTGCTTGCGATTGCACTTGACGATCATCGATGTCTTAGCCACTTATATCCTCCTCACATAGAGTATTGTTCGCCCCAAGCGCCGTCCCCTTGTGGAAACGGCGCTTTTAGGGCAGGTGAACCTATTTCTTGAACGGGAAACCGAAGGCGTCCAGAAGGGCCTTGGCCTCCTCATCGGTGTTGGCGGTGGTCACGAAGGTGATGTCCATACCACGCTGGTGATCGACGGAGTCGAAGTCGATCTCGGGGAAGATGAGCTGCTCGGTGACGCCCATGGAGAAGTTACCACGGCCGTCGAAGCTCTTGGCGGAGATGCCGCGGAAGTCGCGGATACGGGGGATCGCGACGGAGGTCAGACGATCGAAGAACTCCCACATACGGTCGCCACGCAGGGTAACCTTGCAGCCGATCGGCATACCAGCGCGCAGGCGGAAGGTAGCGATGGACTTGCGGGCACGGGTGATCATCGGCTGCTGGCCGGTGATGGCGCGCAGGTCGCGCACAGCACCGTCGATGGCCTTGGAATCGGTAGCGGCCTCGCCGACACCCATGTTCACAACGATCTTCTCAAACTTGGGGATCATCATGACGTTCTCGTACTGGAACTTGTCCTGAAGCTGCTGCTTGACCTCGTTGTTGTACTTGGTCTTCAGACGCGGCACATACTTCTCTTCTGCCATTGTTCACTCCTTCTTGGGGTTTTAAGCACGGGGCGTGGCCACAGCGGGTTGTCCTCGTGCCTCCTGACTGCATCCGCGCCGCTCATGGCATTTTGCGGTTTGGACTCGACGCAGCAGGAGCCGACAAAACAATCGGTACTATACGCGCATTGGGTGTGTATTTCCAGAAAAACCTCGTCTGCCTGCACAACTCCACAACTCCCCCGCACAAATGGGTCCGCATGCGACGGAGGAAAACGGATCTCTTGGCAGTTGCGGTGAAATAGTTCCTGGCTGACCGCCCGTCAGGCTTATCTAGGAACTATTTCACCGCAACTCATATATGGGGATGCGACTAGCGCTTGCGGGGGACGAGTTTGGTACGGCGCAGGTGGATCATCTCGGCGGCGATGGAGATGGCGATCTCCTCGGGGTCCTCGGCCTGAATGGCAACGCCGATCGGCAGGTGCAGCTCGTCGATCTGGTCCTGCGTAAAGCCCTCCTGCTCCAGGCGGGCGCGCACAAAGGCCGTCTTACGGCGCGAGCCCAAGCAGCCCAGATAGGCGGGTTTGGCGCGCATGGCCTGAATCACCACGTCGATATCAGACTTGTGACCCGCCGTGGCGACGACCACCAGGTCGCGCGGGCCGATGGGGCACTGCTTGCTCAGGTTCTTGTAATCGACCAGGCGACGATCGTAGACACCGGGCACCCATTCGGGGGTCAGCGTGCCGGGGCGGTCGTCGCAAGCCACGACGGCAAAGCCCGCCGCCGTGAGCACCCGCGCCGTCGCGGCGCCCACGTGTCCGCAGCCAAAGATGTAGGTCAGGCCCTCGGGGCAGAGCGTCTCGATGTGCGCCGGGGGAATCTCGGAGGCGGCGTTGGTGTAGGTGACCTTACTCCCCTCCTCCACCAGCGAAAGCCCGGGGCAGCCCGCAATGGTGCGGCGCGATTCCTCGCCATGGTACTCGGCCACATCGCCCTCGAGCGCGCTCGCGATAAACGGCTCAAAGTCGATGACGAAGTCGCCGATGCGCCGATAGGCCAAGACGTCGGCAATTTCCTGGAACAACGGTGCCTGGGTTGCATCCAGATGCAGGTAGCACAGGCAGATGGCCCCGCCGCAGATCATGCCGGTATCGGAGTTCTCGCCGCCCATGGTGTAGCGGACCAGACGCGACTGTCCCGCGCTCAGGAGCTCGCGCGCCTCATCCAGCGCAAAGAGCTCAATCTTGCCGCCGCCGATAGTGCCCGCCTGGCTACCATCGGCAAAGACGGCCATCCAGGCGCCCACGCCGCGCGGCGACGACCCTGCCGTGCCGGCAACTACCACCAACTCGCACGTCTTACCAGCCTTCAGAGCGCCAAGCGCAGCATTCACCACATCGAGCTTTTCCATTGCAATTTCCTATCCCTGGAATACACCGGTGAGCATGGCGAGCGCCTCGAGCACGCCGCCGCCGACCGACGTCGCCTTGTCCGAAATGTAGTTGATATAGCTGGCATCGCCGCGCGGATCGACATCGGCGCATTTAAAGCCCTCAGTCACCTGCACGCCGTTCGCCAAAAGCCCGCGCAGACAACCATCAATCTGCGTGCGCATAGGCGTATCGCCCGCGTAGCCAATCACGTCTCCGGCGCTCACGATGTCGCCGATTGCACGGTCGGACCGAAACACGCCGGCGGCGGGGCTGTGGATAACGCGCTCCTTGCCATAGCCGGCGATAATGCCCGGCACGCCCGTGTTGGGCTGGGGCGAACCTTGGGTAATGACACGGCCGAGAAAATGCCCGCGCATGGTCTCGACCACGGCGTCGCAATCGACCGGCGCGGTAAAGCCCGGCCCCACGGCGATGACGGCAGGCGCCATGTCGCGCGTGGTGCCCAGGTTGCGCTTGGCCAAAATCGCGTCGACCACAGCTGCGGGCTTAAGCTCATCGAGCATCTTGGCCTGGGGGTCCACCACAACGGCGACGTCTCCAGCCTCGGTAATCGCAAGCGCCTCAGCCGGCGTCTGTGCCAAGCGAGCGCGAATGCCTTCGACCTCGACCTCGCCCAGGCGAATGGCCTCGCAAAAACTGATTGTGCGGCGGATGCACGTGGGAACCGCAATATCGGCCATAACGACCGACACGCCGGCGCGCACCAAGCGAGCGGCGACGCCCGTGGCGATATCGCCGGCACCGCGAACATAAACGAGCATTCCCGGGGCACCTCCCTGTGCTACGGTTTGAGCAGAGCAAAAGCGGTTCGACCGCTACTCTGATGATTATTTATTATCACAGTTTTATACGGCGGTGAACAGATGGAAACGGTTAGCGGCAATCTTGCCTCGACGCTCAGGATCGAGCCGGGCATTACCGCGATTATCGGCAGCGGCGGCAAGTCGACGTTGCTGAAGACGCTGGGTCTCGAGCTTATGCGCGCTGGCGGCCGCGTGCTCCTCTGTACCACCACGCACATGTTTCCCGTTGCCGGCGTGCCATGGGACGGGTCGAACCGTCGCCTGGACGCCGCGCCTTGGAAGCCGGGCGCCTCGCATGTCCCCGGTTGCACCTGCGAGGCCTGCGCGGGCTTTGCGCGCGGAAGTATCTGCCAGACAGGTGTCTTGGACCCCCAGACAGGCAAGTTCTCCTCCCCTGCCGAGCCGCTCGACCAGCTGGCGCAGCGCTTTGACTACGTCCTGGCCGAGGCGGACGGCAGCAAGCGGCTCCCGCTCAAGACGCACGCCGCCTGGGAGCCGGTGATTCCCTCTGGCACGGCCAACATCGTCTGGATCGTCGGCGCCTCGGGGTTCGGCAAGCCCATCAACGAAGCCGTCCACCGCCCCGAGCTCTTTTGCGAGCGTTGCGGCTGCGAGCTCACTGACATCGCCA
This sequence comes from Collinsella aerofaciens, assembly GCF_015552075.1. GTDB lineage: Bacteria > Actinomycetota > Coriobacteriia > Coriobacteriales > Coriobacteriaceae > Collinsella > Collinsella aerofaciens_Y. Next base: position 54,936 of record NZ_JADNDZ010000121.1, read on the forward strand.
CGCCCGAGCGCGTCGCCATGGTGCTCAATGCCGAGATGCGGATGCTGAACCTCAACAATGCCCGCATCATGCTCAACCAAGTCGACACGCTCAGCGACCCCACGATGGCCGACCGCTTCGAGGCAGCTCTCGACCACCCCGTCGTCGCCAGCAGCCTCAAGTAGCCGGCCCCATCTCCTCAGTTGCGGTGAAATACGGACTGTTTGGCCGCCCGACGGCCGCAAACAGTCCGTATTTCACCGCAACTGAGGAGGGGACACGGCATCTTTGCTGCTAGCGGGGCACGTAGCGACCGGGCTGGGCTCCGGTGGGCTCGCCGTCGCGCGCGGCCAGCACGCCATTCACAAACACAGCCTTGGCGCGGCCATGTGCCTCAAAACCCTCGAGCGGCGTGTAGTCCACAGCCTGATGCTGCGTCGCCGCGCGAATGGTCCAGCGCGCCTTGGGATCCCACACGCACACGTCGGCATCGGCACCCTCGGCAAGACAGCCCTTGCGCGGATACATGCCAAAGACGCGCGCCGGGTTCTCGCTCATCAGGCGGCAGAGGTCCTCGGGGCCCAGCTGTCCCTCAAAGCTCGTAGCGATCGCGACGGGACGATGCTCCACACCGGGTCCGCCGTTGGGAATCGCGCGGAAGTCGTCGCGCCCGCGGTCCTTTTGCCCGTGCAGGTTAAAGCTGCAGTGGTCGGTCGCGATCGTATCGACCTCGCCGGCCACAAGCGCCTCGCGCAGTGCCGCACGGTCGCCCGCATGGCGCAGCGGCGGGCTCATCACATATTTGGCGCCCGCAAAGCCGTCCTCGCCCTGCTCCAGATAGCAGGTGTCGTCGAGCATCAGATACTGGGGGCATGTCTCGACATAGATGTTCTTCTGCCCGCGCGCTTTGGCAGCGCGAATGGCCTCGAGCCCCAGCTTGGTCGAAAGGTGCACTACGTTGACCGGAGCGTCCCCGGCCAAGTGCGCCAGATACAGCAGGCGGCTCACGGCCTCGGCCTCACACACGTCCGGACGGCTGAGCGCATGCCCCTCGGGCCCATGAATCCCCCGCTCGTACACGCGCTTCTGCAGCTCATTCACCAGCGTACCGTTCTCGCAATGCACGCACAGTATGCCGCCAATACGCTTGAGCTCCTCGAGCACCTCGAGCGTCTCGGCATCGTCCAAGCGCAAGTGGTCGTAGGCAAAGTAGGTCTTAAACGACGAAACGCCCGCCTCGCGCATAGCCGCGAGATCGGCGCGGTTGCGCTCATTCCACTCGGCGAGTGCCATATGAAAAGCGTAGTTTGCCGTGCAGGTGCCGTCGGCGCGGTGGTGCCACTCGGCAAGGGCATCGGGCATGGTCACGCCGCGGTCGGCCGTGGCGTAGTCCACGATGGTCGTCGTACCGCCGCAGGCGGCCGCACGCGTGCCGGTTTCAAAGCTATCGGCTGTCCAATCCATGCCAGTCCAGCACTGCATGTGCGTGTGGCCGTCGATAAAGCCCGGGAACACCCAACAGCCCGCGGCATCCTCGACGGTATCGCCCTCGCCCGGCTCAATCGCCGCGGCAATCCGCACAATCTTGTCGCCCTCCATGGCAAGATCGGCGCGGCGAAGCCCCTGGGGCGTCACGAGCGCGCCGTTTTTGATGATGATCATGTTGCTCCTTATTGATTAATACAGTTGGCCACGCGATCAAAATACGAGCAGGCCGCGATATGCTCCGTTATGCGTCGCTGTCCCTCTGCGGTATCGACATCCCACAGCTCGTAGGCACGCGCCTCGACCAGCACCACGTCGGTACGGTCCTTGAGAATCGAGCCCCCGCCGTCCTTGCCCTCAAGACGTATGAGTGCATCGAACAGTTCCGCCGGAAAGAGCACCGGGCTCGAAGGCTCACCGTTGCACGCAAGACGCACCGGATGTTTGCGGCCACGCTCGTCAAATGCACGAACCATAGCCTCAAAAGAACCCGAACTCACGAGCGGCTGGTCGCCCGGCAAAAAGAGGCAACCTTTCCAGTTGCGTTCGACTCCCCATGAAAGGCCCGCACGGACGCTTTCGCTGCGCAGCTCGCCATCGTGCAGCACGCACGGGCAATGCTTGTCCTCGCAAATCTGAGCGACCTCGGGCCAACGCGTCGAAACCACGACGTCAAAGCCCCGGGGAACCGAATCGATGGTCCGGGCAATCAGCGGCTCGCCATAGATATCGGCAAGCATCTTGTTAGAGCCAAACCGCTTGCCCTCGCCCGAAGCCATAATGACGCATCCAAGTTTCATGGTGATACCTCCCCTGAAACCATCGTACCCATAACTCGCGCCGCGGGCATCCACATCGAAAGCGCTTATCCCGCACGCCCACGATACAAAAAGGGGGGCACCCCGCCGTTTGGCAGAGCGCCCCCTTTACATGGCTTACCTCAGCCCGGCTTTAGGCCTGGAGCCAACGGGCGGTGTTGCGCTCGTCGAGGGCCTTGAGGGTAGCGGCGGGATCGGCAACCTTCTGCAGGAACATCATGGCTGCGATGGCGTACGGCTTGTAGCTGGCCTCCTTGTACATGCCCACGCGGTGCATGTCGAAGACGTCGGCGTTGACCTCGCCGTGCTCGCAGGAGACACCGGAGATGTCGGCGGGCAGCGGGTGCATAAAGATGGTGTCCTGGCCGTTGGCAGTCTTCTCCATGAGCTCGGTCGTGGAGCACCAATCCTGATGCGTAGCGTTCTGAGCGAGCAGCTCCTTCTCGAGCGCAGCGATGCCGGCGTCGTCGCCCTCGGCGTACAGGTTGGTGCGCTTCTCCATGGCGGCAAACGGAGCCCAGCTCTTGGGGATTACGATGTCGGCGCCCTCGAAGGCCTCAGCCATGGTGTTGACCTGCTTAAAGGTGGTGCCGGACTCGGCGGCATAGCCCTTGGCGCGCTCGACGACCTCGGGCATGAGGTCGTAGCCCTCGGGGTGAGCCAGGGTGACGTCCATGCCAAAGCGGGGCAGCAGGCTGATCAGCGACTGCGGGCAGGACAGCGGCTTGCCGTAAGAGGGCGAATAGGCCCAGGTGACGGCAACCTTCTTGCCCTTGAGGTTCTCAAGACCGCCAAACTCGTTGATGAGGTAGAGCATGTCGGCAGAGGACTGCGTGGGGTGGTCGGAATCGGACTGCAGGGAGATGAGCGTGGGACGGTGATCCAGAACGCCGTCCTCGTAGGCCTGCTGGACAGACTCGGAGACCTCGGCCATGTAGGCGTCGCCCTTGCCGATGTACATGTCGTCGCGGATGCCGATGACGTCGGCCATGAAGGAAATCATGGTAGCGGTCTCGCGGACGGTCTCGCCGTGAGCGATCTGGGACTTCTTCTCGTCCAGGTCCTGCAGCTCAAGGCCAAGCAGGTTGGCGGCCTTAGAGAAGGAGAAGCGCGTACGGGTGGAGTTGTCGCGGAACAGCGAGACGGCCAGGCCCGAGTCGAAGATCTTGGACGAAACGTTGTTCTCACGCAGCTCGCGCAGGGCGTCGGCGACGATGTAGAGCGCCTTGAGCTCATCAGTGGTCTTGTCCCAGGTGTGCAGGAAGTCGCTGCCGTACATACCCTTAAAATCGAGGCCGTTCAGCTGCTCGACGAGCTCGGTAAACTTAGCGTCCATGTAAATGTCCTTTCTAAAGGTGAAACGATCGCAATGAGTAGATGCGCTCCGGCATGCGCGTGTGGCTAGAACATGCAGAGCGCTATGACGAGGACCCGCTACCGTCGAGGAAGCATGGGAGATAACGACCGCGGGCCCCAAGTCAACAGGAGGTGCCGGGGGCATAAACTGTCCCCGGCTCAACAAGATCGAGGAATGGGACTAGTCGATCTTGTTGTTGGTCAGACCGGCGCGGAACACGGTGGCATCGCCATCGGCCTGGCTCGGATCGTAGAGGTTCAGGGCAGCCACATACATGGCGGCAGCGGTGACCAGGTCGTCCTTGTAGGTGACCTCGTTGGGAGCGTGAGCCTGAGACTCGGCACCCGGACCAAAGCCGACGCAGGGGATGCCATAGCGGCCCTGGATGGAGACGCAGTTCGTGGAGAAGGTCCACTTGTCGCACAGCGGACGACCGGTGCGCTTGTCCATGCTGGGCTCGCAGCCGATGCGCTCGTCACCGAACATGGCCTTGTGGGCGTCGACGAGGGCCTTGACGTGCGGAGCAGTCTCCTTGTTGATCCACGTGGGGAAGTAAGCCTCGGTCTCGTAGACCTCGCCGGTCCAGGACGGACGGTCGTACATGTACATGGAGACCTTCACGTCGTCGCCGTACTTCTTGGCGGCCGGCAGGTTACGGATCTCGTCCAGGCAGGACTCCCAGGTCTCACCAGCGGTCATGCGACGGTCGATGGAGATGGCGCAGGAGTCAGCGACAGCGCAGCGGCTGGGGCTGGTGTAGAAGATCTGGCTGACGGTGCAGGTGCCGCGACCCAGGAAGCGGGCGTCCTCGAAGTGCTCGGGGTTGTACTTGGGGTCGAGCATCTTGACGAGACCCTTGATGTCGGTCGACTCGTCGCAGCCGTTGTTGTTGAGAGCGCGAACGTCGGCGATGATGTCGGCCATCTTGTAGATGGCGTTGTCGCCGCGGTCGGGAGCGGAGCCGTGGCAGGAGGTGCCGTGAACGTCGACGCGGATCTCCATGCGGCCGCGGTGACCGCGATAGATGCCGCCGTCGGTGGGCTCGGTGGAAATGACGAACTCGGGCTTAATGCCGTCCTTGTTGTAGATGTACTGCCAGCACATGCCGTCGCAGTCCTCTTCCTGGACGGTGCCGACGACCATGATCTTGTAGCCCTCGGGGATGAGGCCCATGTCCTTCATCATCTTGGCAGCGTAGGTAGCAGAAGCCATGCCACCCTCCTGGTCGGAGCCGCCGCGGCCATAGATGATCTCATCGGTCTCGTAGCCCTCATAAGGATCGGCATCCCAGTTATCGATGTTGCCGATGCCGACGGTGTCGATGTGAGAGTCGATGGCGATGATCTTGTCGCCCTCGCCCATAAAGCCCATAACGTTGCCCAGGCCGTCGACCTTGACCTCGTCATAGCCAAGGCTCTCCATCTCGGCCTTGATGCAGGCAACAACCTCACCCTCCTCGCAGGACTCAGAGGGATGGGAGATCATAGCGCGCAGGAAGCGAGTCATATCAGCACGATGGGACTCAGCAGCAGCCTTGATAGCGTCGAAATCGAGTTCTTTAGCCATTGTTCATAACCTTTCAAACGAAGGAATCTACCTGTGAGGTGGCGGAGCGATACCTATTTACTCCGCCCCAACGATTAGCAAGTGGGATATTCGCCTTCCCAAACAATGCGGCGATACTGGTCGGGATCGGTGTCGCCCTCGGTGGAGAAGCAGAGCACGGAGCTCGTCTTGTCCAGGCCGATGAGCTCCTTGAGCTCGGCGTACTCGGGATCGAGCATGAGGGTCTCGACCAGGCCGGTGGTCACAGCGCCGGACTCGCCGGAGATGACGCGCGGGTCGCCCTTCTCGGGAGCGCCCAGGGTGCGCATGCCGCGAGCGGTGACCCAGTCGGGGCAGGACACGAAGGCGGTGGTGTGGTTGCGCAGGATATCCCAGCCCAGGATGTTGGGTTCGCCGCAGCACAGGCCGGCCATGATGGAGGGCATGTCGCCGTCCACGATGCGCGGATCGCCGTCGCCGGCGGCAGCGCCCTTGTACAGGCAGGCGGCAGGCGCGCACTCAACCACGACGAAGGTGGGCGGGTTATCGGGATACAGGTTGGTGAAGTAGCCCACCACGGCGCCGGCGAGCGAACCCACGCCAGCCTGGACAAACACGTGCGTCGGGCGGTTGATGGCCATCTCGCGCAGCTGCTCGGCAGCCTCGGAAGCCATGGTGCCGTAACCCTCCATGATCCAGGACGGGATCTTCTCGTAGCCCTCCCAGGCGGTGTCCTGAACGATGACGCCGCGCTCGCAGGCGTCGGCCTCGGCGGCGGCCATGCGCACGCACTCGTCGTAGTTGACCTCTTCAATGGTCACCGTGGCGCCCTCGGCGGCAATGTTATCGAAGCGGGGTTTGGTGGAACCCTTGGGCATGTGCACGACAGCCTTCTGGCCCAGCTTGTTGGCAGCCCATGCCACGCCGCGGCCATGGTTGCCGTCGGTGGCGGTAAAGAAGGTAGCCTGGCCAAAGTCCTCGGCCAGCTGATCGGAGGTCAGGTAATCGAAGGTGCAGTCGGCAACGTCCTTGCCGGTCTCGTCGGCAATGTAGTTGGCCATGGCAAACGAGCCGCCCAGGACCTTAAAGGCGTTGAGGCCAAAGCGATAGCTCTCGTCCTTAACGCACAGGTTGGACAGGCCCAGGCGCGCGGCCTGGCCGTCCAGGCGGGCAAGCGGAGTGACGGTGTACTGAGGGAACGACTGGTGGAAGGCACGGGCCTTCTTCACGTGGTCGAGACTCATGATTCCCAAGTGCTTGTCATCGCTCTTGGGCATCGTGTTGCCCGCCCACTGGATCTTATCGGCCATACGGTGAACTCCTTAAGTCCTCTCTTGCCGGCCCCCGCATACGCGTTTCAGCCCGATCCCATTCACACGGCTGAACTTTTATGTGGATGCCAAACAAAAAGTTTGTTAGTAATGTTCTATCACACTTTTTGATTGGTATACCTAACGAATTGTTTGTTGCCGCAATCGGTACTTTTTCGCCGCCGAACGGTCATGAATTGCCTTGTTGATGGATTTGTTTGCGGTCATGTGTGGTTTATGGCACAGTGAGCCCAAACTAATTTTTAGGAAGGCACCTATGACCCCCGCACAGATTGAGTTTTATAAGCGCCTTGCACACGGCCTGGCGCTCCAATTTGGCCCCAACTGCGAAATCGTCGTCCACGATCTGGAGACCGATGACGTGGACCACTCCATCGTAGTGATTGAAAACGGCCACGTCAGCGGGCGCAAACTGGGTGACGGCCCCAGCCATATCGTGTTTGAGTCCATGCACGAGGGCGCCACCGATGTACACGACCGCGAGCCGTACCTCACTAAAACCACCGACGGTAAGCTGCTCAAATCGTCGACGATCTTTATCCGCAACGACGAGGGCAAGCCCGTCGGCATTTTGGGCATCAACTTTGACATTACGCTTATGAAGGCTTTTGAGCGTTCGCTCGACGCCTTTACCGGCACCGGCGGCACGGGCTATACCGAGCCCGAGCCCATTACCAAGAACATCGGCGACCTGCTCGAGGACCTGCTGCACGAGTGCGAGCAGTTTGTGGGCAAGCCCGCGGCACTCATGACCAAAGACGAGCGCATTCGTGCCATTGGCTACCTCGACCGTCGCGGCGCCTTCCTCATTTCCAAGTCGAGCGAGCGCGCCTGCGAGTTCTTTGGCATCTCCAAGTACAGCTTCTATAGCTACCTCAATGAGGCCAAGGCTGCTGCCGGCGACAAGTAGGCACTCGCCTGGATTGCCCCTCCCCTTTTGGGCGCGAGTTCTGGAAAGCACGAATCCAAGACCGAGCCGCTTGGGAAGTTCCATATAATCGATGTCATTAGTATTTCGAAAGGATGGAACAGAATGGCGTTGAGCAAGGCATCATGCACCGGTCGCGGATTGATTCCGGCAATTGGTGGACATGTGCACCGCATGTTCGATGAGAGTGAAGACGACCTGTTTTCGCTGAGCCTTGACGACGTGATGGATGATCGCCCGTGGACCGCCGACGAACTCATGGGCGGCGGGGCTCGCCCGTCAAGTCCCAATCCCGCACTTGCGCCTAAGCCCGCATCTGCGCCGACGCCCGCGCCTACGCCCGCACCCACTTCGGCGCCCACGACCGCTCCCCGCCCCGCAAGCGACCCGTCCGAGACGGCGGCATTTCTCGCTGCGGCGACGCAGGGCAAATCGGCCGACAGCACCGTTATGTACAACGCCCAGCAGTTGCCCGTTCCTGCGGCACGCAAGCCTCCGGTCACAAGGCTCGATGAGCCCGTTGCCCATCAGGTTGCCTACGATTCCTGGGCTGCAACCGATCTGGATGAGACCTCTACCGGCATGCCGGCGCTCGACGTTCCAGTTAACCCGCTTTTTGCCGCCAACACGAGCGCCGCGGACTATGAGGGCGGTGCGGCATATTCCGATTATTCCGATGGCTATGCTGGCAACGGTCGCATCGAGACCGAGAACTATGGCACCGCATCGAGCGATTATCTCAACGATCCGTACGCCGCCACGCCTGCACCGGAATATGACCCGGAGGCCGCGTCCGCGCCGGCGTATACCAAAAGCACGGGCGAAGAGCGCTTTGCCGATTATTACGCCGAGGAAAAGGCGCTGCGTTTCTCGGAATTTCCGCAGGCAGTCAAGGTTGCCTTTATCGCCATTATCATTGCCCTGCTCGGTGTCATTGCGTTTGAGGGGTTCCAGCTGTTCCGCGGCCCCACCCAAGCGGAGTCGGAGACCCAGCAAAAAGAGGACGATAACCAGTACCTGGACATCAACACCCTCAAGGGCGACCCCAACGACGGAGACGACGAGTAGCGAGAGCTGAAGGCGGCCGCAGGATCCCGCATCCAGCACCGGCTTCTAAGTGCTGTTTTGTCATCCAGCTACACTTTTCCGAAGTTTTAAGGTGCCTATTTCGACACTTTTCCGTACTTTTACACGGCTGATTTCGACACTTTTCCGGATGGAAGCCGAATAATCACTTGGGAAACCAACGCCATCCGCGCGTCATTTCGCGGATGGCGCTTGATTTCTGTCCGTACACGTTGATAGACCCCATCGTGCCCGCAAGGAGCGGGCGCGTTTTATCCAGAGTCGGGGTAGAGAGTTGGCTCCACGATCCCGACGCCAACCGGCCAAGAGGCACGGTGGCCCTGCCAATATCGATGAAAGGAGTCCGTATGGACAATTTCTCCGTGCGCAGTGAGCGCAACTTCCACAACCTGGCAGCCAAGCCAAAACGAATGCATCTTCTGGACAAGCCGAACGGCTATGCCTCGGCCATGGTCAAGAGCAGTCTCCCCCACCAGATGCGCTTTACCGTGCAGGCGCTCGAGAAAGAGCTCTACACCGCCGGCGACCCGCACGTACTGCAGATTAAGCTGCTTGGAGACGACTCGCGCGAGCTGTCTAGCTGGAAGCTGTTTGCCGACGGCACGTGCGTCGCAAGCGGTTCGGGTGACTTTGCCCGCGAGTGCTTCTGCGAGGGAGCTGAGGTGTTTCTGGACCTGTGTCGCGACGCCGTCGAGACTGCCGAGCTGTGCCAGTGGAGCGAGAGGGAGTACGAGCTGTTGGGTGCCGCGCGCGGGATTGCGGGGGGGGTGTAGGAACAGAAGCCTCATGACGGTGGCCTCAGCTGGAATGACGTATCGCTCGATAAATGATCTCAACAACGTAGCCGATGCGCCGCATTTCACCTCAAAGGCATTGAGCGATCAGGAGGCGTCCAGCATTTCTTTGATATCCCCAATTGATTGTTCCGAGAAAGTCTCTTCATGTCCTTATAATCGCCCTTACGAGAAACGTGGACGAGACAGGCGTCCATATGCCGTCTCTAAACTAACGAGCCGTTCGCGGAAAGAACATCTGGCTAGCATGGGCCAAAGATATACTGGTATCGCTGCAACAATTATGGAAGATCGGCACCACCAATGACCTCCTTGAAATTCTCCAGGCGCTTCGCGCTTAGCCTGCTCGCCTCGCTGTCCGCCACCGTAGCGCTTGCTTTGCCCTCAACCGCCCTAGCCGCGTCGGACCCGAACCCGCCCAGCATCTCCAACGTGACGATATCCGCGACGACAGTCACGGCCGGCTCCACGCTGCATGTCGGCTATAGCGTCGATGACCCTAACGGGGTACGGTCCGTCACGCCCATAGTCGAAGTCCTTGTCGAAAACGATACCGGAGACCATGGAATCAGTTCCCGTCTCGCCTTCTCGTCGACCGGCAACACGACCGCGGGCTTCGATATCTCCACCTCCCCGAGCGACCGGCCCTGCAGGTACCGGATCATCGGCCTCGGCGTGACCGATAGTCTTGGATGGGTTACCGATGTCTACGACACGACGTATGCCGAGGAGAAGGGGCTCGACTGTCCGACCTTCACCACCGACCCCCTCGAGTATGAGGTGACCGAGGGACCCGAGGACCAAAACCCGCCGACCGTGTCCTCCGTGTCGCTCTCGAGCAGGGAGGTCGCAACCGGTGCCGACCTCCACATCTCTTGGACCGTCTCCGATGCCGACGGCGTTCGCTCCGTTTCCCCCATACTGCGGCAGGGCTGGGAGAATTCGGACGACGGCTGCTCTGTTTCGTCAGCCTATTATCACGGAGGCTCGTCTATCGACGGGTTTGACCTCACATTCGACAGCAATAGGATCGGAAGGCACAGGCTGATCGGCCTTTCGGTCACCGATGGCCTAGAGTTCGAGACCGATGTGTACGAGAGTTCCTACGCCAGGGCCAACGGCATTTCGGGCGCGACTTTCTCGGTTGGCGACCCGAGCGAGCTGTGCTTCGAGGTGACCGGCAGCGCGATCGACCGGAACCCGCCCACGGTCTCGAACGTTTCCATCTCCGCGAAGAGGGTCCCCGTCGGCGGGATCCTCCGTATCTATTGCAATGTAGGCGACGCGGACGGCGTAAAGTCTGTCTCCCCGATCCTCGGCGACCCCGGCTATGTCGAGGACCCGAACTCTTTAAAGACCCGCAAAACGTTGAGCTGCAGCTACGATGCGGCAAGGGGCTATATCGAAATCGAGTTCCCCACGTCGCTCTCGATGGGCTCGTTTGAAATCCAAGCCCTCGCGGTCCTCGACAAGACGGGCCACGAGACCTTCGTCTACAGCTCCGCCTACGCCGAGCGTAACGGCAAGACCGGCGTTCAGACCTTTGATGTCGACGACGCGGGGGACGTCACCTTCGACGTGACCGCTCCGCTGTATGCCGCCACCAAGGGCGACGGGCAGGCGTATGCAAAGGACGGCGAGGCCGGTCTGACCTTCCGCTTCAGCGGTCCTCTCGATGAGTTCACGCGTCTCCTCGTGGACGGAACTGAGGTCTCCGCCGAGAACTACACCGCAACCAGGGGCAGCACGATTATCGAGCTCAGGCCGTCCTACCTGGACACGCTCGCCGGCGGCGGACACACCGTCACGGCCGTCTGGAAGGACGGGACGGCGACCGATGCGTCCTTCACCGTGGAGGGGAAGGCCCAAGGGGAGCAGGCGGGCGGAAAGACCGACGTAGATTCACCCGGCGACAACAAAAGTGATCCTGCCACTCCTGAAAAGGACGCCGACGAGGCGGCTACAAAAAAGTCGGGACGCACGACAGCCGATGAACCAAAGCTCGCTGCAACCGGCGACTCCACTTGGATGGCCAGCATCGCATTGGCCATGGCGGCCACGGCCTGCTTCACGGCAGCGAGAAGGCTTGAGCCCAAGCAGCATAGGCACGAACAGTAGCTCAAAGCGAACTCAACTGGGAAGGGCAGATGGATAGCCGTCCTTCTCTTATAATCAACCCAATCCGCTGAAATGCAATCAGTTAACGAGTTTCGCCAGACGCTCGGCCTCTACCCCGCTCTAGCAAGCCACCAGGCGATGAGATAATGCCCACGACTATCAACGTAAGCAAGGAGCGCGCTATGGCAGACAACGAGACCAAACCCTCGGCGAACGACGGCCGAGAGGAGCTCGTGGCAAAACAGCTCGCATCGACCAAAATCCACCTCGCGCTCACTCAGAAGCGGGTGGACGTCTCCGGCGCCATCAAGCTACCGCTCGAGCGAATTCCCCAACTCGGCGTGGCGTTCGCCTCGCTCCCCTCGATGTTTCGCACCGTCACCAACACGGTGAGCGTGCCCACGCTGCTCCAGGCGACTGACAAATATGGTAACCTGCTCGATCCGTCGAAACTCAACACGTTCAAGGACGGCAGCGGTCTCACAGGGGGCTACCGCGACGCCGCCAAGGGCCTTGGGCAGGCGCGCTTCCACGTAGTCGAGGGCGACATCGCCACGAGCGTCACGCAGGTGCCTTACGATCCAACATCGCTATTCATGGCAGCCGCAATCGCGCAGATAAACCAAAAGCTCGACTCCATCCAGGAGTCCGTCGACGAAATGTTCGAGTACATGCGTCAGCGCGACAAGGCCAACATGCGTGGCAACCTCAAGACGCTCGCAGACATCCTCAACGGTTACGGCCTCAACTACGGCAACGCCACCTACATGGCAAACGCCCATATGAAGGTGCTCGACATCAAGCAGTCGTCCGCGCAGGACATGGAACTCTTCCGCTCGCAGGCACAGGCGGATCTGAAAAAGAAAGGGTTCATCGAGGTGCGAGACGGCTTGGGCAGACGCCTCGACAAGGTGCTCGACTACCTCAAAGACTGCCAGCTCGCCACCTACATCCACGCGTTCTCGCTGTTCCTCGAACCCATGCTCGCCCAGAACTTCGAGCCCGCAAAGCTCGCGGACGCCACTGCGAAGATCGAGGCTGATTCGATCGCGTACCGCGAGCTCTACACCGACTGCTACAACGCACTCGAAGCGGGGGCTGTCGACACCGTCGATGCGGCACTGCTGGGCGGTATCGCGTCCGCGGGCAAATTGCTCGGTCACGCCATCGCAAAGACCCCCGTGGGCGACCATACACTCATCGACGAGGCGCTCGAAGGCGCAGGAGAGAGCATCGGAAAGTTCAACGACAAGCAATCCGAGAAACTCCTCGAAAAGCTCCATCAGGCAAAGACGCCCGACGTCACGCCGTTCAAGCAGAGCGTAAAGGAGATCGACACCCTCTACAACCGCCCCGCGCAGATCGCCGTGGACGCCGAGAACGTCTACATCTTGCCTGCCAAGCAGCAGGAAGAGTAACGATACGCGACAGGCACGCGCCATGCAGACAGCTAACGCCCCTACCTTCCCGCCGCCTTCAGCTTCAGCAGCAGGTCGCCCAGCTCGGGGCACTTGCTAGAGAGGCGTGTCTGGGCCCGCTCGCCCATCCCCCAACGTTGGCGGACTTCTTGGGCGCGCGGACTCACGTGATAGTCCCCGTCCATCACCTGCTTGAGCAGCTTGGCGGTCACGCGCGCATCGGCTAGGGCGCTGTGGGCATGGCCCGTCGACTCGTCAAACTCGATGCCGAACCACGTTGCCGCGTCGCCCAACGAGACGCGCCCGCGGCTGCCAACGTCCATGATCGAGGTGTAAAACGCCTGCAGGTCGGCCCAGTCCGTAGGAAATGTGGAAAGGTCGATGTGCTTTGCCTGGCACTCGGTCAAAAGCTGCCGACGGTCCGCACCGCTCCAACAGACCACCTGGGCGGAGTAGCGACCGATCCAATCGCTGAGCCTTTTTATCACCATGTAGAGCGGATCGGCCATCGCGGTGTCCACGGCCGATATCCCCGTGAGCTCGCGGACGGGATACGCAACGCCTTCGGTAAATTCCGTCTGCACAAACTGCGAGAACTCGCCCATAACGTTGCCGTGGTAATCGAGCTTAACGGCGCCGACCTCGATAATCTCATTGCGCAGCCCACGGCGCTGGCGCTGCTTTGGCACCGGCGCAAACTCAAAGTCCAGCACAATCTGGCGCGCAAAGTTCGTCGTATCGATAGCCGAGATACACGGCGTCTTTTCAGCTGACACGGTTAGGGCCTTTCTCCGTTGCTTGCCGCTTGTTACATAAGCGGCTACATTGCCGTAAGGATAGGTGGCCGCGCGGACATGAAAGCTGGGCGCAATACCATGCGCTAATCACACGCCATGCAGACGGCCCCAAGAGAGTCGCCCGCTCTATTCAAATGGATGAAAAGATTTAGGCCCGGTGACTTGAATCAGCGGTCATCCCGGGCCCATCAATATGCAGTGTACCTACAGAGGGCTGGTTAATCAAACGGGCTTTCGGTGACGAAGACCTGCGCGTCTAGCCCCAATCGCCCAGCGCCGTCTTCTGCCGCCCTTACAAAAGGCTGCTATTCGAGGGAATCACGTTGCTGTTATTATCGAACATATATTCGTATTTATGACCGCGCTTTGATTGAATGGCAGTTGTTGACGGCAGTTCCATGTGCCGGGCAGCGCCCTCCATGCGACGGGAGGTGATGCCCATGACCGATCTGATTGATTTCGTGAAGCTCCTGACCGCTTTGGTCTCGCTCCTCACGGCGCTTATCGGACTTTCCGAGGCACTTAAGCAGCGTACGAAGCAAAAGAAGAGGGGTCGACGCCGTTAAGGCATTGACCCCTTAATCGAAGTAACGGCGCTGCCCAGCTATCCACAACTTGGGCTGCCGTCGACCTTACTCTACCCACGGACATTGAGTTTAACAAATGGTTTTTTCGGTAGCGAAGCCTCGGTCCCTCAGCCGCTCAGCACCTGCTTCCTACTCCAGCCACCATTCCATATCCACGGAGCACTCGACCTCGATAGGCTCTGGCTCCAGCACCGTCTCCTCGGAGCCTCCGGACGCCCCATCGGGAGCACACGCGGCAACACAGTATGTTCGACCATAGCCCGCCGCCCGACTGTTATACGAGATATGCTTGACGCCGCCCAGCATAGACCCCGCCGCAACGGCAAGTGCCTGCGCGTTGCCGCGAGCACGTTCAACCGCACGGGCAATCAGGGCGTCTTCCGCCGCGCGCTGATCCGCCAACTCAAATCGAATGCTCATGTCGGCATGTGACTCGCAGGTATTGAGTGCGGTCCACACAGCAGCAAAGTCAGTCGAATCGACAGGCGCGGCAACCGTACCGTACGCATAGTAGTTGTAGCCCACAATCGTCGCCTTCTTGCGCGTCATCTGCGCATAACAAGTGTACCGACAGCATGTTAATTCGCTATCCAAACCAAAGGGCGCCAGCGCGGCGGCTACGCGGGCGCGACCGGTGTTGTAATCCTCCAGGCACGATTCCTTGGTGGTGCGGCGACCACCAAAGCCAATGCTAAAGATCACGCGGTCGGGCATAACCTCGTCCTCTATCTCGGCGCCAACGCTCACATAACCGGTCTTATCCGTTGCCATGACATCCGTCCTTTCCACGAATGGCTACGTTGCGGTAAGCGTAGCCACCCGTGCGGACACAAAAATGGGATGCTGTGCCACGCGCGCCAGGCACGCGCCATGCAGATGGCCCCAAGAGAGTCGCCCGCTCTATTCAAATGGATGAAAAAGATTGAGGCCCGGTGACTTGAATCAGAGGTCATCCCGGGCCCATCAGAGCTCGTAGAGCTCTTGGTTGCTTTGGTCTCGCTCTTCACGGCGCTTATCGAACTTTCCGAGGCACTCAAGCAGCATTCGGAGCATAACAAGTCGCTGCCATTAAGGCACCGACCTCTTGACCAAGCAACGGCGTTTCCCAGCTCTCCAGAACTTGGGCTGCCGTCAACTTTATTCTATCCGCGAGCATCTGGTTTACCAAATGGATTTTCGGTAAAGGAAGCACGGCACGCCCGCAAAACCACTACGCCCCAAGTGCCGCCATGGGAATCACCGCCACGCCGTCGTCGCGTGTGTAGGCAATGCTCCCCTTTCCAACCACGACCGCCAAAAACGCCGGCGCGGCATTCTGGGCGGCAGGATTGGAGAGCACTTTCCTCTCCAGCGCCTTGAGATTTCTCGCTCCATCGTCTGCTTTCGCATCACTCAGCTTGACCTCGATGGCTCCCCAGCGCCCGTCGTGCTCAACGATCAGATCGACCTCAAGGCCCTTCTCATCTCGGAAATAATGGACACTGTTGTCGACACCGCCGTAGGTGGAAAGGAACACGCGCACGTCGCGCAGGACGAGATTCTCAAAGAGCATCCCCAGCGTTTGCATATCGCCAAGCAGCCGCTCAGGGGTAGCCCCCAGCAACGCCGCCGCAAGTGACGGGTCACAGAAGTAGCGCTTGGGGCGCACGCGAGCGCGGGCCTTCGAGCGCATGGGCGGCTCCCATCCGCACAGGTCCTCGGTCAGCTTGAGCCTGTTGAAGAGGTCCAAGTACGCAGCGATGGTCCTCTCGTCGGGGCCCGTCTCACCGTACGAGGCGTCCTTTACGAGCGTCTTGTACGTGACAGCCTGGCTCTCGTTCATGGCAAGAGCTCGCAAAAGGCCGTGTGCAAGCTCGGGCGACATGCCCTCGTCCAGCACGTTGACGTCGAGCACCGAGTGCACGTACTGGCTTGCCGTCTCTCGCGCAAGATCTTCCGAAAGCCCAAGATTTGCAGGCCAACCGCCCCTGCAGCACCAGCGGGCGACGTCATCCACCGTGCTCTCGCGACGCTGAGGGGCAAAATCCTCGCCCTTAAAGAGGCTTGCCAGTGACACGAGCGGCTCGCCGTCGCCCGACTCACACAGGGCCATGGGGCGCATTGACAGACGGGCGATCCTACCCGTGCCGGAATGACGAACATGGCTGCGCTCCTCGCTTTTGAGCGCGGTCGAGCCCGTGAGCAAAAGTGTCCCCCGTTCGTTGCCGCTCGCGTCCACGAAACGCCGGGCGGCATCCCAAACCTCGGGCACCTCCTGCCATTCATCGACCAGGTGTGGCGCATCGCCGATGAGCGCCAGGCTTGGGTCGACCTCTGCCGCCGCACGCTGCGCAGGCTCATCGAGCCTGGAGACGCTCGCCGAGCGAGAGAGCGCCGTCCAGGTCTTGCCGCACCATTTAGGGCCGTTGATCTCCACACAGCCAAACGCCCGCATAAGGGTGTCGAGGCGCTCCTCTATGAGCCGGGGCCTATATCCCTTTTGGGTCAATCTCTTTGGTGCATCCATAGACGGCCGTCCCTCTCTATCACGCGATATGCGAAATTACGCCATTCTCAATGCTGATTTTACGCTACTTTCAATGTAGTTTTTACGCCATGACAGATGTAGTTTTTACGCCATTTTCATTGAAGGTTTTACGCTTGGCATCCTTAGCGCGACCCATTCCGAGCATCACATCAGAGCGTGCTTGGTTATCTCCGCTCGCACATCTCGGCAAACGAAATCAGCTTGGCATCTCCCCTGCTCGCCGCAGCTTCCTGACATCCTTGCGTAAAGCCTCGCTTCGAGAAAATCGCATAGCTTTTGTGCTGCCGCCTAAAGAGCTCGCTTCGATGCACGAGCTTTTGCAGCACGTCTTCGCCCACCGGTTCATTGCGCCATTTGCACTCCGCAAACAGAGCAGTGCTCTCGCCATCGTCAACAATCAAGTCGATTTCTTCCTGCGTATGCGTGCGATTATCCGTCCCCCACCAGCGCCCGACGCTCGCCGGAACCACATCGAGCTGGCCCGCGCGCGCGAGTTCGTACACGTATTGTCTGCATATAAGCTCAAAGACCGTACCCATGTAATCCGATACGTGTGGCTCAATGCGCTTATACGCCATCTCGGCCATATCGTTTTGAATCAGCCCGATGTTCTGCGGAACAAACTTGTACCAGAACCTAAACATCTGATCGCTCAGCAGATACACGGCTCGCTTATTACTCGTCTCGTTTAGGGGCAGCTCGCGCTCGACAATCCCAAGCGACGCCAGCTTATCCACATAGCTCTTTACGTTGCTCGCAGGGATTCCCGTAGAGCTCGCAATCTCCGAGATCTTCGAGCGCCCCTGAGCAATTGCTTGCACGATCGCATCATATTGCTCGGGATTGCGGCACTCCTGCAATAGCAGGTTACTCGGCTCCTCAAAGAGATAGCCCGTAGGAGTAAGAAAAAGACGTTTGATGTTGTCCTTGAGCGGTGCGGCAGGATCGACTTTCTCGATATATGCAGGAATGCCACCCGTCATGCCATAGCAAACTGCAGCGTCTTCGCGACCCATGCTCTGCCACAGGCCGAGGGTCGTCATAAAATCGAGCGGCATGATCTTAAACTGGGCCGTACGCCTACCGTATAGCGGACTCTCGTAGCCCAACACCTGCTCTTCCATAAACGAAAGCGACGACCCGCACAGGATAAGCATAAGCTTGGTCTCTTTGTACAAGTGATCGATCTTGTCTTGCAGCAACGAGCTGATCTCGGGATTCGATTGGGCGAGATAAGGATACTCGTCGATCACGACAATCAAACGTTCCGTGCGAGCCATGGTAGCCAACGCATCGAACGCCTCGTCAAAACTACGAAACGACACGCCAGCAACACCAACGGAGCCCGCAAGTATCGCCTGGCTAAAGCCATGCAGGTTTGCCTCTGCATTGGTACGACGAGCTTGAAAGTAAATAGCCTTCTTGCCTTGGATAAACTCTGTGATAAGACGCGTTTTGCCCACGCGACGGCGGCCGTAAATCACAGGCATCTCAAAGGAGCCCGTGCCATACAGTCGATTGAGCTCGGACATTTCCACTGTTCTTCCGATAAACATAGGGCCATCCTTCCTTTGCGTTATAGCTAGCTATATTATACCTTCCTATAATATAGCTAGCTATAACGTAATTCGACAAGCGGCGCACACGAAAGGGGCGGTACACCACCGCACGTGGACCGTTCCGGAAAATGCATCCCGTTCTGGAGCCAAAAACTGGGCCGTAGTTTCCGCCAAACATGCCATCCGTTCATCCCATTCTGAGGCTTGAATCCGGAACACAGTTTCCGCTCCAAACAAAAGGCCCCGGCTCGCGATGGAGCCGGGGCCAAAGGTGCAGCATATACAGTTGGTGTTGTGCGCGAACAGCCCATCAGCAATGCCGTCTGCGCCCTACCCACGGTGACGGGCGCGGCTGTACGGCGTATCCACCATGGGCAGATCCGGACGCAGCTTGCCGTCGAATGCGCGATAGGCGTTCTGCACGGCGGGCGCCGTGGGGATCGTTGCGATCTCGCCAATGCCCTTGCCGCCATATGCCACGGGCAGCAGCTCGTCCTTCTCCACGTAGATGGCGTGGATATCCGGAATCTCGGGCGCACGGAACAGCCCGAGCGTACCGTACCTTGCCTGGGGCACGCAGTCCTTGAGCGGCCAGTCCTCAGTAAGCGCATAGCCCATACCCATGAGCACGCCGCCTTCGATCTGACCCTGGATGGAGATGGGGTTGACCACCTTGCCGGAATCGTGCGCGGCATAGACCTCGCTCACGCGGCCGTCATCATCCAAAATGACCACATGCGTGGCAAAGCCGTAGCAGATGTGGCTCTTGGGGTTGGGAACATCCGCACCCAGCTTGTCGGTCGGCTCCAGGTACACGTAGCCAAACTCGCATCCCTCGAGTGCCTTGATGGCGGCCGCGGGATCCTGAGGATGCATACCCTGGCCGGCGACGAGTTCCTGTGTACGCAGCTGATAGGCGTGACCGTCGTCGTACTCGATCTTGACGCCGTCGCCATGCGCACTCACGGGAGCATCGGGCGCGGGCTTGCCGGCCTCGATGTCAAGCATGGCATCGCGCAGCAGGAAGGCGGCGCCGCGCACGGCCTCGCCGGTCACGACCGTCTGACGCGAACCAGACGTGGTGCCGGAGTCGGGAGCGTTCTCGGTGGAGCACTCGCCGTTGGCGATGCAGCTCAGCGGCAGGCCGCATGCCTCGGCAACGTCCTGCAAAAAGACGGTGTTGCAGCCCTGGCCGATGTCGGACGTGGCGGCATAGACCACGGCCACGCCGTTCTCGATGCGGATCTTGCAGCGGCCGGCATCGGGCAGGCCCACGCCCACGCCGGCGTTCTTCATGGCGCAGGCGATACCGGCGTGTCCGGGATGCGCATAGTAGGCATCCTTGACCTCGAGCAGCGTCTCCTTCAGCGCCGTGGAGCAATCGGCGATCTGGCCGTTGGGCAAAACCTCACCCGGCTCGATGGCATTACGGTAACGAATCTCCCACGGATCCAGGCCGACCTTCTCTGCCAGCAGGTCGATCAGGCTCTCGAGCGCAAACTCGGACTGGCAAACGCCAAAGCCGCGGTACGCGCCGGCGGGCGGGTTGTTGGTGTAGTAGCCAAAACCGCGAATGTCGGTGTTCTGGTACTTGTAGGGGCCGACGGCATGCGTGCAGGCGCGCTCGAGCACCGGGCCGCACAGCGACGCGTAGGCGCCGGTGTCAAAGTTGATCTCGCAGTCCAGACCGGTAAAGTTGCCCTCGGCGTCGCAGCCCAGCGTAAAGGTGCCGTCCATGGCGTGGCGCTTGGGATGGAACGCGAGCGACTCGGCACGTGTGAGCTTGCACTTCACAGGACGCTGGAGCTTATAGGCAGCAAGCGCGGCCAGGTGCTGGATCGAAACGTCCTCCTTGCCGCCAAAACCGCCGCCCACAAGCATGGTCTCGACAACCACACGCTCGGGCTCGTTGTCCCAGCCAAACATGTGGGCGCACTCTTTGCGCGTATCGTAGGCACCCTGGTCGGTCGACTGCACCTTGACGCCGTTCTTGTACGGGAAGGCGACGGCGCACTCGGGCTCCAAGAAGGCATGCTCGGTAAAGGGCGTGGTAAAGCGCTGCGTCACGGTGAACGCGCTCTCCGCTAGCGCCTTGGCGGCGTCGCCGCGCGTCACGTGACGGCTCTGGCACACGTTGTCCTTGAGTTCCACCGTGTTGCCAAAGGCAAAGAAACTGTCATGCAGGCGCGGGGCGTCGGCAGCCCTAGCCTCGACAATGTTGCGCACGGGCTCCAGCGGCTCGTAATCAATCTTTACGAGCTTCTTAGCCTTCTCGAGCGTCGCCTCGTCCTCGGCAACCACCAGCACGATGGCGTCACCCACGCAGCGGGTGATATCGCCCTGGGCGATCATGACATCCCAGTCCTGGATAAGGTGGCCGACCTGGTTGACCGGCACGTCCTCGGCGCGCAGGATGCCCACCACACCGGGCAGGGCCTCGGCCTTGGAGGTATCAATGGAGAGCACGCGGGCGCGCGGATACTTGGAGCGCACGGCGCTAGCATAGGTCAGGCCCGGCTGATCGAGCTCGTCGATGTCGTCGGGATACTTGCCCTCGCCGAGCACCTTCTTGCGCACGTCGATGCGGAAGGCGCGCTTGCCCACACCGTAGTCGTCGCCGCGCTCCAGGTCCTCGTCGATCTGCTTTTCGCCGCGGAGCACCGCAGCTGCCAGCGAAATGCCCTCGATGATCTTCTTGTAGCCGGTGCAGCGGCAGACGTTACCGCGAATGGCGTACTTGATCTGCTCCTCGGTGGGCTCGGGGTCCTCGGCGATGAGCGCCGCGCCCGCCATGACCATGCCGGGGATGCAAAAACCGCACTGCACGGCGCCCACGGCACCAAAGGCGTACACAAAGGCCTCGCGCACGTCCTCGGGCAGGCCCTCGACGGTCACGATGTTGCGACCGGCGGCAAGAGCGGTGGTCAGTACGCACGCCTTGACGGCCGCACCGTCCACATGGATGGTGCAGGTGCCGCAAGCGCCTTCGGAGCAGCCATCCTTGGCGGAATGGATATGCAGGTCGTCGCGCAGGTAGCGCAGCAGCGGTTTATTCTCCGTCGTCGTGCGCTCGACGCCGTTAACGGTAAAAGTGAATTCCTGTGCCATGGTGATTCCCTTCTACACGCCGGCGGCGATGCCGGTGCGGTCGTGGATGGCGCCATGCGGGCAGACGACGGCGCACATGCCGCACGACAGGCAGTCCACGCCGTCGATATGGGCGCAGTTGTCCTCGATGCGGATAGCGCCGGCAGGGCACTTTTTAGCGCACATGCCGCAACCGATGCAGCTCGTGTCGCAGATCTTGCGAGCGATGGCGCCCTTATCGGTGTTGTTGCAGCGCACCAGAATGTTCTGGTAGCCGGGAACGAAGGCAATCACGCGCTGCGGGCACGCCATGCCGCACAGGCCACAGCCCGTGCACTTGGAGCGATCCACGCGGGCGATGCCATCGACCAGCGCAATGGCACCGTGGGGGCAGGCCGCGACACAGGCACCACAGCCAATGCAGCCTTCGCTGCAGCGGGCGTCGCCGCCTGCGGAAGCACAGCCGCTTCCGCAGGCAACGTAGGCCACGTTATGTTGAATGGATTTGGCCATAAGAGACTCGCCTATTTCTTAAGAAGGTACGAATAGTTGTCGCGCACAGCCCTGATGGTCAGGCGGACGGCCTCGGGAAGACCGGTGTTGACGGCATCGACCGAGACGGTGCGGACCGTGCCGGCGACGCGGACCATAAAGTGATCCTCGTCCACGGCCAGGAAGCCCTCGTTCTCGGAGTTCTCCATGTCCTCCTCGCTCCAGAACAGGGTGAGCTTGTCCTTGTAGGGACGACCCTCCTGGTAGGGGCAGAACACGGCGCAGTTGCCGCACTCGTTGCACATGCCGTCGACATGTACCACCTGATGCTTGGCCAGGCCCGGCACCTTAATGGCAACGTTGGCGCGGTTGGGGCACACGTCGCAGCAGACCTCGCACACCGAGCCGCAGCCCAGGCAGCGGGTCTTGGTGCAGTTGCGCTTGTCGCGGCACAGCGACCCCTTGCGCTCGTAGCAGGCGTCCTCGCGATCGGCCTGAGCATTCTGGTCGGCGTACTTGTTAAAGTCCACACCGGCGATGGCACGGGCGACCTCGGCGGCATCGGCGATAGCCTCGACCACGGTGGCAGGACCGCGACGGCAGTCGCCGGCAGCCCAAACGCCCTCGACGCCGGTGGAGGTGGCGGCAAGACGGCCGCGACGGTCGTGCTCGACGCCCGTGGCATCGTACAGGCTGGCATCGATGCCCTCGCCCACGGCGCAGATCACCGTGGTGGCGGAAAGCTCGACGGTCTCGCCCGTGGCGACGGGGCTGCGACGGCCGCTTGTATCCGGCTCGCCGAGCTCCATGACGTCGCAGGTCAGCACGGAGCCGTTGAGTGCCTTGGGCGCCAGCAGCTCGCAGAACTCAACGCCGTCGGCAAGAGCAAGATCGAGCTCTTCCTCGTCGGCGGGCATCTGCTTCTTGGTGCGACGATACACCAGGCGCACGTTCTTCACGCCAGCCAGGCGCTTGGCCACGCGAGCCGCGTCCATGGCGGTGTTGCCGGCGCCAATGACCACGACGTCCTCGCCCAGCTCGAGCTTCTCGCCCTTCTTGGCGGCCTCGAGGAACTCAAGCACGTCGAGCTCGGCGCCCTCGCGCAAACCTGCAGAGCCGGGCATCCAGGCACCGGTAGCCACGACCACGTCAGTAAAGCCCTGGGCCTTGAGCTCGTCGATGGACTCCACGCGGGCGTTGAGCTGCACCTTGGCGCCAAAGGCCAGGCAGAGCTCGGCATCGTGGGAGATATCGTCGCTGGCGATACGGAACTCGGGGATCACGTGACGGACCACGCCGCCGAGCGAGTCGCGGGCCTCGAAGATGGTGACGGGCACGCCGGCGCGCGTCAGGAAGAATGCCGTCGCCAGGCCGGCCGGGCCGCCGCCGATAACGGCGACGTTGCGCTCGCCGTCGTTGGCGATGGCCTGGGCGCGCAGCTTGGGCAGCACGGCGGTCATGGCCTCGCGGGCGGCCTTGAGCTTGCTGGCGCGAATCTGGGCGCCCTCGGGCTCGTAAAATGCACGCTCGCAGGCACGGCCGCAGGGATGCGGGCAGATGGTGCCGGTAATGAACGGCAGGGCGTTGCGCTCGATGATGATGTTGAGTGCGTCCTCGTAGCGGCCCTCGTCAACAGCCGCCAGGTAGGCGGGAATATCCTGCTGGATGGGGCAGCTCGTGCGGCACGGCGTGGTAAAGCAGTCGGAAAGCGGGCTCTTGCCGGCGACCTTGCGGTCGGGCAGCGGACGCAGCGGCTTCTTGTAGAGCGGGTTGGTGAGCGAGTCAGCCTGGATCGCAGTCACAGCCTCGAGAGAGACGCCCGCGAACGGCTTGCCGTCCAGATCGCCAAATTCGCCGGCCATCTGACTAAAGCGCTCGTAGCCACCGGGCTTGAGCACGTCGGTCGCCAGGGTGACGGGCCAAATGCCGGCATCGTACAGGGCGCGGATGTTGTAGACCGTGGCACCGCCGGAGTAGCTGATGCGCAGCTTGCCGTCAAACTGCTCGGTAATGCGGCGGGCAGCCTCGATGGTCAGCGAGAACAGCGAACGGCCGGACATGTACATCTCGGTAGAGGGCAGCTCGTTCCTCGTCACGTCGACGGGGAACGTGTTGGTCAGCTTGACGCCAAACTCCAGGCCGCGCTCGGCGCACAGGGCGATCAGGCGCTCGAACATAGGCACGGCATCGGCCCACTGCAGGTCCTCGCGGAAGTGCGTGTCATCGAAGACGATGTAGTCAAAGCCCAGCTCGTTCAGACGCTGACGGGCAAACTCATAGCCCAGCAGTGTGGGGTTGCACTTGATGTAGGTGTTGAGGCCCTTCTCGGTGATCAGATAGGTCGCGATGCGCTCGATCTCGGCCGGCGGGCAGCCGTGCAGGGTAGACTCGGTGATGGAGTTGGAGACGCGTGCCGGGATGGACTCGACGAACGCGGCGTCGACATGCTCAAACTTGCCCAGGTTGGCGAGCGCCCATGCGCGGCACTCGTTCCAGACGTCGGAGCCGCTGGCGTCCTTCATGCCCTCGATGTAGGCGTCGACCTTGGGGCTCTTGATGCCCTCCAGGTCATAACCCACGGACATGTTGAAGACAAAGCCGTCCGGGCTGCCCAGGCCGTACTCGCGAGCGATCAGGTGGCAGGCAAACCATGCCTTCACGTACTCGGCAAAGGCCTGCGGAACCTCGAGCTCGGTCGACCACTCGCAGTTGTAGCACTCGTCCTGCGCCACGATGCAGGGCTTGTTCACACACTTGGAGAGCTCCTCGCCGTCCATAACCTGAACGGTCTTAAGCTCAAAGAAGCGGGAACCGGCCACATAAGAGGCCACGATGTTCTGGGCAAGCTGCGTGTTGGGACCGGCGGCCGGGCCAAACGGAGTCTCGATGCGCTCGTCAAAAATGGGAAGCGCGCCCTCCTGGTTGGTCGTGACCATCTTGCGCACGCCAAAGACGGCGCCCTGAGTCTTGTGCTCCTCGATGATCCAGTTCATCAGCTGCGAAAACGGGATCGGCCTCATGATGTCGCTCATAGTGAGCTCCTCTCTGTAACGCCCGGCGAGACCGCGCGGCGGGCGCAAATACGGTGTAGCGCTAGCACAGCGCCGGCGACCCCGCGGAGGTCGCCTATACGCGCGTCGAATGCGGCGAAACACCCGACGCGCGTGAATCTACTTGTGAATTAGTAGGTGCAATCGTTGAGCGTGCTCCAGAGCTTCTTGGACTCAGCCATGGTCCACGCGTTGATCTTGTCCTCATCAATCCCAACGAACTCGCGATCCTTGTACAGGACGCGGCCGTTGATGATGGTGGTGCGGCAGTTTTTGCCCATCATGCCAAAGAGCATGTGGCCGTCGATGTTCTCCTCGCTCAGCGGCGTAAAGGGCTTGTAGTCCATAACGATAACGTCGGCGGCAGCGCCGGCCTCGAGCACACCAAGCTTGCGATCGAAGTACTTGCTCGCCATCTTGGCGTTGTTCTCGAACAGCATCGTCATGGCCTCGCACCAGCCCACGTTGGGCATGGCAGCGTTGTGGCGCTGAATGATCAGGAAGACCTTAAGGCTCTCGAGCATATCGTGGGTGTAGGCGTCGGTACCCATGCACACGGGGATGCCGCGGCGGAAGAACTCGAGCACGGGGGCGCAGCCCACGGCGTTGCCCATATTGGATTCGGGGTTGTTGACCAGCCAGGTGCCGGACTCCTTGACGATATCCATCTCGGCAGGCGTCACGTGGATGCAGTGGCCCAGCATGGTGTCGGGACCAAGCAGGTTGTGCTGCAGCACGCGCTCGACGGGGCTGATGCCACCGCGGTTGAGGCGGGAGTCCCACACGTCATTCATGCCCTCGCACACATGGATGTGGAAGCCGGTCAGGCCGTTGTTGGCCTCGGCCATCTTGTCCATGGTCTCGTCCGACAGCGTAAAGGTGGCATGCCCGCCAAACATGGCGGCGATCATGTGGTTGTCGTTATCGCGACGCTCCTTGGCGGCCCACTGGGCAAATTCGGCGTTCTCGGCAATGGCCTGGTCGCATTTTTCCTGGCCACGGCGATCGGAAACCTCGTAGCACAGGCACGAACGCATGCCCAGCTCCTGAGCTGCATCCTTAATGGTAAAGAGGCTTCCCGGGATCTCGCAGAAGCTCGCGTGGTGGTCGAAGATCGTGGTGACACCATCGCGAATAGAGTCCAGAATCGTGGCATAGGCGCTTGCCTTGGTGCCGTCGAGCGTCAGATTGTCGTCGATCTTCCACCACTGCTGCTCAAGATTCTCCAGGAAGTTGGTGGGGTTGCAGCCCTTAATGGCAAGGCCGCGGGCCAGACCCGAGTAGATGTGGGTGTGGCAGTTGATGAGTCCGGGCATGATGAGGTTGCCCTGGGCATCGACGTACTCGGCATCCGGGTACTTGGCCTTGAGCTCGCACTCGGGACCTACTTCGACGATCGTATCTCCGTCAATGGCGACCGCACCGTTTGGAATGAACGGGGCCTGAGCATTGCGGGTAAAGACGGAACCGTTAGCGACCAGAAGCATAAATGCTCCCTTCAACATCAGGGGCGGGGTTTGACACCTCTGACATGGCGGAGTGCGAAGCGCCGGCCTACACCGGAAACGGGCCCTCTCCCGTCAACGCTTCACCAAAGGGACAAACCCTTTGAAGTGCGGCTTGGCGCCGCATGACGTCGGCGGACGAGGCGATGCGCCCGCCGACGAATAGCACCGAATTGGTTACTTCTTGCTCTCGGGCAAGACCAGATCCACGGCAGCGTCCTTGGCAGCATCGATGTGCTGAGCCACGACCGGCGTCTGCGGAAGAATCAGGTTAAGGACAATGGCCATGATGGCGGTGGGGGTTACGGCATTGGAGCCGATGACGGTGGGCACCCAGGTGGGCATACCCTCGCCGGCAAGGCAACCGCTGGCCATCCAGATACCCAGGCCAAAGACGACGGAGGTACCGACGATGGTGGTAGTGCGCTGCGTGAGGCCCTCGCGGGTGAACATGCGCACGCCGTTCATGGTGATGGTGCCAAAGACGCCGACGGTCGCGCCGCCGATGACGGGCTGCGGGATAGCGGAAAGGACGGCAGAGAGCTGCGGGAACAGGCCGGCGATGGCAAAGACGGCCGCGATGATCACAAAGACCCACTTGTTGACGACCTTGTTGGAGCAGATGATGCCCACGTTCTGGCCAAGGGCGCTGGTGGGAAGACCGCCCAGCAGGCCGCCGACCATAGAGGTGAGGCCCTGGGACACGATAGCGCCGGAGAGCTCGCGCTCGGTGGGCATACGGTCGATGGAGCCCAGGCAGGCGGCAGAGACGTCGCCGATAACCTGGATGGCAACCATGGGGAACACGACGGCGAGGGTAATGCAGACCTCGGGATCAAACTCGAGCGCATAGGGCATGAGCTTGGGAAGGGCGAAGACCTGGGCGGTGGCGACGCTGGAGAAGTCGATCATGCCAAAGGGAATGGAGACGATCATACCAACGATCATGCCAAAGAACACGGATCCCAGCTTGAGCGTGCCCTTGCCAAAGTTGGCGAGCGCAAAGACCACGGCGAAGGTGATAAGAGCGACGCACCACGCCTGCGGGGTGCCCCACAGCGGCGTGCCCATGCCGCCGGCCATGTACTTGACGGCCGTGGGATAGAGAGAGACGCCAATGGAGAAGATGACCGTACCGGTCACGACGGGCGGGAACAGCCACTTGATCTTGCTGTAGGCCAGACCAAAGAGGACCGCGACGGCACCGCCGACAATCTCGCCGCCCAGCAGCGCGCCAAAGCTAAAACCCGAGGCACCCATGGCCTGCAGGGCCGGCAGGAACGCGAACGAAACACCCATGACGATGGGCAGGCCGCCGCCGATACGACGGAAGGGAGCGAAGGCCTGAAGGGCCGTATCGATCGCCGAAAGAATGAGCGCGACCTGGATGATGTCGGTGCTCTGCTGGCTATTAAAGCCGTAGACGCCGGCCATGATGACCGCCGGGGTAATGATGCCGGCAAACGATGCCAGTACGTGCTGAAGGGCACACGGGATCATTTCCTTAACGGGAGGCATGCCTTCGCGAGTGAACAGGGCTTCAGTGCCGTTCGTAACCGTCTCCTGGGTCATTTGACCACCAATCCTCGAAGTAGTTGTTTTCGCATCTAACGCTCTATTGTGACGCAGTGCGGGGTTGAGGTTGTGCCTTCATTGCATATCGTATTAAAGATGATTCTCATTCTCAATAATAATTTTTTGTTATCAGACTATTCTTCAGCTGAAATAACGCATTTCCGCAGGTCAGGAAAGTGTCTGGTCAAAATACCATCTAACTTTTCTTTTGGTCAACCGTTTACCGCTAAATTCCTACCGTTCGTCTGCATTACGCAATGTACCTGCGGATATACGAGATGATGGGCAGCGTGTTACCATGAGAAAAAATTGTTATGAACATTTCCGATTTCACCCAAAGGAGTTGCCCGTGAACGAGACCGTACGTCGCTTTTTGCCGATGGTCGATTTTCTGGAGCAGATACTCGGCAAGAACAGCGAAATCGTGCTGCACGATTTCTCGGATCCCGACCACGCCATCGTTGATATTCGCAACGGCATCGTGAGCGGCCGCAAGGTCGGCGGTCCCGCCACCGATCTGGCACTCAAGATCATGCACGACGCCAAGTATCGCGACCTGCCGTTTATTACGGGCTACGAGGGGCGCGGTGCCGGCGGCAAGACGTTGGAGTCAGCGACGTACTTTATCCGCAAGAATGACGAGATCGTCGGTATGCTCTGCGTCAACACCGACCTCTCGACCGTGCGCTCCATCAACGCCATGGCGCAGCAGCTCATGGCGTGCTTCGACGCGGCGCCGACGCGCACGGAGCCCGCCCCTATCGAGGTCGAAAGCCTTTCGGAGTCCACACAGGAGCTTATCGACCGCAGCATTGCCGAGCTGCTGAGCGCGCGCGGGCTGGATGTAGCGTCGCTTGGTCAGAGCGACCGCGTGGACGTCATTCGCCACCTCAACGGCAACGGGGTGTTCATGCTCAAGGGCGCCGTGGCCTGCGCCGCCACCGCGCTGGGCATCTCGGAGCCCAGCGTCTACCGCTACCTGCAAAAAGTTCGCAAGGAGGGCTAACGGGCAACATGAAGCGCGGCTCCACAAGCGATCCGTCACTTGGCAAAAGACCCTGCAGCTCGCACGCGCTGCAGGGTCTTTTTGCATGTCATGTTTAGTTGTGGCCAACGCCTTAGAGAGCGGCAACGACCTCGATCTCGACCAGACCGCCAGCCGGAAGGGCGGCAACCTGGAAGGCGCTGCGCGCGGGGAACGGGGCCTCGAACTTGGAGGCGTAGATCTCGTTCACGGCGGCGAAGTCGGCGATGTCGGCCAGGTAGACCGTGGTCTTGACGACATCGGCAAAGGTAGCGCCGGCAGCGGTCAGCAGGGCCTCGACGTTGGCGAGGGACTGCTTAGCCTGGGCCTCGACGCCCTCGGGCATCTTGCCGGTTGCGGGGTCGATGCCCAGCTGGCCGGACAGGAACACCATGTTGCCGGTCTGGATACCAGGGGAATACGGGCCGATGGCTGCGGGTGCGTTATCGGAAGACACGACGGTCTTGCTCATGTTTATCTCCTTACGATCAGTTGAGAAAGCGTGAGCGCGGCGTTCACACCGGGAGGCACAGTTCGGTCTGAACACCGCGCTTGATTGGGATGGTACTCAAGGTTTCTGTTTGATGCAAGAATATTATCAGCTTGCGAGAATATTTTATCGCCCAACGGTCTCCCCGAACCGCTGAACGGTTCTCATGTGGAGCAGCCAGTCCAAGCTGCTGAAGACTTTATCCCGCTTGGAGCACGGGCATCGCCTGCCGCAACGGCGCCACTATACTTTTGATTATCTGAGCATTTTGAAAGGCAGGATATGACCGCAACCGCCAGTCGAACCACCAACCGCAGACCCGAGCTTTTGGCGCCCGCCGGAGGGCCCGAGCCCTTTGCCGCCGCACTCGCCGCCGGGGCAGACGCCATCTACTGCGGCATGGGCAGCTTCAACGCCCGCCGCAAGGCCACCAACTTTACCGACGAGGCCTTTGAGCAAGCCTGCCGCGCCGCGCATCTAGCCGGGTCGCGCGTCTACGTCACGGTAAACATCGTCATCAAACAGTCCGAGATGGGCGATGCGCTGCAACTCATCCATCGCTGCTCCACGCTGGGCGCCGACGCCTTCATTATCCAGGACTGGGGCCTGTTCTTTGAGGTCAAGCGCACCATGCCCGGCATCGAGACACATATCTCGACCCAGGCGAACATCCACGACGACCGCGGAACCCTTTGGTGCCGTGAGCAGGGCGCCGACCGCGTGACTCTCTCGCGCGAGCTCTC
Organism: Collinsella aerofaciens; assembly: GCF_015552075.1. Classification (GTDB taxonomy): domain Bacteria; phylum Actinomycetota; class Coriobacteriia; order Coriobacteriales; family Coriobacteriaceae; genus Collinsella; species Collinsella aerofaciens_Y. The sequence goes on from NZ_JADNDZ010000121.1 coordinate 85,231, forward strand.
CATCGACGAGATCGCCGCCATTCACAACGCCGCGCCCGATGTGGACCTCGAGGTCTTTAGCCACGGTGCCATCTGCTTTTGCTACTCGGGCCTGTGCCTGCTTTCGAGCTTTGCCATGGCGGGCCGCTCGGCCAACCGCGGCATGTGCGCCCAGCCCTGCCGCCTGCCCTACGAGCTGATCGACGAGAACGGCCGCTCGCTCTCCCCTGCCGGTCGCGAGCGCGCGCTGTGCCCGCGCGACACCAACACGTCGCAGCTTGTTCGCCGTCTGTATGACGCCGGCGCCGCGTCGCTCAAGCTCGAGGGCCGCATGAAGGCCCCCGATTACGTGTATTCCATCGTCGATGTGTATCGTCACCAGATTGATGACATGCTGGCCGGGGTCGCCGTAGATAAGGACGAGGTAGCCGCCCGTCAGCGCCAGCTCAAGCGCTGCTTTAACCGTGACTTTACGCACGCCTACCAAGACGGCACCTCGGGTGACGAGATGATGAGTTACGAGCGCTCCAACAACCGCGGCCAGATCGTGGGCACGGTGCTCGGCAGCCGCCTGACCAACCGCGATGTGCGCGGGCTCAAGCCCGACGACCGCCGTCGCCGCGCCGCCATCGCCCGCATTGAGTTGTTTGAGCCCGTGGGCAAGGGCGACCTGCTGGAGCTTCGCCACGATAACGAGTTTGACCAGTTCCTAACCACTATCGCTACCGATGATGCCGCCGCGGGCAATATCATCGAATGTCGCGTACCCCGCAGCATGCCCGAGGGCTGCCGCGTCCGCGTGATTCGCAGCCAGCGTGCCATCGACGCCGCCGGCTCCGCGCTCAAGCGCGATGTGCTGCGCCGCCGAGCTGTTGATGTGTCCGTCGTGGCGCGTCTAGGCGAGCCGTTTACCGTTACGCTCGCCTGCTGCGACGACCCTTCGCTTACGGCCACGGCCACGGCCTTTACCGTCGAAGCCGCCAAGACCCGTGCGGTCGAGGCGTCCGATCTGGTTGAGCACGTCGGCCGCATGGGTTCCTCTCCTTTTGAGGCTGCGAGCTTTGAGGTGGCGCTCGACGAGGGCTGTGGCATGGGTTTCTCCGCCGTACATAAGGTGCGCGCCGCCGCTTGCAAGGCGCTGGAAGAGGCCATTCTGGCGCCGTACGCGGAGCGCGCGAAAACGCTCGAGCTGCCGGCGATTGTCACCAGTGATTCCCGCCCCGCGCCCGAGCACTACCGCGACGAGCCGCAGATCTGCGCCACCGTCACCTCGCTCGAGGCCGCCGAGGCAGCGCGGGCGGAGGGCGCAACGCGCATCTACATGACCACCGACGCGCTCGATGCGGCCAAGCTCTCCCCCGCCGATACGTTTGAGCAGGGCATCGTACCCGTGCTCGATGAGGTCTGCCGCGCCGTTGACCACGTCCGCGTTGACCCATGGGTTGTTGCCGGCGCCACGGTCGCTATTGGCAACATCTCTGAGCTTGCCCTGGCCGCCCAGGTTGGCGCCACGGCCGAGATTCGATCCTGCCTGCCCGTGCACAATGCGCCCTGCATGGAGGCACTCGCCGAACGCGGAGCCGGCGCGTTTTGGCTCTCGCCCGAGATCACGCTCGACGAGATTGTCTCGCTCGGCGCCGCCGCGCCCGCGGCTCTGGGCATCACCGTCTTTGGCCGCCCGCGCGTCATGACAAGCGAGCATTGCATTCTGCAGGTTGCCAACGGCTGCATCCACGATTGCGCCAACTGCCGCCTGCGTGCCCGCAAGCTCTCGCTCAAGAATATCGACGGAAAGGTCATGCCGGTGCGTACCGACATCCACGGCCGCTCACGCTTGTACGACGCCTACCCCATCGATCTCACGCCGCAAGTTCCGCAGCTGCTCGATGCCGGCGTGCGCCGTCTTATGGTCGACGGAACCTTGCTCGAGGCCGATGAGATTGGCCGTGCCGTCGCTCGCGTCCGTCGCGCTGTCGAGGCGGCTCAAGCCGGCCGCAAGCCGGCCGCCCGCCTGCGCGGCGCCACCTCGGGCTGCATGTTTGTGGGAATTAGCTAACCGAAAGGCTTACACGTGAACGAAGAACCTCAAGTCCTCTATTGCGACGCCTGGCTCATGGCCATCGACAAGCCCGCCGGCATGATCGTCCACGGCGACGGCACCGGCGAGCGCACGCTCACCGACTACGCCAGCGACCTGCTGCTGGCGATGGGCGACGGCTTTGCCGCGACCGACATGCAGCCGCTCAATCGCCTGGACCGCAACACCACCGGCGTGGTGCTGTTCTCGCTCGACAAGCAGACGCAGCCCGCCTTTGACCAGATGATCATCGACCACGCGTTCGAAAAGCACTACCTGGCGCTCGCCGAGGGCAAGATCGACTGGAACGAAAAGCTCATCGACAAGCCCATCGCCCGCGACCGCCACGATAGCCGCAAGATGCGCGTTGGCGCCAGCGGCAAGCCGTCTCAGACGCGCGTGAAGGTGCTCAAGCGCCTTAAGAGCCGCCGAGGCCTTCCCGCGCGTTCGTATATCGATGTCGAGTTGCTCACCGGCCGCAAGCACCAAATCCGTGTACATCTGGCGAGCGAGCATCATCCCCTGGTTGGCGACGACCTGTACGGAACGCCGCGCCCCTGCGGCCTCATGCTCCATGCCCACAGCGTGTCCTTTACGCATCCCGTAACCGGCGAGCACATCCACATCGAAGCTCCCTGCCCCTGGGAGCCCTAAAACCTGCCAAAAAGGGACAGATTTATTTTGGCAGGTTTTATCTGGACAAACGTCAAAACCACCACAAAGGTTCCTGCCCCTTCGCGGTGGTTTTGGCCTTAGCCCGTCCCTTGCTGTTAGACCGTGATGACGTTGTCCATTGACCGGTACTTGGCTGGGACCTCGCCTGCGGTAATAATCGTTGCGTCGCGGAAGTCCGCGAACTTGACGGGCGCCACCATGCCAAATTTGCTGGCGTCCGAGATTACGAAGCGTTTGGCCGTATGACGCATCGAGATGCGCTTTACTTGGGCCTCCTCGATATCGGGCGCCGTGAAGCCCTGCTCGGCGGCGATGCCATTAGAGCCCCAAAAGCCACAGTTGAAGTTGTAGCGATCTAAGATTGCCAAGGCATCGGGGCCAACGAGCGCCTCGGTCTCGAGTTTGAGCTCGCCGCCCAGCACCACGGTACGCATACCCCGCAAAGCAAGGCGCTGAGCATGGGGCACGGAATCGGTCACGTAGGTGACATCTTCAAGGTGGGGAAGATGCTCGATGAGCCTGAGCGTCGTCGAGCCCGAGTCGATGTATACAAAGCTCTCAGGCTCCACAAGCGCCGCCGCACGGGCGCAGATACGCTCCTTGTCATCGTTATGGAGGTCGCTGCGCTCATTAAGCGTTAGGTCGCGCGTCACGTGCGCGCGCTCAAGACTCGTCGCCCCACCGTGGACCTTGGCGATGCGATGCACTCGGTCGAGCGTCTGCAGGTCGCGCCGAATGGTAGACGCCGTCACGCCCAGGGCCTCAGCAAGCTCCGGTACGGTAACCGAGCCCGTCTGCTGCACCATCGACACGATTGCGTTGAGCCTATCTTCCGCAAGCATCGCTTACTCCTCCTCGGGGTACACGACTCCCCAGTCGGCGCGAAGCTTGGTCATAAGCTCCATAACATCAGAAGCATAATCCAGCAGCTCGCGCTTGGAGTCGTCGCCGGCAACGGCCTTCTCAAGATCGGCCATCTCATAACACAGGGCGTAAGCCTCGGTGCCTGCGTAGACCTCCTCGCGGTGGCCGTCCGCAGTCCACACGATGGTCGCGTGATCGGCACGCGGATATTCGTTGACCTCGATATAACACTTGTCGAAGCTAATGACCGAGCGCTTGGGCTGCTTGGAGTGGAGCGTGAGGCTCACCACGCCCAGCTGCTGTTCGGCATTACGGCAGACGATGCCGCCCGCAACGTCAACACCGGTCTCACAGGTGTTGCCTAGAGACACGACCTCGGCGGGCTGGCTGGCCATAAAGAGACGCATGACGGACAGGGCATACACGCCAATATCGAGCATGGCACCGCCAGCAAGGTTGCGGTTGTAGAAGCGATTGGTCAGATCGCCGTACTCCTTGTAGCTGCCAAAGTTGAGCTGAGCGAGATTCATGCGGCCGAACTCACCGGCATCCATGCGACGACGCAGCTCCTGATACAAAGGCATGTGGAGCACCGTGGTGGCGTCCATAAGGACCACGTTGTGCTCGGCGGCAATGGCACGGGCCTCATCGAGTTCAGCGGAATTGAGGGTAATGGCCTTCTCGCAGAGCACGTGCTTACCAGCTGCCAGCGCAGCGCGCAGATAGGTGATATGAGTGTTGTGCGGGGTGGTGATGTAGACGGCGTCGATGTTCTGATCGGTGTAGAGGTCCTCGACCGTTTCATAGACCTTCTCAATGCCATACTGCTCTGCAAAAGCCTGAGCCTTGGACAGTGTGCGGTTGGCAACGCCCGCAAGCTTGCGGCCGGCAAGAGCGAGAGACTGGGCCATCTGGTTGGCGATAACACCGCAACCGATCACTGCCCAGCGGAGCTCGGGGGCAGTAAAAATATCGTTGGGGAATGGCTTGTCCTGGACCGAGGCAAATGCCACCTTAGCGGCTGCTTCGGCGTCGAGTGGAGCCTGTTTGGAATCTGCCATGATGTGCCTCCTAAGTCATCGGAAGTCCTTCATTTCAAACAACCCTATATTCGCACAATCGCGCGCGTATTTGCTCGTGTTTGCGTGTCTATTTGCTTATCGGTCATTATTTAGCCATAGTTGGCAGATATTTGCGCGGCTATGCGCGATAATGCGCATGCGACAATCCTTGTGAAACATAAAGGAACGGAACACCATAGCCATAAAAGACAGAGTAGGCTGTATTACTCCACCCCTCTGGGGGGCGCAGCCATCAAAGGACTGTCCCAAACTGCCGGCATATAGGGACTTCCCTAACTGCCGGCACAAAGGGAACGTCCTCAGCTACCAGCGTTTCAACGGCACTCATTTAAGTCTATCCCCAATGAGTATGTCCCCTCATTTAAGTCTGTCCCCAATGAGTAGGGATAGAAAAAGGCCCGGGTGCCATGGCATCCGGGCCTTTGCTAGCAACTTGATGTTGCGGGCAGCTTAGAACTTGTGGCCGCACTTCTTGCAGACGCGCAGCTTGTTCTTGCCGTCCTTCTCGTGACCAACGCGGGTAACCTTACCGCACTCGGGGCAAACGAGATTGACGTTGGAGGCGTCGATGGGAGCCTCCTGCGAAACGATGCCGCCCTGCTGGTTGGCAGCGTTGGGCTTGACGGCCTTCTTGACGACCGAAACGCCCTCGACAACGACCTTGTTCTCGGCGGGGAGAGCACGCAGGACAACGCCCTGCTTGCCGCGATCCTTACCAGAGAGAACCTGGACCTTATCGCCCTTCTTGATATACATATATCTCCCCTAACTACAGGGTCTCGGGAGCGAGCGAGACGATCTTCATGTACTTCTTGTCACGAAGCTCGCGAGCGACGGGCCCGAAGATACGGGTGCCGACGGGCGAACCATCGTTGTTGATGACAACGCAGGCGTTCTCATCAAAGCGAATGTAGGAGCCATCCTTGCGGCGGATCTCCTTAACGGTGCGAACGACGACGCAACGGACAACGTCCTTCTTCTTGACGTTGGCGCCAGGGGTAGCCTCCTGGACAGCACCGATGAACACATCGCCGATGCCTGCATAACGACGCTTGGAACCGCCAAGCACCTTGATGCAGCGAATCTTGCGAGCGCCGGAGTTGTCGGCGACGTTCAGCATGGTTTGCATCTGAATCATGGTAGATGTTCCTCCGAACTAAGAACCGAAGAGAGGTGCGCAGCCTTTATACGGCCCGTGGTATGCAAGCCAGGCATACGCACATCTTCGGAAACGTACAAGTCGTAAGAGCGACTGCTTATTTAGCGCGCTCGACGACCTCGATGAGGCGCCAACGCTTCATCTTGGACATAGGACGGGTCTCCATAACGCGGACGGTATCGCCCACGCCAGCCGTGCACTCCTCGTCGTGAGCGTGCAGCTTCTTGGAGCTAGTCATCATCTTGCCGTACTTGGGGTGACGCTTGCGCTCGGTGATGGTGACAACAATGGTCTTGGCACCGGAGACGGAGGTAACGACACCCGTACGGACCTTACGCGAGTTACGCGAATCAGTCATGTTCTCTCCTTAGGTCCTACTCGGCGACAGCGGACTTCTCCGCTGCGATCTCGCGGGCGCGCTGCTCCGTGAGGACGCGAGCGATGTCCTTCTTCACGGTGTTGACGCGAGCGGTGTTGTCCAGCTGGCTGGTGGCCATCTGGAAACGAAGGTTAAAGAGCTCGGCGCGCATTTCCTTCAGCTTCTCAACGAGCTGAGCGTCCGAGAGCTCACGAATCTCTGCGGGCTTCATTAGTTCTCCTCCTTGGCGGCGGCGGCGTCCTCAGCAGCCCACTTGGCCTCGAGAGCGGCCTCCTCAGCCATCTCCTTCTCGATGCGCTGCTCAGCGTTCTTGGCAGCAACAATCTTGGTCTTGATGGGAAGCTTGTGCTGTGCAAGACGCAGAGCCTCGCGAGCGACCTCCTCGGGCACGCCCTTGACCTCGAACATGATGCGGCCGGGCTTGACGACGGCCACCCACTCCTCGGGGTTACCCTTACCAGAACCCATGCGAGTCTCGGCAGGCTTCTTGGTGATGGGCTTATCGGGGAAGATCGTGATGTAGACACGACCTCCACGCTTCATGTAGCGGGTCATGGCAATACGAGCGGCCTCGATCTGACGGTTGGTAATCCAATGGGCCTCGAGAGCCTGGATACCAAACTCGCCGAAATGCAGCTCGGTATTACCCTTGGCCTGGCCCTTCATGGAGCCACGCTGCACCTTGCGGTGAAGAATACGCTTAGGGGCAAGCACTACTGACCCCTCCTCTCGGAGTTACGACGACGAGGACGGGAAGAGCCCTCGAGTGCAGGGTTGGGAACAGGCTGGCCCGGGAGCTTCTCGCCCAGGTAGATCCAGACCTTCACGCCGCAAGCGCCCATGGTGGTGCTGGCGACAGCCGTGCCGTAGTCGATCTTGGCACGGAGGGTGTGCAGAGGCACGCGACCCTCGCGGTACCACTCACGACGGCCCATCTCGGCGCCGCCGAGACGACCGGAGCACTGGATACGGATGCCCTTAGCGCCGGCCTTGCGGGCGGACTGGACAGCCTTGCGCATAGCGCGACGGAAGGCAACGCGGCCCTCGAGCTGCTCGGCGATAGACTGAGCAACGAGGTTGGCGTCGAGCTCGGGGCGCTTGATCTCGACAACGTCGACGGAGAGCTGGCCCTTGGAGACGCCAGCGACCTTCTCGAGCTCGGTGCGGAGGGTATCGATCTCGGCACCCTTCTTACCGATGACAACGCCGGGGCGAGCGGTGAGGATGATGACCTTCACCTTGTCGCCAGCGCGCTCGATCTCGACGCGGGAGACAGCTGCGCGGGAAAGACGCTTCTCGAGGTACTTGCGGATCTCGAGATCGTTACCGAGGGTCTTAGCGTAATCCTTCTCTGCGAACCAGCGGGAGCGCCAGTTCTCGGTGATGCCAAGACGGAAGCCGGTGGGGTAGACTTTCTGACCCATACAGCTTTACGCCTCCTTTCGAGGAGCAACGACGACGGTGATGTGGGAAGTACGCTTCAGAATACGAGAAGCGGAACCCTTGGCGCGGGGACGGATGCGCTTAAGCGTCGGACCCTCGTCAACATAGGCAGCGGCGACAACCAGGTTGTCGGCACGCAGACCGTTGTTGTTCTCGGCGTTCGCAACGGCGGAACGGAGAACCTTCTCGACATCCACGGCGACGGCGCGGTCGCAGAAGTGGAGGATGTCGAAGGCCTGAGCGACAGGCTTGCGGCGGATCAGATCGACCACCAGGCGGGCCTTGCTGGGGGAAACACGCACGTACTTAGCGACGGCGCGAACCTCGGTGGCCTCAGTTTCAATAGACTTAGTTGCCATTTACGGTTAACCCCCTATTTGGCCTTGTGGCCACGGAACGTACGAGTCGGCGCGAACTCGCCGAGCTTGTGACCAACCATGGACTCGGTAACATACACGGGCACATGCTTGCGGCCGTCGTGGACGGCGATGGTGTGACCAACCATCTCGGGGAAGATGGTGGACGCGCGGGACCAAGTCTTCACGACGTCCTTCTTGCCAGCCTCGTTCATCGCGGTGATACGCGAGAGAAGGCGAGTCTCCACGAACGGGCCCTTTTTGAGACTTCTGCTCATAAGTGCTTTCTCCTAAAACTCGGTATCCGAAATTACTTCTTACGGCGACGAATGATGTGCTGGTTCGAGACCTTCTTCTTCTTGCGCGTACGAAGGCCCTTCGTCGGCTTACCCCAGGGGGTAACAGAGGGACGACCAGAGGTGTGGTTCTTGCCCTCGCCACCGCCGTGCGGGTGGTCGACAGGGTTCATGACGGTACCGCGGACGGTCGGGCGCACGTTCATGTGACGCTTACGGCCGGCCTTGCCGATGACGATGTTGGAGTGATCGGCGTTGCCGACCTCACCGACGGTGGCGCGGCAGGTAACGAGGATGCGGCGCATCTCGGAGGAAGGCATACGGACGATAGCGTACTTGCCCTCCTTACCCATCAGCTGGCAGGAGTTACCGGCGGAACGGGCGATAGCAGCGCCCTTGCCCGGCTGGAACTCGACGGCGTGGATGAGCGTACCGACGGGAATGTCGGCGAGGGGCAGAGCGTTGCCCGGCTTGATGTCGGCGTCAGAACCGGACATGATGGTCTGACCGACCTCGAGGCCCTTGGGGGCCAGGATGTAGCGCTTCTCACCGTCAGCGTAGTGCAGCAGAGCGATGCGAGCGGAACGGTTCGGATCGTACTCGATCGTGGCAACCTTGGCGGGCACGCCGTCCTTGTTGCGCTTGAAGTCGATCACGCGGTAACGACGCTTCACGCCGCCGCCCTGGTGGCGGGTGGTGATGCGGCCGTTGTTGTTACGACCGGCCTTCTTGGGCAGGGGCTCGAGAAGAGACTTCTCGGGCTTGGTGCAGGTGATCTCGGAGAAGTCGGAGATCGTCTGCCAACGCCTACCAGCGGAGGTCGGCTTAAGGTGCTTTACAGCCATTACAATCCCTTTCAATAGGAATCCGTTAGCCATCGCAGACAGGGATTCGAGGTTCTGCCTCGGGTGCGATGACACCGGACGTATACACGGTTCCGGGCGTGTCCATTTTATACGCCCAAAACCTTGAGCTCTCGCCTCCCCTATTTGGGAGGCATGAGCTCACTCAACAGCAGCGAGTCTTAGGCCTGGTTGCCAAAGACCTCGATGGTGTCGCCCTCGGCCAGCGTGACGATGGCCTTCTTCCAAGAACGGGTCTTGCCGGCGACATAGCGCACGCGCTTGGTCTTGGGCTTGACCGTCAGGGTGTTCACGCGAACGACCTTGACGCCGAAGATCTCCTCGACAGCGTCCTTGATCTGATACTTGTTAGCATCCTTGGCGACCTCGAACGTGTACTTGTTCAGCTCCATGCCGGAGAAGGAACGCTCGGACACGATCGGACGGATGATGATCTCGTGGGCGGTCATTTATGCAAGCACCTCCCCGAAGTGAGCGGCGATGTCGGCGGGCATCAGCACAGCGTTGTTGTTGACGAGATCGTAGGTGTTGGCCTCGTCAGCGGTGATGATGAACGTCTTGGGAATGTTGCGGAACGACAGGTAGGCGTTGACGTCCTCATCGCGAACGATGATGGTCAGACGCTTGCCCTCAAGACCGAGAGCCTTGAGCATGGCGACGGCAGCCTTGGTGGAAGGCTTCTCGAAGCCGTAGTCGTCGACGAGCACGAGCTCGCCATCGGCCAGCTTGGCGGACAGCGCGGAGCGCATAGCCAGCTTGACCTCCTTGTTGTTCATACGCTTAGCGTAGGAACGGGGCTTGGGGGCGAAGACAACGCCACCGTGACGCCACTGGGCAGCACGGATGGAACCCTGGCGGGCACGGCCGGTGCCCTTCTGACGCCAAGGCTTCTTGCCGCCACCGGAAACCTCAGAGCGACCCTTAGCAGACTGGGTGCCCTGACGCCAAGAGGCCATCTGGCACTTGACGATGTGGTGCATAACGTGGATGTTCGGCTCGATGCCGTACACCTCAGCGGCGAGCTCGGCCTCGGCGACCTTCTTGCCCTCGCTGTTCTTTACTTCAAACTTTGCCATTTAAGTGTTCTCCTTGGTATGACGCTGGGCTAAATGGGCTGGGCCCTTAGGCCATACGGATGGCGACGAGACCATTCTTGGCACCCGGGACAGCGCCCTTGACCAAGATGAGGTTCTGCTCGGCATCGATGCGGACAACGGAAAGGTTCTTGACGGTAACGCGCTCGTTACCCATGTGACCGGCCATCTTGACGCCCTTGAGGACGCGCGCAGGATAGGCGCACTGACCGATAGAACCGGGATGACGCTGGAAGTGAGAACCATGCGTCATAGGACCGCGGCGCTGACCCCAGCGCTTGATGCGACCCTGGAAGCCCTTACCCTTGGAGGTACCGATGACGTCGACCTTCTCGACATCAGCGAAATCAGCGACGGTAACGACCTCGCCGACCTTGTGCTCCTCGCCGTTCTCGACGCGGACCTCACGAAGGAAACGGACAGGCTCGACGCCAGCCTTAGCGAAGTGACCAGCCATGGGCTTGTTCACGTTCTTGGCCTTGATGTCGCCGAAACCGATCTGGACGGCGTCATAGCCGTCGGTTGCCTGAGTTTTAACCTGCGAGACAGCGCAGGGGCCAGCCTGGATGACCGTGACGGGAACGACGTTATCGTCCTCGTCCCAAACCTGGGTCATGCCAATCTTGCGGCCGAGAATCATGCTGATCAAGATATGATCCCAACTCTCGCGTGGTCTTGGGACAATGCGTACGCCACCGAGCGTACGCCCCTAGAGGACCACTACTTACACGACGTGCTCCCCAGCCTTGTATTTCGCCCGGACTACCTGACAACCCTATTAAGCAGGCATTTTGTCCAGCCAGAATACTCCCCTGGTTACACACAGCTGTTTAGTATACACGGCTGCGGGCGTATCCATCGAGATTCATATTTCACTCACATTGTTTACGCAGGTAAAGTGCGTGGTACGTTCCCAGTGTGCGGCGGAGGGGGCGGGCCTGAGACATATTAAGGTTGCTGCTCTACAGTCCTGCTCACGACGGAGAGCACATTAAGTGCTCTCCTGTTCGTGCGGAACTCGCGACAACCTTAATATGTCTCAGGCCCGCCCCCTCCGCCGCACACTGGGAACGCCACGTTGATGTCTGCTAAACCTTGCTCGCTCAGGCTAATAACTTTGTTGGGGGTCCACTATTTGCTGGAGGGTGAACTTGCATTGGGACGGTTCGCCTTCTGCTTGTAGCTTTACCTCATCGAAATCGAAGATCATGATGGCGCAGTTGGGGAGTTTTGCTGGGAGCTCGAAGCCCTCTGGGGCTGCAGCCTTGATGAATTGGCGGCTGGCACTGCCGTGGCTTACTGCTAGAAGGGTTTCGATACCATCGGCGCCCATGATATTGGTGAGGGTGTCTACCATGCGCTCTTGCAGCGCCTGGCTTCCTTCTCCTCCGAATGGGATTAAGTCCTCGCCTGGATCCCAGACGTCGGTGGGCAGCGCGTCGTGCGGGCCCTCTTCAAAGGTGCCGTAGCAGCGCTCGATAATGCCTTCGCAAGGCTCAACGTCAGCGTCCGGGCCGAGGAGTTCGCATGCGACGAGACTTGCCGTGTCCATGGCTCGGCCTAAGGGTGATGAGACCACTTTGTCGGGGGTGACGCCGTGGGCCTTGAGCCATGCGGCTGCTGTCTGTGCCTGCTGACGACCCAAATCGGTGAGCGGAGAATCGCAGCGACCCTGGACGAGCTTTTTGACGTTGAATTCCGTCTGGCCATGACGAAGTAGATATAGACGCTTCATGCTCTCCCCTTCTGTATAACTAGCTTTACCAGCGCAGCCCTACTCGTGGGTATGGCCTACGTAGTCTTCGTCGATCGTGATCTTGGCAATCGACTTGGGATATTCGGATTCGACCCGTTGTGCCAGCGCGTGCTTTAGGTCCTCGGCGTTCATCGCCAAATCCGAGGGTCGCACGCAGTCAAAGATCACGTTGGTGTGCGTAGGGCCCGGCACACAGCGCAGGTCGTGAATCGAAAGACGACTATCGATCTCCTGGGCCATGGCGTTAATGCGTAAACGCATGCTCGCCACCTTGGGGTCGTCGGTCACGATGGGGTCGTAATGGAGCGTGACAATCATGCCGTCTTCGTTCCTGAACGCCTGCTCGATGTTATCGAGCGTGTCGTGACTTTCCAGCGGGCTGGCCTCGGCTGCCATCTCGGCGTGAGCGCTTGCGAACTTCCTGCCTGGGCCGTAGTCGTGAACCATTAGGTCATGGACGCCCAAAACGCCGGGATAGCTCATGATCTTGTCTCGAATGTGCTTGACCAGCTTAGGATCGGGCGTCTGGCCCAAAAGCGGGCTCACCGTATCTTGGATAAGCTCAAAGCCGCTCCAGCCAATATAGGCGCCAACGGCAAGGCCGACCCAAGCGTCAAGGTTGATGCCCGTCACCTGCGAAACAATTGCGCACGCCAGCACGGCGCCCGTGGCAAGGACATCGTTCTTGGAATCTTGCGCGGTCGCATGCAGCGTCTCGGACTCAATGCGATCGCCGAGCTTTTGGTTGAGGGCCGCCATCCAGAGTTTTACGACCATCGAAAGCACTAGAACTGCCACCAGGGCAAGCGAGAACTCGACAGGTTCGGGGTGGATGACGCGCTCAACCGAGGACTTCACCAGCTCAACGCCAATCAGCAGCACGAGCGCCGCCACGACCAATCCCGAGAGATACTCGTAGCGACCGTGGCCGTAAGGATGCTCGGGGTCGGCCGGCTTGCTCGCCAGCTTAAAGCCCAGCACGCTCACGATATTCGAGCTGGCATCGGACAGGTTGTTCATGGCATCCGCCACAATCGAAACCGATCCCGACAGCACGCCAATTACGCCCTTCGCAGCGCATAGTGCCACATTGGCGAGAATACACACCACGCCCGTCAACGTGCCCACGCGCGCACGGTCGCCCTGCGCACGCTTAACAATCCACTCGACCATCTACATCCGCCCCCACGGTACTACCTATATATCTATTGCTCAAACGGATTGTAGTGTAGCCACTTTGTCCCCCAGATACAAAAAAGGCCGCAACCCACACGGGCCACGGCCTTGGAATATGGCAAAGGAATCGTCCTTGTGTCGCACAGGTTTACGCGCTTACTTCGGCCACGCTCTTCGAGGTTTCGGGTGAATCGGCTCCGTCCCCCGTCGTCTGTCCCTTCGCCGGCACCACGCCAAAGCAGTAGCTCAGCGCCGCAGACACCGCAAATGCCACACCGCCGGCAGCGCAGCACCACAGCAGGTTCGAGATGCCGCCCGTAGCAAAGCCAATGACCATAAGGACATTCGTCATGCCGATGGTATAGGCCGTAACGTGGCCCACGGCCGCAACAAGGCCTCCGACGGCGCCGCCAATGGCCATGCACGTCAGGCACCTGCCATATTTAAAGCCGCAACCGTACAGCGCCGGCTCGCTTACGCCGCCAAGAACACCCGAGATTGAATAGCCCAGCATGAGCGCCTTCTCGTCCTTATCCGCAACGCGAAGCGACGCGCCAAAGGGCATGCCCCAAACGGCGAACGTTGCCATCGTCGCGGCGATCAGGATGCACGAATCCGTTCCCACACTCATAAACTGCGCATAGGCGAGCGATAGGACAACGTTGCTGACGCCGGCGATCTTTAGGAACTCCCAGCCCGCAGCAAGCCCCATGAGCGTGAGCAGCGACACGATGCCACCGGAATTGCCAAGCATAAACATAAGCTGGCCCAACAGCATGCCCAGATAGCTGCCCGCCGGCGCCGTAATACACAGCGAAACCGGAACCATGACAAGCATGGTCGCAAACGGAACGAACGAAAACGCCACGGCCTTAGGGATAACGCGCTTAAAGAAACACTCCACTCGCCATAGCACGGGCACCGAGATGAGAACCGGAATAACAGTCGTCGTGTAATCGTTGACCGGCGCAGGAAGCAGACCATACACGGAAGTCATCGATGCCCCCGTCGTCGATGCGGCATCGACAAGCTTGAGTAAATCGGGGGCAATCAATACGCCGCCCAGCATCATGCCCAGCTGCTCCGAGCAACCGAGCTGGCGGGCGGCCGCCCAACCAAGATAAATGGGCAAAAAGTAGTAGCCGGCGTTATAGAGCCAACTGTAGAACAGGCGATAGATATCGGAATCGGCAGACCACAGGCCCAGCATGCCTTCGCCCATAATGACAGCGACGGTGCGGAACAACGCCGCGCAGACAATAAACGGCAGCGCCGACATCATGCTTTTGGACAGATAGTCCACCACGGCCATGGCGTTTGATGAAACCGACGTTGTAAACGAGGTGTTAGAAACTTGTAGCATGGAACGCCTTTCCCAATATGACATGCGGGCTGTCCCTTTGTCACATCGTGCGGTATCGACCGATTGCGCGGTACTTTTCGTAGCGGAGGTTTGTGAGGGTCGCGTCGTCGAGCTGCCCAAGCGTATCGAAGGCATCAAATGCCGAGGACATGACGGCACCGGCGATCTCCTCATGCGACAGGCCCTTATCGTCAACAATGCCGTCGATGATGCCGAGCGCCAGCAGATCGGGGGCCGTGAGCTTAAGCGCCTCGGCGGCCTCATCCGCACGCTCGGTATCCTTCCACAGGATCGACGCACAGGCCTCGGGGCTCACGACTGAATAGGCCGAGCTCGAGAGCATCAGGATGCGGTCGGCCACGGACAGCGCCAGCGCGCCACCAGAGCCGCCCTCGCCTGTCACCACCGAGACAATCGGTGTCTTAAGGCCGCTCATCTCCATGAGATTCTGAGCAATCGCCTCGCCCTGGCCGCGCTCCTCGGCACCGATGCCGCAAAACGCGCCCGAAGTATCGACCAGGCACAGAACCGGTCGACCAAACTTTTCGGCCTGGCGCATAAGGCGACGCGCTTTGCGGTAGCCCTCGGGATGTGCCATGCCAAAGTTGCGACGCATGCGCTCTTTGGTCGTGGTGCCGCGCTCGATGGCGATGACCGTTACGGGGCGCCCGTCTTTCCAGCCAATGCCAGCCACCACAGCGGCGTCGTCGCCAAAGTAGCGGTCGCCGTGCAGCTCCACAAATCCATCCAGGCTCAGCGAGATCATCTCGCCTGCCGTGGCGCGATCTGCCGAGCGGGTCTGTTTGACAATCTCGAGCGCGGTTTTTGGTGCGGCCGAGCGCTTGAACAAGTGTCCCAACTTTTTGCCGCGGCGACCCGTATGCACGATCTCATGCGGTGCCCCCAGGCCGGGCGCGTGCCCTTCGTGCAGCGCCAGCAGCTCGCCTACCGTGAGCGCAATCTCGCCACGCGGAACAACGGCATCGCAAAAGCCGTGCTCCAGCAAAAACTCGGAGCGCTGGAATCCCTTGGGCAGGCGCTTGTGCATGTTCTGCTCGATCACGCGCGGGCCGGCAAATGCCGTCAGGGCATCGGGCTCGGCCAGGATAATATCGCCCTCCATGGCAAAGCTCGCGGTTACGCCTCCGGTCGTGGGGTCGGTGAGCACCGTGATATACAGGCCGCCCGCCTCGCTGTGGCGCCTAACCGCCGCAGAAATCTTGGCCATCTGCATAAGCGATGTCACGCCCTCTTGCATGCGCGCACCGCCCGAAACGGTAAAGCCGACAACTGGCAATCCAAGCTCGGTCGCTCGCTCAAATGTGCGACAGATCTTCTCGCCCACCACGGAACCCATCGAGCCCATCATAAAGTTGGCGTCCATAAAGAAGAGCGCGGTATCGCAACCGCAGATTTTGCCCCTGCCGCACACAACGGCATCGTGCTCGCCCGAACGCTCGCTCACGCTCTTGAGCTTGTCGGCATAGCCGGGAAACGAGAGGAAGTCCTCCGGCGCCAGACTGGCATCCCATTCCTCAAACGTGCCCTCGTCAATCGTCATGCGCATGCGGTCGCGCCCGCTCACGCGAAAGTGTTTGCCGCAACGAGGGCAGACCTCGAGGTTGTCGTGCAGGCGCGCCTCATCGATCACGCGGCGGCACTCCGGGCACTTGATAAACACGTGGCGCGCGGGAAACTCGGCGCACGACTCGGTCATCGGTCCCTCGAGGACGTTGACCGTCTTCGCTTTTCTATTCATCAGCATAGAGATGCCCCATCAGATCGGTGTGATACATGCCCGACAAGAACTCGTCGTTTGCCAGCACGTCGAGCTGAAGCTCGCTGTTTTCGCTCACGCCCTCAATCACGAGCTCGCCCAGGGCCGAGCGCATCTTGCGAATGGCGCCGTCACGCGTGGGCGCACACACGATGAGCTTGCCAAGCATGGAGTCGTAGTACGGCGGAACTTTAGCACCGGTAAACATGGCGGAATCCCAGCGCACGCGCGGACCACCCGGCACACGCAACGCGGTGACCGTTCCGCATGACGGCAGAAAGTCCGGCGTTTCGGCATTGATGCGGCACTCCATGGCGTGGTTGCGGACCGGCATGTCCTCCTGCTCAAAGGGCAGAGGCTGGCCGGCTGCCACGCGCAGCTGCCACTTGACCAAGTCGGTATCGGTCACAAACTCCGTAACCGGATGCTCCACCTGCAAGCGCGTGTTCATTTCCATAAAGTAGAAATTGCCGTCGTCCGAATACAGGAACTCGATGGTACCGGCTCCTTCGTAGCCGACGGCACGAGCCAGGTCACGCGCTGCCTTGTGCATGCGAGCACGAATGTCGTCGTGTCCGTCGAGGCACGGCGCGGGGCTCTCCTCGATTAGCTTTTGGTTGCGCCGCTGCACCGAGCACTCGCGCTCGCCGAGCGAAAACACATGGCCCTGCTTATCGGCCATAATCTGTACCTCAACGTGATGCGCCGGCGCGACGAACTTCTCCATGTAGCACTCGCCGTCGCCAAAAACGGCCTCGCCCTCGGCTCGTGCTTCAATAAAGGCCTTTGCCGCATCTTCCACGCGCTCGACCTTACGAATACCGCGACCGCCGCCGCCCGCACGCGCCTTAATAAGCACGGGGCAGCCAATGCGCTCAGCCTCGGCCGTTGCCTCCTCGGGACTTTTGAGCAAATCGCAGCCCGGCACGATGGGCACGCCCGCCGCGGCAGCCGTTCGACGTGCGGCGTCCTTGTCGCCCATGCTGTCGATCACCTTGGCCGAAGGACCAACAAACGCCAGGCCATACTTGTCGCAGTCGCGCGCGAAGCTCGCCTTCTCGGAGAAAAAGCCATAGCCGGGATGAATTGCCTTAGCTCCCGACTTCACGGCACAGGTGAGCACAGCATCGTCGTTGAGGTAGCTCTCGGCAAGACGCGGGCCGCCGATGCAATACGCCTCGTCGGCAAGCTGCACGTGCAGCGCGTCCGCATCGGCCGTGGAGTAGACGGCGACGGTCTTGATGCCCATATCGCGGCACGCGCGGATAACACGGACCGCGACTTCGCCGCGGTTGGCGATGAGCACTTTGTCGAACATGAAGCCTTCCTTAACTTTCGTGCATGAGTGCAAAAGACATATCGGCGCGGCAGCAAACCTCACCGTTGACGCTCGCAGTACCCGTCGCAAAGCGGAACGGCCCGCGCGCACGCGTGATGGAGCACACCAGATCAACCGTGTCGCCCGGGCGCACCGGACGCTTAAAGCGCACCTTGTCCAGACTCGTGTAGAACGGCGTCGCGCCGCGCGCCTCCTCATCGCCCATCAGCAGCACGCAACAGTTTTGGGCGAGCATCTCGCACTGAATCACGCCGGGGACCACCGGGTTTCCCGGAAAATGCCCCTGCAAAAAGTACTCGTCGCCCGTGATCGTGATCTTGCCGTGGGCCTCGTCGCCCACCAGCTCGGCCTCGTCGAGCAAAAGCATCGGTTCGCGATGCGGCAACAGTTCCTTAAGCTCTTCTTTGTTCATGGATATCACCTATCCGATCCTCATGAGGCAGCTGCCAAACTCCACGAGGTCGCCGTCGGCCACGCAGATCTCGAGCACCTCGCCGTCTGCCTCTGCCGTTACCTCGTTGAGAACCTTCATGGCCTCGATGATGCAGAGCGTCTCGCCGGCCTTGACCTTAGAGCCCACGTGCACAAACGGCTCGTCGCCCGGCGCCGGGGCAGCATAGAAAACGCCGACCATGGGAGCGGTCACCTCGGTGCCCTTGGGCTCTGGTGCGGCGGCAGGTGTCTGCGCGGCGGGCTCCGGTGCGGCAGGCGCGACTGTGGGAGCTGCAACTGGAGCGGCCATAGCGCTCGGCATGGGCATGGGCACGGCAACCGGCTGTGCGGCGCTCGCGCGCTCGAGTTCGACCGCGGTGCCATCGGGCTCCTCAACGCGCACGCGCGTGAGGCCGCGGTCCTCCATCACATCGGCTATCTCGGCAAGTCTTTTGGAATCCATGCTCTAGCTCCTCGTATATCTACGCAGCGCGATGGCGGCGTTGTGC
Organism: Collinsella aerofaciens; assembly: GCF_015552075.1. GTDB lineage: Bacteria > Actinomycetota > Coriobacteriia > Coriobacteriales > Coriobacteriaceae > Collinsella > Collinsella aerofaciens_Y. The sequence continues at coordinate 103,850 of NZ_JADNDZ010000121.1, forward strand.
CCGCCAAAGCCTAGGTTGGTCGAAAGCGCCCAGGTAAGGTCGGCGCGAACTGCGCGATTGGGCGTGTAGTCAAGATCGCAGGCGGGATCGGGCGTGCGGTAGTTAATGGTCGGCGGCACCACGCCCTGCTCGAGCGCCATGGCGCAGGCCATGACCTCGATGGCGCCCGTGGCACCGATCATGTGGCCGGTCATCGACTTAGTCGACGAGACGTGCGCGGCGCGCGCCGCGTCCTCGCCGAGCGCACGCTTAATGCCCGCCGTCTCGGACGAATCGTTGAGCTTGGTCGATGTGCCGTGGGCATTGATGTAGAGACCCTCGGAAGGCTTGACGTCGCCCTCGGTCACCGCCAGCGATATCGCGCGGGCAATGCCGGCAGCCTCGGGATCAGGACTCGTGATGTGATAGGCATCATCGGTGTTGCCGTAGCCCACGACCTCGGCATAAATGTGCGCACCGCGCGCCTGCGCATGTTCCATGCTCTCGAGCACGAGCACGCAGGCGCCCTCGCCCATCACAAAGCCGTCGCGGTCTGCATCGAACGGACGGCAGGCCGTCGCGGGATCGGGGTTGGTGGTCAATGCGCGGCAGGACGTAAAGCCCGCAACGGCATCGGGGATAATGGCCGCCTCGGCGCCGCCCGCGAGGATCGCGTCGGCATAGCCGTGCTTGATGGCGCGGAACGCCTCGCCCACCGCATGGGCCGAGGTTGCGCACGCGGTCACCACGGGCAGGGTCGGGCCCTTTGCCTTGTGGCGGATTGCGATATTGCCCGATGCCATGTTGGGGATCATCATCGCGATCATATAGGGCGATGCGCGGCGGGGCCCACGTTCGGCAATCGTATGGACGTTGTCGACGAGCGTCGTCATGCCGCCCACGCCCGAGCCCACGTAGACGCCCAGGCGCTCGCGATCGATGGCGCCTTCGACATCAAAGCCTGCATCGTGCATGGCTTCGTCCGAAGCCGCCATCGCAAACTGAACGCAGGGGTCGAGATGCTTGGCGTCACGCTTGCCAAAGTACTCGTTGCCGTCAAAGCCCTTGACCTCGGCTGCCACCTTGACGGCAAACGCATCGGTATCGAAGTGCGTGATCGGGCCGATGCCGCACGTGCCGGCGCACATGGCCGCCCAGGTGGCAAGCGCGGTGTTGCCGAGCGGCGACACGGCACCGATACCGGTGATTGCAACTCTCTGTTCCATCATGGTCTCCTCATCCAAGCCGTTCTTCGGCCCTGGTTTCTACATCGCCATTCCGCCGTCGACGCGTACGACTTCGCCCGTAATGTAGGCAGCCGCATCGCTCACTAAAAATCGCACCACACCGGCCACCTCTTCGGGCTGCGCCATACGCTTAAGGGGAATCTGCTCCTCGGTTACCGTACGCACCTTCTCCGAGAGCTTTGCCGTCATATCCGTCTCGACAAACCCGGGGGCAACCGCGTTCACTCGTACGCCGCGGGGCGCAAGCTCGCGCGCCACCGCCTTGGTCAGGCCGATCACGCCCGCCTTGGAGGCAGCGTAGTTGGCTTGCCCGGCATTGCCCATCAGGCCCACGACCGAGCTCATGTTGACGACGCAACCGCCGCGCTGGCGCATAAAGGTCTTGGTGAGCGCGCGCATCATGTTGAATGTTCCCTTGAGATTGACGTCGAGCACGCGGTCGAAGGCGTCATCGCCCATGCGCATGAGCAGGCCATCGCGGGTGATGCCAGCGTTGTTGACGAGCGCCCAAATGGAGCCAAAGTCGTTGAGGACCGCTTCCACGCACGCGTTGACGGCAGCGGGGTCGGCCACGTCACATTGATATGAGCGCGCCGTGGCGCCAGCCGCCTCGCAGGTGTCGCACGTCTCGCGCGCCGCATCGAGGCTGCCGGCATAGACGACGGCGATATCGTAGCCATCCTCCGCCAGACCGATAGCGCAGGCGCGGCCGATACCCCGCGAGCCGCCCGTGACCAGTGCCACGCGACGTGAGTCGTTGCGCTCGAGCGCGCCATTGTTCAAGTTGCCCATGTCATTCCTTTCGGGTTACAGCCCTGTGGACTATGCAAGCTCGTCGGCAATAGCTGCGACCTGCTCGGCCGTTTCGCACGAATACACGCGAACATCGCTCAGCGTACGCTTGACCAGGCCCGACAGGGTTTTGCCAGGGCCGACCTCAATAAACGTGTCGATGCCCTGATCCTGCAGAGCATGCAGCGTATCGACCCAGCGTACGGCATGGCTCACCTGATTGGCCAAGACATCCGATGCCGTCTGGGGGTCCGCCGGATAGGGCGCCGCTGTCATATTTGCCAAAACAGGAATGAGCAACGGGGACGGCGCGTGACCGGCCTCAATATATGCGGCAAGGCCACAGGTCGCCTCGGCCATATAGGGGCTATGAAATGCACCCGACACCGCGACCTTCATGGCGCGGCCGCCAGCCTCTTTTACTAGGACGTCGAGCTCCTGCAGCGCCTCGGGCGCTCCGGCCACAACCGTCTGCTGTGGGCTGTTGTAGTTGACTGGCCAGCAGTCCTCGCCGGCCTGTTTTGCCAGGCCCTCGACTTGCGCCGCATCGAGCTTGATGACGGCGCGCATGCCGCCCGGATGGCGCTCGGCAGCCGCGGCCATCAGCGCCGCGCGCTCGCACACGAGCTCAAAGCCCGCTCGCGTATCGAACGCCCCCGCAAAGGTGAGCGCGGCGACCTCGCCCAGCGAGAATCCCGCACAGGCGGCAGGTACCACGCCGCGCTCACGCAGGGCGGCAGCCGCTGCCAGGTCGTGAACGAACACGCACGGCTGCGTGTTCTCGGTCTGCGAGAGCTCCTCCTTGGAGGCACTCCGGCATTGCTCGCTGGTCCCCGGGCGCACCTCGTCGGCAATGGCGAACACCTCGGCGGCCGCCGGCGATGTCTCGATCAAGTCGACGCCCATCGCGGGGTGCTGGGCACCCTGGCCGGCAAACAAAAACGCTACGCCACCCATGCGCACGCACCCTTCAGGACGTGCTCGGCGCCATCGACCAGGTCGTCAACGATTTCGCGTGCGCTCTGGCGCTCGTTGACCATGCCGGCAATCTGTCCACACAAAAACGAACCCTCTTCGTAGTTGCCGTCCTTGGCGGCCTTACGCAGCGCACCGGTTCCCATAGCACCGAGCTCCTCGGCACTCGCGCCGGAACCCTCGCTCTTGACATAGGCGTTGGTGAAGGGGCTCTTGAGGGCGCGCACTGGATGTCCCGTCGAGCGACCGGTCGCACGCGTTGAAGTGTCGTTGGCCTTCAGGACCATCTCTTTGTACTGCTCCGAGACGGTGCACTCGTCTGCGACCAGAAAGCGCGTACCCACTTGCACGCCTTCGGCGCCCAGCATAAAGGCGGCCGCCACGCCGCGGCCGTCGGCAATACCGCCGGCGGCCACGACGGGAATGTCAACCGCATCGACGACCTGCGGCACCAGTGCCATCGTCGAGGTCTCGCCAATATGGCCGCCCGATTCGGTACCCTCGGCAACAACCGCCGTGGCTCCACGACGTGCCACGAGGCGCGCCAGCGCCACCGAGGCAACGACCGGGATGACCTTGATGCCCGCCTCGTTCCACGCCTTCATGTACTTGGCGGGATTGCCGGCGCCCGTCACGACGACCGGCACTCGCTCGTCAATCACGACCTGTGCAACCTCGTCGGCAAACGGGCTCATGAGCATGACGTTGACGCCAAAGGGCTTATCCGTCTTGGCGCGCAGCTCATGAATCTGGTCGCGAAGCCAGTTGGCGTCGGCGTTCATGGCCGCGATGATGCCTAAGCCACCCGCCTCGGACACTGCGGACGCAAGCGAGGCATCGGCAATCCAGGCCATACCGCCCTGGAACACGGGCTTTTCGATGCCGAGCAGATCGCAGAGAGGAGTCTTGAGCATCTCTACTTCTCCAATGCCGCCTCGACCGTATCGGCGAACTCGCCGACCGTCTTGGGGTTCTCCTCGGTATCGAGCTGGATGCCAAACTCGTCCTCGACGGCAACGAGGATCTCGACGGTGCCCAGGCTGTCGAGACCAATCTCCTCGAGCGTGGACTCGGGCTTCATCTCGACATCGTCAAGACCGGCGGTCTCGCGGATAACGTCGCAAACGCGCTCGAAGGTCTTCTGATCTGCCATGGTAGTTCTCCTTTGGTTGTGCCCTAGGGCGTTTTTATTTCCTATGTGCGACTACTTCCAACGAAGCAGATAGCCACCTATATCCAGACCGGCGCCAAATCCAACCAAGGCGATGGTGTCGCCTGTGTGAAGTGCACCGGCGTTTGCCAGCCGGTCGAAGGCAAGCGGAATGCATGCGCTCGAGATGTTGCCGGTTTCACGCAACGTGCGAACCACGCGCTCGTCCGGCACGCCCAGGCGCTTGACCGCCTGGCTCAGGATTCGTTCGTTAGCCTGATGGAATACAAAATGATCGATGTCTTCGACCAAAATGCCCGCATCGATCGCAAGCTTATGGACCGTGTCGCAGATGGCGTTGACGCCGAACTTGAACACGCGGCGGCCATTCATGGACAGCACGCTCGCGCTATCTGCGGAAGCCTTAAACGGCGAGGTACCGACCAGACCGGGAACGCGCAACGTCTCGACGTCGGGCGCCGTCAAAAGCTCAACGGCAAGGGGGTTGTCTCCCCCAGCTTCAATCACTGCGGCGCCTGCCCCATCGCCAAAAAGCACGCAGGTGGCACGGTCGGTCCAGTCGAGCGCGCGCGTCATCTGCTCGGCAGCAACAACAAGCACGCGCTCGGCACGGCTGCGAGCGATATAGCCCTCGGCGACATCGAGCGCAAATACGAAGCCGGCACAAGCCGCCGAGACATCGAAGGCAGGGCACGTCGCGCCTAGTCGCTCAGCAACGGCACACGCCTCAGCGGGAACAAGGTGGTCACCCGTCGTCGTCGAGCAGACGATCAGATCCAGCTGGCTCGCGTCGATTCCGGACACCTGGAGTGCCCGCTCGCTCGCCGCTACTGCAAGGTCGTCAAGTGACTCGGTGGTGCAGACGTGGCGGCTCTTGATACCTGTGCGAGTAAAAATCCACTCATCCGAGGTATCGAGGAACTCAGACAGCTCGTCATTGGAAACACTGCGCTCAGGAAGTGCCGAACCTGTTCCAAGAATCGTGAAACCCATCACTAACCTCCTTTGAGTTGTTGACGTGTTTACATCGACCAAGAGAGGATAACGCATTTCAGTCTTTGTTGACGTGTTAACATTAAATTGTCCAAATGCGACAAAGGCTTCACATTGTGTCTATCTCTCGACACCATTGCGTCATTCACTTATTCAATAAGGAGGTAGCAGCCGCTATGGATGCCCAATTAACGATTGTCGACGTAACCGGATCGACCAACGATGACCTGCTCGAGGCAGGAAAACAGGGTGCGCCGCACGGCACAGGACTTGCCGCCCGCGCGCAAACGGCAGGACGCGGCCGGCGCGGCCACAAGTGGGATTCAACCGCCGGCAACCTATTGCTTTCGATTGTCCTGCGTCCATGCGTTAATCCCGCAAAGTACTCTGGTCTTGCCGCCGTCAGCGGCCTAGCGGTGCTCGAAGCACTCGAAAAGCAGGGTCTTGCAAACGAGATTCGCCTTAAATGGCCCAACGACCTGGTCGCGCGAGGACGCAAGCTCGGCGGCATTCTGGTCGAGGCCGCACGCGATAACGAAGGCAAACCTTTCGCCGTCTGCGGCATTGGTGTCAACGTAAACTACACGCCCCAAGAGGTGCCCGATGGCGGCCTGGCGGCAATTGGCCTCTCGGACCTTAACGAGAGCGTTCCCACCGTCAACATGCTCCTCGATGAGGTCTATCACGCAGTTATAGACGCTGTAGATGCGTGGGCAGAGCGTCTTAACGCCATGGAAGAAGACGGCGGACCGCTCGCGCCCGTCCACGGCGAATATGTCACTCACCTCAATTGGATTGGGGAGCACGTTATCGCCCGTTCCCCTGCCGGCGACGAGCTGGCACGCGGCATCTTTAAAACCGTCGATGGCTTTGGTCGCGCGTGTATCGAAACGGAAGGCGGTTTGCGATTCTTCCATTTTGAGGAGGCATCGCTGCGTCCCGCGAGCGAATAGGGCGCCACAGCCAGCCGCTCGGCAGCCTTATCCGGCGGTCTAATCCCATCATGCTAAACAAAAGGGCCCCGCTACCGTAACGGCAGCGGGGCCCTTTAAGCTATGAGCGATATCGCTTAGAGCTTGATGTCGATGTCGACGCCAGCGGGGAGGTCGAGACGCATGAGCGAATCAACGGTGCCCGAGGTGGGGTCGAGAATGTCGATAAGGCGCTTGTGTGTGCGCATCTCGAACTGCTCACGGGAGTCCTTGTTCACGTGCGGCGAGCGGATAACCGTGTACAGGTTGCGCTCGGTGGGCAGGGGGACAGGACCGGAAACGCGAGCGCCGGTCTTCTGAGCGGTCTCGACGATGAGCTTCGCGGACTGATCGACGACCTCGTGATCATAGCCCTTGAGGCGAATGCGGATCTTCTGGGTAGCCAACTTAAACCTCCAAAGAGTGCGAGAGATGTTCTCGCAGGATTACGTAACAGGGAGCTCGAACTTAGGCGTTCTTGCTCATGACCTCGTCCACGATGGACTTGGGCGCAGGCTCATAAGAGTCGAACTGCATCGTGTAGGATGCACGGCCCTGGGTCTGGGAGCGAAGGTCGGTAGCGTAACCGAACATCTCGCCCAGCGGCACCTTGGCACGGATGAGCTTACTGTTCTTGCGATCCTCCATGCCCTCGATCTTGCCGCGGCGACCGGAGAGGTTGCCCATAACGTCGCCCATGTACTGCTCGGGGGTCTCGACCTCGACAGCCATGATCGGCTCGAGCAGCTGCGGGTCGGACTTCTTGAGGGCGTCCTTGATAGCCATGGAACCGGCGATCTTGAAGGCGGCCTCGGAGGAGTCGACCTCGTGGTAAGAACCGTCGAACAGGGTGACCTTGACGTCGAGGACCGGGAAGCCGGCGATAACACCGGTGTTCAGGGCCTCCTGGATGCCCTTGTCGATGGACGGGATGTACTCCTTGGGCACGACGCCGCCGACGATAGCGTTGACGAACTCGTAGCCGAAGCCCTCCTCCATCTTCTCGAGCTTGATGACGGCGTGGCCGTACTGACCGCGACCGCCGGACTGACGGACGAACTTGCCCTCAGCCTTCTCGACATCGTGACCAGCGGTCTCGCGGTAGGCGACCTGGGGCTTACCAACGTTAGCGTCAACCTTGAACTCACGGAGCAGACGGTCGACGATGATCTCGAGGTGCAGCTCGCCCATGCCGGCGATGATGGTCTGGCCGGTCTCGTGGTTGGTGGACACCTGGAAGGTCGGGTCCTCCTCGGCGAGCTTGGTCAGAGCAAGGGACATCTTGTCCTGCTCGGCCTTGGTCTTGGGCTCGATGGCAACGTCGATAACGGGCTTAGCGAACTCGATCTTCTCGAGGACGATCTCCTTGCCCTCGGCGCACAGGGTGTCACCGGTGGTGGAGTTCTTGAAGCCGACGCAAGCGACGATGTCGCCAGCGGCAGCGTCGTCACGGTCGATACGCTCGGCGGCGTTCATCTCGAGGATGCGGCCGAGGCGCTCGCGCTGACCGTTGGAAGCGTTGACCACGTAGGAGCCGGACTCGGCGCGGCCGGAGTAAACGCGGACATAGGTGAGCTTACCGACGAACGGGTCGGTCATGATCTTGAAGACCAGGCCGGAGAAGGGCTCGTCGAAGGAAGGATGACGCTGGATCTCCTCGCCGGTGTCCGGATCGGTACCGGTGACGGCCTCAACGTCGAGCGGGCTGGGCAGGTAGTCGACGACAGCGTCGAGCAGCTCCTGGACGCCCTTGTTCTTGTAGGCGGAGCCCACGAAGACGAGGTTGAGCTCGTTGGCCAGAACGCCCTTGCGCAGAGCAGCCTTGAGCTCCTCGACGGTGAAGTCCTCCTCCATGAGAATCTTCTCCATGAGCTCGTCGTCAAAGCTGGCAGCAGCGTCGAGGAGCTCCTCGCGCTTGGTGGCAGCGATGTCGGCAAACTCAGCCGGGATCTCGTCCATCGGCTCGGGGTAGGTCATGCCCTTCTCGTCGGCCTTGAAGTCCCATGCAGTCATGGTGACCAGGTCGATGACGCCCCAGAAGTTGTCCTCGGCGCCCATCGGGACCTGAGCGGCCACGGCGTTAGCGTCGAGACGATCCTTCATGGTCTCGATAGCGTTGAAGAAGTCAGCGCCCACGCGGTCATACTTGTTGATGAAGGCGATACGGGGGACGTTGAAGGTAGAAGCCTGACGCCAAACGGTCTCAGACTGGGGCTGAACGCCGGCAACGGCGTCGAAGACGGCGACAGCGCCATCGAGGACGCGCAGGCAGCGCTCGACCTCAGCGGTGAAGTCAACGTGGCCCGGGGTGTCGATGATCTGGATGCGGTAGTCCTTACCGTCCTTGTTCCAGAAGCACGTGGTAGCAGCGGAGGTAATGGTTACGCCGCGCTCCTGCTCCTGAACCATCCAGTCCATGGTGGCAGCGCCCTCATGAACCTCACCGATCTTGTGGGTCTTACCGGTGTAGTAAAGAATACGCTCGGTCGTGGTGGTCTTACCGGCATCGATGTGGGCCATGATGCCGATGTTACGGGTATCGGAAAGCTTGTACTTAGGCTTAGCCATGTTAGTTCCTTACCTTAACTTACCAACGATAGTGAGAGAACGCGCGGTTGGCCTCGGCCATCTTGAAGACGTCCTCACGCTTCTTGACGGAAGCGCCCAGGCCGTTGGAAGCGTCGAGGATCTCGTTGGCGAGACGCTCGGCCATGGTCTTCTCCTTGCGAGCGCGGGAGAAGTTGACGATCCAGCGGATACCCAGAGCGGTGGAACGACGGGAGTTGACCTCCATCGGAACCTGATAGGTAGCGCCACCGACACGCTTGGGCTTAACCTCGAGCGTGGGCTTGACGTTGTCCATAGCCTTCTTGAAGGTAGCGAGAGCGTCGCCACCCTCGGACTTCTCGGCAACGATCTCGAAAGCGGTGTAAACGATGCGCTCAGCGGTGGCCTTCTTGCCGTCAAGAAGGACCTTGTTGATGAGCTGAGTCACCAGGCGGTTGTTGTAAACGGCGTCAGGCTGAACCTCACGACGATTAGCTGCTGCACGACGCGGCATGTGAAATCTCCTTAAGTGTCTACCGTGCGGCGCTTAGGCGGCACACGGCGAAAGTATCAAAACGTTATCTGGCTTATTTAGCCTTGGGGCGCTTAGCACCGTACTTGGAACGGGCCTGCATACGGTTCTGGACCGGAGCAGCGTCGTAGGCGCCACGGATGACGTGATAACGGACACCAGGGAGGTCACGGACACGACCGCCGCGGACGAGCACGATGGAGTGCTCCTGCAGGTTGTGGCCCTCACCCGGGATGTAAGCAGTAACTTCGATGCCGTTGACAAGGCGAACACGGGCAACCTTACGAAGAGCCGAGTTCGGCTTCTTGGGGCTCGTGGTGAAGACGCGGGTGCACACGCCGCGCTTCTGGGAGTTGTGCTGCAGAGCAGCGTTCTTGGACTTCTTGGGCACGGAACGACGGCCCTGGCGAACCAGCTGGTTAATAGTAGGCAAAGCGTACTCCTTCTCGAATGATTCCAGCTTTCTGTAAAGTGCAACGGCTTGAATCGAGGGGTCAGCATCCCCCTACGAAACACGCAGTTCGATAGGATACGTGGCGTTAGCTGTGCCGTCAACAGACCACGCCGCCGGGCGTATCCCAAAATAGCCATATTTCCGCAAAGCCTACACAAAAGGAATCCCCTCCTGTGCGCGGGGGCGGATTCCCGGCCCGGGCGGCCCGCTGTTTAAGTTTGCTGCTCTACAGTCCTGCGCAAGACGGAAAGCACATTAAGTGCTTTC
>NZ_JADNDZ010000122.1 GCF_015552075.1 Collinsella aerofaciens
GCCGCGCGGCAAGGAGATATATTGCCAGACCGGAGGGGCCCCGGGGGCGGGAATCTGGGCGTACACATTTCCTACACATCTTGGGATCCGACTAACGTTTGCCAGCCGTTACCTACCGCTCGCCGAGCATCTCTTTATATAAGGCAGTCTCATGGTTAAAGCGGATACGTCCCCCTAGCTAAAGCACAGCCAGCATCGAGCAACTCATCACGTTCTTCCACCGAGAACCCCTCGGCGTAGACGCGCACCACTGGTTCGGTCCCGCTAGGACGAACCAGCAGCCACGTGTCATCCTCGAATGCCAAACGCAAGCCATCCATATGACTAACGTTTTGCGGCACCTTGCCACAAATCGACTTGGGGTTTACGCCCGGCAGCAGGGTTCGTAACGTTTCGGCATCTTCGGCCTCAAGGCGCAAATCCCGTCGACCGTAACTCGTCTTACCAAAACTGTCCTCGAGTTGGTCGACCAGAACGCCCAAAGGCGCGTCCGTCTTAGCCATAAGCTCACACAGAATCAGACAGGCGAGGATTCCATCGCGCTCGGGCATATGCGCGGCGATGCCGATACCACCGGCTTCTTCACCGCCTATGAGGACGCCGCCCTTCTTCATCTCCGCCGCTATATATTTGAAACCGACTGGTTTGACGGTCACGCGGCAGCCAAGCGCCTCGGCAATGCGACGCACGAGCGTCGAGCATGAAAGATTGACGACGACGCGCCCCTCCAAATTACGAAATTGAACCAAGTCGCCCAAAACGAGCGCCATGATCTGATGCGGATGTATATATCTGCCGCGCTCGTCAACCGCACCGATACGGTCGGCGTCGCCGTCGGTCACCAGACCAGCGCAAGCTCCGTCATCGATAACCGTGCGCTCGCAAGCGTCCACCCAAGGCTCAACGGGGTCGGGGCAGATATCTTCTTGGTCAGACGCCTGCCCGGCGTGAATCTCGTGCACCTCAACGCCAAGCTCGCGCAGCAAGTCGGCTAGATAACCCTGGGCTGCGCCGCCCATGGGATCGACAACCACGCGCAGGTGCGCGCCGCGGATGGCTTCGGCATCGACAAACGATGCCACCGCCTGCATATAGTCAGGAATGATATCCGCGGTGCGATATTGCCCCTCGATCCCCATTGGCTCGGGAGCCATGGTCTCTTCGAGCTCTTCGATGACATCCTGGTTGGCGGTCGAGCCGTCACCCATGCGAATCTTGAGGCACAGATAACCCTGCGGATGATGGGACCCCGTCACCATGAGCGCGCCGCACGCCCCACCGTCATAAGCCGCCGCCCACGTAAGGGCAGGGGTCGGAACAGGTCGCGAAGCGAGCACGGCGTCCAGCCCGTGCGCTGCTAGCACGCCCGCCGCAAGCTCAGCGAACTCGCTCGCCAGGGGCCGGGTGTCGAGCCCTATATATACCGTTTTGCCCGGATTGGTCTTTTGCCACAACTCGCCGACGGCATCGGCGATACGGGCAACGTTATCGGCAGTGAAGTCCTCATCGACGCGAGCGCGCCAACCGTCAGTTCCAAAATGAATTATCGCGCACACGCGCAGACACCTCACAGTGTTTGGATCATGGTACGCGTGAGGTATACCCGCAACACGCACTCAGCAACCTGCCGGCACCAGCATTCACCATTTGGGCAAATGCTGCCGAGGACATGCAAGCAATAAAAAAACCGCCCCGTATGGAGCGGTTTTGCCCTTTATATATCGAGCGCCTCGGCCATCGCTGCCGTAGTGATTGCCGTGGTTCCACAGCAACTGCCCACCATTGCGGCGCCGGCATGTCTCCATTCGATGCATGCGCGCGCGAAAGCTTCGGGATTCTCGTGCCATACGGGGCCATCCTGAGTCTGGACCGGATCGCCTACGTTGGGACGCACCGTAACGGGAGTAGTCGCCGATGCAACCATCCTGGGCACCGCCGCATTCGCGGCCGCAAGCGAACAGCAATTAACACCAACCGAGTTTGCGCCGTGTTTTTCGGCGTACAAAACGGCTGCCTCGATGTTGAGGCCATCGCCCAGCAGGTCGCCTTTATCGTCAACGACAAAACTCACCAGAACAGGCATGCCGTCGGCGGCATCTCGGGCGCCGGCAAGCATGGGCTGCAGATTACGGATAGACGTCACCGTCTCGATCAGCAGACCGTCAACACCAGCATTGAGCAAGGCGTGCGCCTGTTCACGCGCAATGCCGCGGATTTCACGATACTCGACAGAGTCCTCGGCAAACCACTCAATACCGATCGGGCCCATCGAGCCCAGCAGTAGCTGAGGGTGCGCCTGGCGGGCATCGTCGACGGCCCCGCGATTGACCTCCGCCACGGACGGCGCAATCTGGTCGTGCTTGAGGGCATAGCTCGATGCCTGAAAGGTATTGGTAATGAGCACCTGCGCGCCGGCGGCGACATACAAGCGATGGATACGAGAAACGGTCTGCGGCTCTGCCAGATTCCAAAACGCCGGTGGAATGTCGGCGGCATCGTACTCACTCAACAAAACACTGCCCATGGGGCCCTGCGCCAACAAGGTCTCGCTCGACAAGCGGCGCGTAAGTTCCTCGGCACCAAAGCGGTTGTAATAACTCGTATCCATATATATCCCGCTATTCCTCGACGCTGATTCCCTGCTTTTCGAGATAGGCGAGCCAGCGGCTCATCGTGTCCTCGGATAGCGCATGCTCCATCATGCAGGCCTCGGAATCGGCTCGCTCAAATTCGACACCGAGCTCCTGAACCAAAAACGTGCGGATGAGGCGATGACGGTACCAGATAGCCGTGCCAACCTCGCGGCCGCGATCGGTCAGGATCACCTTGCCGTAGTGCGATTGCTCGACAAGCTCGGATGCCTTGAGAGCCGAAACCGCTTTATTGACCGATGCCTTGGAGACGCCAAGGCGCTGCGCGATGTCGACCGATCGAACGCCGTTGGTTTCCCCCTCTTCGCTTTCAATGCGAACCATGCACTCCAAGTAGTCTTCGTTCGCCACCGTCAGATGTAGTTCGCGCGAGCTATTTGTCGTATCCATGATCTTCCGTCCCTTCTGCATTCAATGGCTGATTCTACCCCATCCAAGCGTCGCGGTATGCCGTGGCATACCGTGCTAGAGTTCTTGTTGCACACGACGACCAAGATTGGAGCGGTCTTTATGGAAAACACCACCACGAACCCCGATGTCCTCGAGCGCTTTTTGCGCTACGTCCAGATCAACACGCAGTCCGAGGATGCAAACTGCGACCAGGTACCCTCGAGCGCCGTTCAGTTTGACCTTGCCAACGTGCTGGCTGAAGAGCTGCGCGAGCTTGGTGCGGAAGATGCCCACGTGACCGAGCACGCCTATGTCTGCGCGCATATCCCCGCAAGTGCGGGCGCTGAGGACAAGCCCGCCCTGGGCCTGATCGCCCATCTCGACACCACCGAAGTTGCACCGGGTGCCGGCGTGAAACCGCACATCGTACACTACGAAGGCGGCGACCTGGTCTGCGGCACGGTTGACGGTAAGCCCGTTGCCATGAGTACCGCCAAGCTTCCCGCCCTGAACGACCTCGCAGGTGAGGACCTGGTCTGCAGCGATGGCACCACGCTGCTGGGCGCGGACGACAAGGCAGGCGTCGCCGAGATCATGTCGCTTGTCGCGCGTATCGCTCAGGACCCTTCTCTGCCCCATCCCGCACTCGGCATTTGCTTCTGCCCTGACGAGGAGATCGGCCACGGAGCCGAGCTGTTGGATATCGATACCTTTGGCTGCAAGTACGCCTACACGGTCGACGGCGGCCCCATCGGCGAGCTGGAGTGGGAGTGCTTCAATGCCGCCGAGGTGACCGTCCGCTTTGAGGGCCAGTCCATCCACCCGGGCGACGCCAAAGGCCGTATGGTCAACGCAGGCAATCTGTTCTGCGACTTCAACGCATTGCTCCCCTACGTGCAGCGCCCGGAGTATACGGAAGGCTACGAGGGCTTTTATCACCTTGAGGGTGTATCTGCGACCGTCGATCACGCCACAGCGCGCTATATCGTCCGCGACCATGACGCCGCCAAGTTCCAGCAGAAACTCGACCTTATTGATGCCGCTGCCTCGATGCTCAACCAGCGTCTGGGTGAGGAGCGCGTGACGGTCGAGATTAAGCAGCAGTATCGAAATATGGCCGAGATCGTTCGTGACTATCCCGAGCTTATTGATGTTGCCAAGGAAGCCTACCTTGCCTGCGGCGTTGAGCCCCAAGTGCTGCCAATTCGTGGCGGCACCGACGGCGCCCAGCTGTCGTTCCGCGGTCTGCCCTGCCCCAACCTTTCCACCGGCGGCTATTGCTACCACGGCGTCAACGAGTTCGTCCCGGTCAGTTCGCTCGTCAAGATGACCGACGTGCTCCAGGAGCTCGTCGCCCGTTTCGCATAAGACTGGCCGCATAAGCCCAAAAGACGAATCGCCCCGTCCTCAACCGAGAACGGGGCGATTTTTTGCTGCAATGAGAACAGGTTGACGCGCGCCAGCGTCTTGACGCAAGGAGCGTCCCAAACTGCCGGCACATGAGGAACGTCCCCAAGTGCCAAGTGCATCAAGAGTGTCCCCTTTGACCAGTCGTTTAAGAACGTCCCCAATGACTAACGTCGCAGGTTGAGGACGGGCAGCGAGCGGGTCGCATTTGAGACAAGGTGACGTGAAACGAAAGGGCGCTGACCT
>NZ_JADNDZ010000123.1 GCF_015552075.1 Collinsella aerofaciens
CTGGTGATCTCCGCCTTGAGAGGGCGGCGTCCTAAACCGCTAGACGAACGGGCCACATGACATCTGCACTGCCGTGCTGCGAGGAAATATATTACGGGACAAAAAACGACAGCGCAAGAAGAAATTCCAAATTGCCGAAAAATTGTCGGCAGGTTATGGAACACGCAGGTAAACTGGGTAGCTAATTCAAGTTGAGATGGACCAAAAGAGCTTCGCGCTCGTTGGGAATGTTGTCTTCGATCACGGCGTCGAGGGCGGAGTTGAGTAGTTGGCCTAGCTCGGGCCCCGGCTTCAGACCGGCGCGGATCAGGTCGCCGCCGTTGATGGCGAGCATCTTGAGCGTATAGGGCTCCCCCGCCTCCAGTAGCTCGTGCGCCATCGCGCGCATCTCCTCAATCGTCTCGACGTAATAGAAGCACGACGGGGCCTTGCCGAGCGTATCGGCACGCTTAAGATCCATGAGCTCGTCAATCAGACGCGACGTATCGACGCCCTCGCCCGAAAGCGCGCGCATCATATTGAGCAGGCAGGAGCGCTCTGGGCGCAGCGGCTTGTCATGGTATTTGATGAGCAGGCACACGTCGCGCACCAAGTCGTGCGAGAGCGCCAGGCGATCCATAATGACGCGCGCCTTCTTGGCGCCGAGCTCGGGATGACCGTAGAAGTGTCCGCTGCCGGCGTGATCGACCGTAAAGCACTCGGGCTTGGACACATCGTGCAAAAACGCCGCCCACATAAGGCTCGACGAGGGCGCGACGCCGTCGCACAGCGCCAGCTCCCCTGCCACCGTCAGCACGCGGGCGATATGCTCGTAGACGTTAAACGCATGATAGACACTGCGTTGATCAAACCCGCGACCCGCTGTCAACTCGGGCACGGCGGCGAAGATGAGCTCGGGATAGCGGAGCATCGCGTCTCCCCCATGACCGGTCGAAAGAATGCCCTCGAGCTCAATACCCACACGCTCGCGCGCCACGGCATCGAGCAACGGCGCACATTCGGCCAAAGCCTGTTTGGTCGCGGGTTCAATCATAAAGTCCAGGCGGCAGGCAAAGCGTACCGCACGCAGCATGCGCAGGGCGTCCTCGTTAAAGCGACGCTTGGGATCGCCGACAGCGCGAATCAGCTTGCGCTCCAAGTCACCTTGGCCGTCGTAGCGGTCGACAAGCCCGCGCTCGGGATGCCAGGCCATAGCGTTGACGGTAAAGTCGCGGCGCGCCAGATCGTCCTCGAGCGAGGCGGCACGCTCCACACTCTGGGGATGGCGACCATCGGTATAGAAGCCATCCAGACGGTACGTGGTGACCTCGATACGCTCGCCATCGGAAATAGCCGTGATTCCGCCAAATTTAATGCCCGACTCCACAACCGCGATGCCGGCGGCCTCGAGCGCAGCTTTGGACTCCAGCCACAGGCCGCTACAGCACATATCAACATCGTGGCTGGGGCACCCCATCAGGGCGTCGCGCACCCAACCGCCCACGTACCAAGCCTCAAGACCAGCCGCCTCAAGCGCGCGCAGGACGCACAGGGACGCATCGGACGGTTGAGTACCGTTGAGCGAAACATTGCACATGCCTATGGCCTCCTGCGACTATCAAATTGGCTATCGATTGCGTCTGCAAGAAGTCTAGCAAGAAACAGCCTCCACTGCACACGCAAGTCCGATAAACAAAAACGCATCCGTCCTAGTCTAAGACGGATGCGAAATAATCAAACTATTCAGGAAAGGTGCCGGAACTAGCAGACCTGGCGAACCTCGATGTGCTTCTTATATTCGTCCACCTTGGCAAAATCGCCCAGACCGGGGCACTCGACCACGTTGGCGCCGGTGGCCATCGACAGACGGAGGGCATCCTCGACTCGCTCGGGAGCGTCGTGCCATACGGACAGGAAGGCAGCGAGCGAGGAATCGCCGGCGCACACCGTCGACAGCAGCTTGACGTCGAAGGTGCGATTGGCAAACCAGATGTGCTCGCCGTTGGAGAAGTACGCACCGGCGCCACCGAGGGTCAGCAGCACGTTCTTGGCGCCCTTAGCGTGCAGCTCGGCCATAGCGCCCTTGACGGACTCATCGTCGCCACCGCTCACCTTAATGCCAAAGATGTCGAGCAGCTCGTCGTCATTGGGCTTGATCAGCAGCGGCTCCATGGCAATGAGGTCTGCCAGCTGATGGCTCGAGATGTCGAGGACGAACTCGGCCCCCTTGGCCTTGACGCGGCGCAGGACCTCGGCCAAGAAGCCCTCGGAAGTGTTGGGAGGCAGCGAGCCGCTGATGACCAGGCAGGTCATGTCATCGAGCGAATCGATGAGCTCAAACATCTCCTGCTCGTTGGCCTCGTTGATGGCGGCACCGGCGTTGACCATGTTGTACTCGGTGTCGGGTCCGGCATTGAGAAACACGTTGACGCGCGTGATGCCGTCGGTCCAAACGGGCTTGACGGGCACGCCCAGGGCCTCGGCGCCCTTAACGATAAACTCGCCCGAGAAGCCGGCGAAAAAGCCCAGGATCGTGGTGTCGACACCGTAGTGATCGAGGGTGAACGAGACGTTGAGACCCTTGCCGTTGGGCGTGTAGACGGCGTTACGGGTACGCGTGACGGTGTTGGCAGCAAGGCCGTCGCAGGCGATGTTGTAGTCAATGGCGGGATTTGCAGTGAGCGTGTAAATCATGAATGTTCCTTTCACGAAGCAACGTGTTGATGAAAGTATATTCCACCCATCGGTAAAAGGCTAGGACAACTCGGTGAACGGTGTGGAAGCGATGAAGTACGGCAGAACACCTTGATTGTCATTTTCATTGCAACAGCCTCAGGACTCAGCGCAACGCGTTGCG
>NZ_JADNDZ010000124.1 GCF_015552075.1 Collinsella aerofaciens
TGCCTTTTTCATGCCAACTTGTTCGCTCTGGGCGGCGCTCGCTGGCATTGCCAAAACATCGACGTTCCCAATGACTACCGCGTGTCTATTAATTTTTCGAGCTTGTGCTGCGCTGCTGGTCGCTGGCGTATATCCTGTTATGTCGTTAGCATACGATTCAACAGGGAAGGCAGATTATGCATTCTCCCCAACAGCGCGATGCGCAGCGCCAACCGGTGTGCAGCCGTCGCATCTTTCTGGGTAGCGCTCTCGCTGCGAGCGCTACCGTCGTCGCCGGCGCGCTTGCCGGCTGCCAGCGTCCGTCCACGCTGGAAGTTGTTCAGCCTACGACGGGCGGCGGTCGCGACGACCTGTCCGATTCCGTGATCGGCAAGGACAAGATCCGCATTGGCATGGAGGCTGCCTACGCCCCGTACAACTGGCAGGTTTCCGAGGCCAGCGAGTTCACCATCCCCATCGATAACGTGCAGGGCGCCTATGCCGACGGCTACGACGTGCAGATCGCCAAGATCGTCTGCAAGGCCCTCGGCGGCGAGCCCGTCGCCGTTAAGCAGAGCTTCTCGGGTCTTATCGATTCGCTCAACAACGGCCAGATCGACCTCATCATCGCCGGAATGAGCGCCACGCCCGAGCGCGAGGAGTCGGTCGGCTTTTCCGATCCCTACTTCATCGGCTACTTTGGCCTGTTCGTAAAAGAGGGCTCGCCCTACCAAAACGCCACCAAGCTCAGCGATTTTAGCGGCGCCACGGTCCTCGGCCAAAAAGACACCATGCTCGATACCGTCATCGACGAGATCCCGGGCGTCGTGCACAAAAACCCGGTCGATTCGGTGCCTACGGTGTTCTCGAACCTGCTGCAGGGCACCTGCGACGCCGTGACGTACAACACCGAGAACGAGAAGGGCTATATGGCCCAAAATCCCGGTATCGTCCCCATTCAATTTGCCGAAGGCGAGGGCTTTAAGCAGGAGGTCACGGCAAACGTCGGCTGCCGCAAGGGCTCAAAGAAGCTCCTCAAGCTTATCGACAAGGCCCTCAAGGGCATCAGCCAGGAGGAACGCGACCAGATGTGGGACGCGTGCCTCGACCGTCAGCCGGCATAGGGAGGCAGCATGAAGACCATCAATCGCCTGGCCTCCTTTATCAAGGCCGACCACCGTTATGTCTACCTGGGCACGAGCGTTATCGCGGCACTCGGCCTGGCCGCGAGCCAGCGCAACCCCACACCGCTGAGCTTTTTGGCGCCTACGGGCGTGTTCCAGGATTGCCTCTGGGCGATTCTGTGGGCTTGGATCGTCGTGTCGGCGGCGGCACTCGTCACCAAGCTCATGCATTGGAACGACTATCGCGAAAAGTCGCCGTTCGCGTCTGATCGCTTCCGCCGCGGCGCGCGTATGGGCAGCTACGTCGTGGTTGCCATCGCGGCGATCTTCTTTATCGACCGCTGCGTTATGTCGTTTATCGATCTGGTGCGGGTGAGCATCGTCTCGGACTCCAATCCCAGCGACTTTCTGTCGAGCCTGGTCTACATGACCTACAAGAGTGGCGACTTCTTTATCCGCGGCATCCAGATCACCATCGCGCTCGCGTTCTTTGGCACCATCATCGCCTTCTTCCTGGCGCTGTTGCTGGTGTTCCTGCGTATCCAGACGTTCGACCGCGTGGACAACGACTTGGTGCGTTTCTTTAAGAGTATCGGCCGCGGCTTCGCGACCGTCTACTCCACCATTGTGCGCGGCACGCCCATGATGGTCCAGGGCCTGCTTATCTATTACGCGGGCTTTACCGTTCTGCGCGGCATGGGCTTCGAGACCGCCCAGGCCAACCAGATCTGGAGCACCTTTACCGCCGGCCTCGTCACCATCTCGCTTAACTCCACCGCCTACATGATGGAGGTCCTGCGCGGCGGCATCGAGTCCATCGACGCCGGCCAGGCCGAGGCGGCGCGTTCGTTGGGTCTGTCGCAGTGGCAGGCCATGCGCAAGGTCGTGTTCCCCCAGGGCATTAAAAACGCGATCCCCGCACTCACCAACGAGCTCATCATCAATATCAAGGATTCGTCGGTGCTTTCGGTCATCGGCGTGTTCGACCTCATGTACGCCACCACCACCGTCGCCGGCGTGTACTACCGCCAGATGGAGGTCTACTGCGTGGCACTCGTGGTCTACCTGATCCTGACGCTTGTGGCGAGCCGCCTGCTCGAGGCCTTTGGCAAAAAGCTCGGCGCCGAGGCCCCGGCCACGCTGCCCAGCTCCAACTAGGCTCAAGACGAGGAGAATCATCATGGCAGATACCGCCACTACCGGCGCTGCGGCCGCCGCGCAAAACCAAGAGCCGCTCATCCGCGTCGAGGGCCTGCGCAAGAGCTTCGGCTCGCTCGAGGTACTCAAGGGCATCGACCTCGCTGTCAATCCCGGCGAGGTCGTCACCATCATCGGCGCCTCGGGCTCGGGCAAGTCGACCTTCTTGCGCTGCCTCAACCTGCTCGAGACCCCGGACGCGGGCCATATCTGGTTCCACGGCCAGGACCTCACGGCCGAGCGCTGCAACATCAATAAACTCCGCGAGGACATCGGCATGGTGTTCCAGGGCTTCAACCTGTTCAACAACATGGATGTGCTCGACAACTGCACGCTCGCGCCCGTCACGCTCAAAAAGATGAGCAAAGATCAGGCCGAACAGGTCGCGATGGAGCATCTGGCGAGCGTGGGACTCGAAAAATTCGCCCATGCCGCGGTTGGTCGCCTGTCCGGTGGCCAAAAGCAGCGCGTTGCCATCGCCCGTGCCCTGTGCATGAACCCGCAGATCATGCTGTTTGACGAGCCTACCTCCGCGCTCGATCCCGAGATCGTGGGCGAGGTGCTCGACGTTATGCGCAAACTCGCCGCCGACGGCATGACCATGGTCGTCGTTACCCACGAGATGGCCTTCGCGCGCACCGTGTCCGACCGTGTGGTCTTTATGGACCAGGGCGTGGTGCTCGAGGACGCCGCGCCGGCTGAGCTCTTTGGCAATCCTAGGCACCAGCGCACCCGCGAGTTCCTCTCGCGTTATCTCAACGACAAATAATGCAAGGGAGCGTGGCAAAGGGACCGCCTCTTTGCCACGCTGTTTTTGGAGGAAGGCATGGCCGAGGTTTGGCGCTTCTTTGCGCACGAGGATGATTTTGCCGACATCGACGAGGTCGGCGCGTGCGAGCGCCTGGGCCGCGTGCTGTCGTTTCCGACGATTTCGAGCATGGATGCCCAGACGGTGGACTGGCAGGCGTTTGCCGACCTGCGCGCCTATATGCAGCAGGCCTGGCCGCGCGTGTTTGCGGCGGGCGAGGTCGAGCTCATCGACCATTCGCTGCTCGTGACGCTTGCCGGCGCCGACCCCGCCCTCAAGCCGGTCATGCTCATGGGTCACATGGACGTGGTCCCCGTGGTGCCGGGCACCCAGACAGACTGGACGTACGATCCCTTTAGCGGGCACGTGGACGACACCTATATTTGGGGTCGCGGCGCCATCGATATGAAAGACCAGGTTGCGGGCATCCTGGAGGCGGTTGAGTATGCGCTGGCGCACGGCTGGCAACACGAACGAACCCTGCTGCTGGCCTTTGGCCAGGATGAGGAGACCACGCAGTACGGCGCGGGTGCCATTGGTCGCGCGCTCGAGGAGCGTGGCGTTGAGCTTGAGTACCTGATCGACGAGGGTGACTATCGTATCGTTTCGGCTGCCGAGTATGGCGCAGGTGAGGGTTGGCTTATGCATGCCGATCTTGCCGAGAAGGGCTATGCCGATATCGTGCTCAGGACGAAGAGCGAAGGCGGGCATTCTTCCAACCCTTACGGCGGCACGTCGCTCGAAGTGCTCAGCCGCGCTATTGCCGCGATTTGCGATATCGAGTGGCCGGCGCGTGTGACCGACCTGCTTGCCGCGCAGCTCGTCGGGCTGGGGCTTTATACCGCAGACGAGATTGCTGCCAGCAAGGATGCCATCGTGCGCGACTGCCTCGCCAGCAAAAAGCTGTACCCGCTTGTAACCACCACCTGCGCGCCCACGCAAATCGAAGGCGGCAGTGCCGGTGCCAACGTAATGCCGCAGGATATGTGGGCTAATATCAACTTCCGCATGCTCGAGGGCACGAGCGTGGCCGATGTCCTGGCCTGCTGCCGCGAGGCCGTTGCCACCGCTGAGCTCGATGGCCGAGTGGAGGCCGAGCTGGGCCCCGGCAGCTCCGAGCCCTCGCCGTCCCCGCGCGTGGGCGGTCCGGGGCTCGAGGCAGTCCGCGCCATCGCCGCCCGCTATTTCCGTGATCCCAAGGGGACGGAGGAAAACGGATCGTCTGCGGTGGGCCAAGAGCCGATAAGCATCGTGCCCTCGACCGTGATTGGCGCAACCGATGCCGCCAACTACCAGCGCATTTGCCGCGAGTGCATCCGCTTCTCCGCCTTTGTGGTCGACGATGACGAATGTGACCGCGGTGTCCACGGCACCAACGAGCGCATCACCCGTCGCGCCTACCTCCAAGGCATCCGCTTCCTCATCGCCCTGCTTCACACGCTCTAGAATGTGACAAAGGGACTGAGCCGATTTCATCGGTAATGAGACGAAAACTGTTATATAAAAAGGCTAAAATATCTTGAGAGACATATGCTGGGGTTGGTATTCCTTGAACGACTGCGGGCATGTGCCAGACTGCCTCGGCCCCTGGGGAGCGCCCGGGCGGGTCGCCGTGTGACTGGGGAGGAAATTATGCAGGAGCTCAGAGAGACGACGTCTCGACTCGTGAATATTGCTACCGGGGGGGTGTCTAAGCAGGGAACTTCCTGGTGAACACCGGCCGCGCGAGCGGTGGTCCGTCGTGTCTTATGGCCGTCGTCGTGGGCTGCGTCCGGTCTCACCATATGCGATTGTTCTGGCCCTCGCCATCGCGCTGACGGCGAGTTTCTTCCTGCCGCTTCGTGCCGAGGCGGCAATTTCGGACCACACGGTTCCGACGATTTCGCCTTCGGGGACAACAATCAACCTGTTTGATTACTGGGTGAATCCCGATAACCATCTGTCGGTTTCCGGCAACGGCGGCATCAACAAGAACCACCGCTTCCAGTTCAAGGATCAAAGAGCCAGAGAGGAACTTAACCAGTATACGGGTGGCTCCCGGGTCCGCACCGGCATCGTGAACAATGTTCTTGCCGGTGGTTACCCGAAACTCACCGACCGCTGGGAGGGAGAATCCCTCGGCTACCTGTTTGATTCCTCCGTCCAGACGGGCAAGATATCCCATATGGGTGTGACGGGTCTGTTGCAGGCCAAGGGTGGCTACTACGAGTATGACAGCTCGCAGAACTACGCGGCGTACAACGCCAATAAGAATGCATTTGATGTATACGATGCCCCCGGCGTTAAGCAGGCGGGGGCTGAGCCTCATACAGTAGGCCAGTTCTTCCCCTTCGATGCGGCCAATGAGGTATTCAAGGAGGGGAGCAGCGGGCTCGTCCCGAACGGCATTACGTCGCAGAACGTCGGCGACTCGCAATATAACGATGGCAATCCCCTCAACCATTATTTCGGCCTCTCAATGTCCACGCGATTCGTGCAGCCCAACGGCGGCCTGGCGAACGGTAAAGATGCCATGACCTTTGAGTTCGCCGGCGATGATGACGTCTGGGTGTTCATCGACGATGTCCTCGTGGGCGACATTGGCGGCATCCACACCCGTGCTGAGCTGACCATTAACTTCCAAACGGGCGAAATCACCGTTAACGGTTCCGCAAACGGCACGCTGCGGAGCAAGTTCCAGGCGGCAGGCAAGGGCGGCTCTGCCGAGAATTGGAACAGCAATACCTTCGCCGACGGCACCAACCACACCCTCAAGTTCTTCTACCTGGAGCGCGGCGCCACCGACTCCAATATGAAGCTCAAGTTCAACCTCGTGACGGTGCCCGAGTCCGACATCATCAAGTTCGACCAGGACGGCAAGTTCGTACAGGGTGCCGAGTTCAAGCTTTATAAGACCGACAAGGACTTCCAGACCGAGGGCACGCTCCTCGGCTCCGGCACTACGGACGAGACCGGCCGCCTAACGCTCACGAACGACGATGACAACGGCGTCATCAACTTCGACGATCTCTACAACAAGGGTCACGACAACAAGTACTACCTCCTGAAGGAGACGCGCGTACCCAAGGGATACCGCTCGAGTCTCGCGGCGACGGGTGGTAGCATACAGCTCGAGTACGTGCCCGCGAGCGCTGAGAACGGCGCGGGCGGCGTCATCATCAACCGCGGCGGTATGGACGCGGACAGCGCCGTGTGGCAGACGGGTGCGTTCGCCGGCGCGAAGGAGACCATCACCGCGCCGTCGACCGTGTACCAGGCGGACGATGACTCGATGGAGCCAGGCAATACTGTTGACATGAAGCGCGGCACCCTGTTCGCAGTAGTTTTCAAGCGCGATAAAAGCAAGAACGCCTGGCACGCCGTGTCGGGCGACCCGACGAAGGGGTATACCCTCGCCAAAGACCAGGGCAAGGCCGGCGCCATCGAGGCGGCGAAGGCGGAACCGCATGTCTTCACGCTTAACACAAGCGGCCAATATCAGGTGGAGATTCCATACATGCCCGGCGACATCTCCAAGTACTACTACCTGCTGAGCGGTGATGCCCGCAAGGATGCCGAGTACACGGTGGCCATCTACCACACAACGGCGAGCTCTATCGCCGACGCGAATACGGACAACACGGTCCATGTGTTCAGTGATGACCTCCCCGGTGACCAGGTGAACTTTAAGCGGCAGTTCGCCACGAGCCTGCTCGTCACGAACATCCAGAATCGCCTGTTCGTGCAGAAGACCGATACCGAGGGCAAGCCCGTTGACGGGGCGACGTTCGGCTTGTACAAGGCCGATCAGGTGACGACGGACGAGAGTGGCAAGGTCGTGCTCAAGGGTGAGCAGACCCCCTATGACACCCTGAAGACGAGGTCGGTCGATAGCCCGGTTCCGCTCGAAGGTGCGGGCATATTCCCGAATACGAGCGATGATAAGAGTCCGCTCGTGAAGGGAACCTACTTCCTAAAGGAGGTCTCGGCGCCCGAGGGCTTCCTGCTTAACGACACGCTCACCAAGGTGATTGTGGACGATTACGGCGTCCATGCCGATGCTGGTACGGACGATGACGGCGTCTCGACGTTCGTGGGCCCGGGCGCGCTCATGAAGAGTCTGGGCCAGTTTGGCGCAGAGGGCGACATCGACAACACACTCACGTGGATCAAGGGTATGCGGCAGACATCGGATGGCGTGACCGATGGCGGTAATCTTTCGTGGAGCGATGTCGATTCCGCCGGTGCCGGCGACACGGTACACCTCAAGTACGGCGCCAACGGACGTATCTACCAGTATGGGCCCACCAAGGCGGGCGAACCCTACCGCCTGGAGACCGAGACGGGCTGGATACGTATGGGCATCACGCAGGATGAACCTGGTGTCACTAATGCGAAGGGCGCCCGCGCCGACCTGGGCGACATGAACCTGAACGCGCTGTTCACGGGCGCCACCTGCGTGCGCGTGGCGAACGAACGCGAGGCGAGCCTCGAGGTGACGAAGAAGGTTGACGTGCCCGATGGCCTGACGGGCAATAAGGACGCGGGGTTCACCTTCAAGTTCACCGTGCCCGAGGGGAAGACCTACAAGGCCGCGGTGTTTGAGAACGCGGGGACCGCAAGCGAGAAGCAGGTCGGCAAAATGTTCGACCTCGAGAACGGCCGCGAGCAGACCATCACGGCCGGCCAGACGATCCGCGTGTACGGTCTCGCCGTGGGTGACAAGTACGAGGTGCATGAGCTGACCGACGCGGGCAAGATGCCGGGTGGCTTCACGCTGACCGGTCGCGAGAAGGGCGGTAACGCCCTGAGCGGTGAGGGCGACAGCATCTCCGGCACGATCGCGAAGAAGAACGCCGACGGCGCGGTGGCCGATGCCAACAAGCTGGCATTCACGAACACCTACAGCGTAAAGCCGCCGGTGACGCTCACCAATGCGTTCTGGGCGCAGAAGGTGCTCCGGGGCCGTGACTGGAAGGATGGCGATAGCTTCAAGATTTACCTGCGCGCGGACAAGGGCACGCCGATGCCCGCCGGTGCCAAGGATGCGCCCGTGAGTGGTATGAAGCAGGTTGTGAAGACCGTCAAGAACGGGGACAAGTTCGACTTCGGCAATATTGAGTACGCCAAGCCCGGCACCTACACCTATCTCATTGCCGAGGCCACGCCGTCTCAAAACGACGCTGACTGGTTGCCCGGGTTCGGGTATTCGAGCGCTACCTACCGTGTCACGGTGACGGTGAGGGATAGCGGCGACGGCACGCTGTCGCAGCCGGCAGTCAAGATGGAGCAGACCTACACCGACGACGGTATGAGCCAAAAGGACAACCCGATCGAGGTCGCGGACAAAATCGCTAAGATCACGAACACCTATAACACCGATGAGAAGACTATCTCCTTCAACGTGCAGAAGACGTATGCCGACCAGTCCGGTGCAAATCCGCTTGTGAAGGATAAGTTCACGTTCCAGCTCGAGGCACTCGGCGGGATGAAGAATGATGCCGTGCCGAGTGGAGCCATCGATTTCGGCAAGCTCGCCACCTCCTACAGCGTCGGTGCCAGCAAGGTCCCCATGCCTAAGGGGTGCACGTCCACCACGACCACGGCGAAGAACGATGACGACGGTATCGCTGCGTTCCCGCAGATCATCTATACGATGGGCAGCGAGAACCTCACCTACGTGTACAAGGTGACCGAGGTCAAGGATTCCGATACATCGACGTCCAGTGGCATGGGCTACGACGATACGGTGTACTACGTGCTGGTGAAGAACCAGCAGGTTGATAACGAGTCTGGGACGGGTAAGTGCCTGTCCTCCACGGTCACGTATTGGAAGGCCGACGGCACGCAGCTGACGGACGCCAACGGATACATCCCGTTCAAGAACACCTACACGGTGACCCAGGCGACGTCGGCGCCGGTTAACGTGCAAAAGACGTTCACCGGGCGCGCGTGGGAGACGAGCGATGCGTTCGACTTTACCCTGACGCCGGCGGATGATGCGACGAGGGATGCGGTTAAAAACAAGGTCGTTACCCAAAAGACGGGCACGGGCGAGGACGTTGGGGATATTGCTACTAAGATTTCGATCTCCGGCGATGGTTCTTCTGTGACCCGTACCGCAACCTTTGGTGTGGGCGACCTGGTGTTTACCAAGCCTGGCACGTACAAATTCAAGGTGAACGAGAAGGCGTCGGAGAACGTGGACAAGACCGGCATTAGCTATGACGGCCATACGTCCACGGTGACGTACACAGTGACCGATGTCGAGAACGGCAAGCACGCCGGCAAGCTGACCGCGTCGGTTGCGTACGACAACAAGCAGGCGACGACGGATGTCGACCGACAGGTGACGGGCGCTGCCGCGTTTACCAACACCTATACGGCCTCCGGTACCTATGCGGGCATCGATGTGACCAAGACTCTGGTTGGTACCCCGCTGAAGAATGGCATGTTCCCGTTCACCATCGAGGCGATGACGTATAACGGTACGACGGCCCCGGAGCCGGCTGATACCGATAAGTCGTTCAAGAACACCGTGGGCAAGGATGACGGTAACGATACGCAGACCGCCACGATGTCCGGCAAGCTGAAGATGAACTTCACGCAGCTGAGCTACAACAAGGTGTATGTGTACAAGGTGTCTGAGGTGCATGGCGCCAACGCT
The DNA here is from genome assembly GCF_015552075.1 of Collinsella aerofaciens. Taxonomy (GTDB): domain Bacteria; phylum Actinomycetota; class Coriobacteriia; order Coriobacteriales; family Coriobacteriaceae; genus Collinsella; species Collinsella aerofaciens_Y. The sequence continues at coordinate 9,755 of NZ_JADNDZ010000124.1, forward strand.
GGTGGATACACGTATGACACCGAGTACCCCGGTGACGCCTACGTGCTCATTGCGGTGAAGCCGAATCCGGACAACAAAGGCCAGCTCTACACCGAGACGACCATCGTGAAGGGCCCGGACGTGACGGCGCTCGTTGGCGAGAACGACAACGTTGATGCGCTGACGGCCGAGGCGATTAAGGGCCTCGATACCACGACCAACTACGTGAAGACGGTCTCGAGTCGCAATGCAAAGCCCGCTACGCCTACCGTCCCGTTCAAGAACAGTTACAAGTCAGACGCCAGCGACGAGCTGACCCCGCAGGTGACGAAGAAGATCTCCGGTGTTGAGAGCACGGAGAAGGCGTTTTCGTTCACGCTGACCGCCACGGAAGAGACGCAGAAGCAGATCGCCGCCGGCGACTTGGGTGTGTCGGACGACCTGGCGGGCGACGCGCACGCGGAGTCCAAGGCCACGAAGGACAAGATTATCAAGGACAAGGGCCAGACGGTCGACTTCTCGAATATGACGTTCAACAAGGCGGGCGAGTACACGTTCACGCTCACCGAGGTGCACAACGCTGATGATGATCCCGCAGCGGACGGCGTGCAGAACGCCGGCTGGACGATGGACGCCTCGACCTATACCGTCACGGTAAGGGTCGAGGATAAGGACGCCAAGCTGACCGTCACGGGCGTGACGGTGAAGAAGGATGGTGACGCTGAGGCCAAGCCCATCAAGGCTGAGGTCAAGGACGGCAAGGTGAACCTCGCCACCTTTATCAACAGCTATGCTGCGAAGGGTTCCGTGACCTTGGCGGCGAAGAAACGCTTTAGGGGCGGTGCGCTCGCGGGGAACGACTTCTCGTTCGCTCTGTACAAGGGTGACAAGGCGGAAGGCACGCCCATTGAGACCGTCACGAACGACGAGAAGGGCAACATTACCTTCCAGCCCATCAACTACACCGAGGCAGGTGACTACGAGTACACCATCAAGGAAGTTACCGGTAACGACCAGACCATCGTCTACGACGGTCAGAAAGTGAAGGTCAAGGTCAGCGTTACCGATAACAAGAACGGCACGCTGGACGCGACCGTCACCTACGGCGGCGATAAGGCCGTGCCGACCTTCACCAACGTGAAGCCGACGACGGACGTTACCGTCGAGGCCACGAAAGTTCTCGCGGGCAAGGCGCTGACGGACGGCGCGTTCGCCTTCGGCCTGTACCAAGGCGACACGTCCACGGGTAATCCCGTCAAGATCGTCCAGAACGACAAGGAGGGCAAGATCAATCTTGCCCTCACCGGTCTGACCATCGGCGAGTACGACTACAAACTCAAGGAGGAGAACGTCGGTGCCGATCCGACTATCACCTACGACACCAAGGCGGTGAAGGTTCACGTCTCGGTGAAGGCGGAGGGCGACAAGGCGAAGGCGACCGTCACCTATGACGGCAAGAACGATGCCCCGACCTTCACTAACAAGTACCAGCCCGCCGAGACCTCGGTGGCGCTCACGGCGAAGAAGGCCTATGTGAAGCCCGACAACACGCCGGCCACGCTCAAGGGCGGCGAGTTCACCTTCGACCTGTACGAGGGCGACCTGACGGCTGAGCAGCTGAAGGGCAAGCAACCCATCCGGAGCGCCAAGAACAGCGAGGACGGCACCGTCACCTTCCCGGCCATCGACTACACCAAGGCCGGCGAGTACAAATACACCGTCGCGGAACAGGAGGGCGACCTGTCCCACGTGACCTACGACGCTACGGTGCACCATGCCGTGGTGAAGGTCATGGACAATGCCGGCAAGCTGGACGCCGCTGTTACCTACGATGGTGACAAGGCCAATGCCCCCACCTTCACGAACACCTACACCGCAAAGGGATCCGTGGAGCTGACGGCGACCAAGATCGTTGCGGTCGCGCCGAGCTTCACGCACGACACCAAGCTGAAGGGCGGCGAATACACGTTCGAGCTGAAGGACGCCGACGGCAAGGTGCTCGGCACCACGACGAACAAGGCCGATGGCACGGTGAAGTTCACGCGCAAGTTCACGCTCTCCAACCTGGGCGGCGCTGCGAGCAAGGACTTCACCTACACCATCGCGGAGAAGCCGGGCACGGAGCCGGGCATGGTCTACGACACCCATGCGCTCATCTACAAGGTGACGGTCGCGGACGATGGCACCGGCTCGCTGACGGCCACACCGCAGGTAACGAGTGGAGACAAGACCTTCACGAACACGTACCACCCGAAGGAGACCTCGGTAACGCTCAAGGCGACGAAGCGCTTCACGGGTGGCGAGCTCGCAGGGGGCGACTTCACGTTCCAGCTGCTCGACAAGGATGGCAACGTGATCCAGACCGTCCAGAATGACAAGGACGGCAAGGTCGCCTTCCAGGCAATCAGCTACGACACGCCGGGCGATCACGACTACACCATCAAGGAGGTTGCCGGCAACGACCCGACCGTCGTGTACGACACGAAGGACGTGAAGGTCCACATCAAGGTCTCCGATGAGAAGGGCGAGCTAAAGGCGACCGCCACCTACGACGGCGAGGCCGACGTTCCGACCTTCACCAACTCGAAGCCGACGACGGACGTTACCGTCGAGGCGACGAAGATCCTCACGGGCAAGGACCTGACGGCCGACGCGTTCACCTTCGGCCTGTACGACCAGGCCGGCAACGAGGTCGCCAAGGGCACCAACGACCGGGGCGGCAAGGTCGAGCTGGCCGTCAAGAACCTGAACCTGGGCGAGTACGACTACACGCTCAAGGAGGAGAAAGCCGGCCAGACCGTCGACGGCGTGGCCTACGACGCCAAGGAAGTCAAGGTCCACGTCAAGGTAGAGCAGAACCAGGGCGACAACAACAAGACGAAGGTGACCGTCACCTATGACGGTGCCGCTACGGCTCCCACCTTCAACAACACCTACGACGCAAAGGGTTCCGTAATCCTGACGGCGACCAAGACCATCAAGGTTGCGGACGGCTTCGACCACACGACGAAGCCCGCGGACGGCGAGTTCACCTTCGACCTGAAGGACGCTGCCGGCAACGTGCTCGACACCGCGAAGAACGATGCAAACGGCAAGGTCAGCTTCACGCGCGAGTTCCAGCTCTCCGACTTGGACGGCGCCGCGAGCAAGGACTTCACCTACACCATCGTGGAACAGTCGGGCACGGAGCCGGGCATGGTCTACGATACCCATGCGCTCACCTACAAAGTAACGGTTAAGGACGACGGGACGGGCACGCTGAACGCGAAGGCGATCGTTACGAGCACATCAGGCCCGGAGACCTTCACCAACAACTACCAGCCGGCCGCGACCGGTCTGGCTCTCGGTGCGCAGAAGAGGTACGTGAAGAAGGACGACAACACGCCGATCGTACTCAAGGGCGGCGAGTTCACCTTCGATGTGTACGAGGGCAACCTGACGGCTGAGCAGCTTGCCGGGGCCAAGCCCGTCCGGACCGCGACCAACGGCGCGGACGGAAGTGTTAACTTCGACGCCTTCTCCTACGCGAAGCCGGGCACGCACGAGTACACCATCGTGGAGCGGAAGGGTGATCTGGCCTACGTGACCTACGACGCCGCGGTGCACCATGCCGTGGTGACGGTTGCGGACAATGCCGGCACGCTGCAGGCGAGCGTCGCCTACGACGGCACGAATGTCACGAAGCCCAGCTTCACCAACACCTATGAGGCACAGGCGACGGACTCCGGCGCGATTGCCCTCACCAAGAGCGTTGACGTGCACGACGGCAGCTATCAGCTAAAGGCGGGAGACTTCGCCTTCGAGCTGGTGGGGTCTGACGGCTCGGTGATCCAGACCCAGAAGAACGATGCGCACGGCAAGGTTGCCTTCGACAAGCTGACCTTCGACCATGCGGGCACCTTTACCTACACGGTCCGCGAGGTGCAGCCGACGGGGGACGCGCCGGGCGTGCCGGGCGTGACCTACACCGGCAAGACGTACACCCTGACCTACGTGGTGAAGGACAACAACGACGGCAAGCTGGTGGTAGAGAACTCCACGGTGAAGCCGAGCGAGGGCACCGAGAACGGCGTCACCCCCAACACCATGACGTTTGCGAACAGCTACCAGCCGGGCGCGACCTCCTACCAGATCTCCGGCACCAAGGTGCTTGAGAATACCGATTCGGCCACCATGCGGACGCCCGCCGATGGCGAGTTCACGTTCGCGCTGATTGACGTGGCCACCGGGCAGGAGATCGACCGGACCACGAACGTGGGTAACGCGTTTACCTTCAAGGCCATCTCGTACACCGCGACTGGTTCGCATGCGTACCAGGTGAAGGAGGTTGCGGGCCAAGATGGCACCATCACTTACAGCGATGCGGTGTTGGATGTGACGGTGAGTGCGACCGACGACGGCAGCGGCCAGCTGACCGCGACGGCGAACAAGACGGCCGCGGATCTGACCTTCACCAACACCTACACGCCGACGGCAACGACGGCGACGATTACCGGAACGAAGGCCCTGACCGGCCGCGACCTGGCCGAGGGTGAGTTCTCCTTCGACCTGAAGGACGCCGACGGTAACGTGGTGCAGACGGTGCAGAACGGCGCCGACGGCACGTTCGGCTTCGCGCCGCTGCAGCTGGACAAGGTGGGGACGTACGTCTACACCGTGTCCGAGCGGGCAGGGGCGACGGCGAACGGCGTCACCTACGACACGACGGTCTTTACCGCGACGGTGACGGTGACGGAGAATGCGGAGACGCACGCGCTGGAGACGCAGGTTGCCTACAGCAAGGGCGGCAAGGCTGCGGATGCGGTGGCATTCAGCAACAGCTACGCGCCGGCCGCGACTGAGGTGAAGCTGGGGGCCTCCAAGGTGCTGAGCGGCAAGGACCTAAAGGAAGGGCAGTTCTCCTTCCAGCTGAAGGATGCCGATGGCAAAGTGCTGCAGACCGCCAAGAACGCGGCAGGCGGCACGGTGGGCTTCGAGGCGATCTCGTACGACAAGCCCGGGACATACACCTACAGCATCTCCGAGGTGGACGACGGTCAGAAGAACGTGACGTACGACGCGGCCGAGCACCAGGTAACGGTGATGGTGACGGACGACGGCGCGGGCCATCTGGTGGCGACGGTAACCTATGACGGTGACGTGGCGCCGGTGTTCAAGAACACGTACACGCCGCCGACCACCCCGCCGGTCAACCCGCCGACGGAGCCGCCCACCAACCCACCGGTGCCGAAGGAGGAGAAGCCGGGTCTGCCGAACATGGGCGATACCAGCTTGTCGCCGATGGCCCTGGGTGGCATCGCGGGCGGCGCAGTGGTGCTGATCGCCACAGGTGTGATCCTGCGGCGCCGGAACCGGTAGCTGCGGCGGCCGAGAAGGGCTTTGATTGAGGGCGGGTGGTCGCAGGGCGCGGCCGCCCGCCCTTTTCGGTGAAAGGCTATGTTAGCCCGCCGTTTGCACGCGATTATGATTCTGCAGGTCCTAAGCGCGCCGCGCCCTCTAGAAGTCCGGAAAAGCTGCACGAAGCGGCTATCTTGACCCGAAAAAGCTGCAAATCTAGGCCAAATACACCCGGAAAAGCTGCAAAAGTTGGTAAAATCCATCCTGAAAAGCTGCAAACAGCAGGTGAAGGATGGTGCGTAGTGTGCTGAAGCGAAAGATGCTCGACACCCTCCGTTCGTGGCGGGCGGAAAAGGGCGCCGAATGCCTTCTCATCAAGGGCGCGCGACAGGTTGGCAAGTCGTACATAGTCGCCGAGTTCGGGCGGCAGGACTACGAAAGCTTCATCTCCATAGACTTCATTGGGTCCCCGGACCTTAAGCGGGTGTTCGATGGCCCAATCGATGCCGACTCGATCTACCGGCAGATATCGCTCGTCGTGCCCGGCGTGCGCTTTGTTCCAGGACGAACGCTTCTTTTCCTCGACGAGATTCAGGAGTGCCCGCGTGCTCGCGCTGCGCTTAAGTATCTCGCTCTCGACGGCAGGTGCGATGTCGTTGCGTCGGGCTCGCTTCTGGGCATTCGGTTCAAGGAGGAGGCTGCGCTCGCCTCCATTCCCGTTGGGTACGAGCGAGAGGTCGAAATGGGCCCCCTCGATTTTGAGGAGTACCTTTGGGCGCGCGGGTATGGGGAGGACGATATCGTCAATTTGCGGGAATACTATGAGTCGTTGATACCCGTGCCCGTTGCGGTGAATCAGAAGATGATGCAGATGCTGCGCGAGTACCTCGCGGTCGGCGGTATGCCTGCGGTGGTGGACGCCTTTGCGCGGACGGGCAACTTCGCCGTTGCTTTCGACGAGCAAAGCAGGCTGCTCGCCTCGTATCTCGACGACGTGGCTCGATACGCGCAAGCCCCCGAGCGCGTGCGTGCGCGGGCGTGCTTTGAATCGTTGCCGCGCCAGCTCGCAAAGGAGAATACGAAGTTCCAGTATTCCGTGGTCGAGAACAGGGGAACGGCGCGCAAATTTGGCTCGTCCGTGGATTGGCTCGTGGGAGCAGGTATGGTGCGACGGTGCCAGTCGGTGAGCGCCGCCCAATTCCCTCTTGCCGCCTATGAAGACGGGACGAAGTTTCGCCTCTATGCTGCCGATACGGGCGTGCTCATGGCCATGTACGGCTTCGAAATGCTGGAAGCGGTGGTGAACAACAAGCTCGCGGGTCCCATGAAGGGCGGCCTCTACGAAAACCTGATCGCATGCATGCTTGCGGCGCGGGGTGTGGCCCTGCGTTATTGGCGGTCGCAGAAGGGCGATAGGGAAATAGAGTTTCTCGTCGACTCGCCCGACGCGAGCGTTGTGCCCATTGAGGTGAAGGCCTCGCGCGGATCTACGGTATCGCTCAACGACATGCTCGAGCGGCAGGACGTGAACCTTGGGTACAAGCTGATAGACGGTAACGTCGGCCGAGACGGCAAAAAGGTGACGCTTCCGTTATATATGGCCATGTTCTTAAAGTAGAGCCTTACGTTGGCGGACTGACCCTGTGTCACATTCCGTGCGGGTTATATGCAGGTATGCCTGCGCACGCTATCATGTATGGGTTAGACCGCAACTATGTACCCCATACGCGAAGGGATGCGCATGTATCTGAAGATCGACATGTTCTAGCTGGGCTTACCCCCGCAGTGGCGCCGCGCGCCCCATTAACTCTGCCGATTTTCGCCTTCACGCACATAAAGGAGTCCCGCCATGCGCGACAAGCTCGAAAAGATCATCAAGGCCTACGAGGAGCTCGAGAAGAAGCTTTCCGACCCGGCCGTCGCCTCCGACATCAAGGAGTTCACGCGTCTCAACAAGGAGTACGCACACCAGTCCGACCTCATCGCTGCCTCGCGTGAGTACATCGGCGCGCTCGATGACATCGAGGCCGCCAAGGAGATGCTCCGCGACACCAGCGATGCGGACGAGAAGGAGATGCTCCAGATGGACATCTCCGAGAACGAGGAGAAGCTTCCCCAGCTCGAGGAAGACATCAAGTACATGCTCATCCCGAGCGACCCTAACGACGACAAGAACACCATCGTCGAGATCCGCTCCGCCGCCGGCGGCGACGAGGCCGCCATCTTTGCCGGCGATCTGTACAAGATGTATCAGCGTTTCTGCGAGTCGCGCGGCTGGAAGACCACCGTGCTCGACTCCAGCCCCAGCGAGGCTGGCGGCTTTAAGTCCATCGAATTCAAGGTCGAGGGCGACCGCGTCTACTCCGTCATGAAGTTCGAGTCCGGCGTGCACCGCGTCCAACGCGTCCCCAAGACCGAGTCCCAGGGCCGTATCCAGACCTCTACGGCAACCGTCGCCGTACTTCCCGAGGCCGAGGAGATCGACGTCCAGATCAACCAGTCCGACCTGCGCATCGACACCTACTGCGCTTCGGGCCCTGGCGGTCAGTGCGTTAACACCACCTACTCCGCCGTGCGTATCACCCACCTGCCCACCAACACCGTGGTGCAGTCGCAGGAGCAGCGCTCCCAGATTCAGAACCGCGAGGTCTGCATGCAGATGCTGCGCGCCCGTCTGTATGAGATGGAGCTCGAGAAGCAGCAGGCCGAGCTTGGTGCCGAGCGCCAGAGCCAGATCGGCCACGGCAACCGTTCCGAGAAGATCCGTACCTACAACCAGCCCCAGGACCGCGTGACCGATCACCGCATCGGTTTCAACTCCACCTACAACGGCGTCCTTCTGGGCGACCAGCTCGGCACCGTCATCGAGGCGCTCGCCGCCGCCGAGCGAGCCGAGAAGCTGGCACAGGCCGTTTAGGTTACGGCGTTCTACGAACGCCGTAACCGGCCGACGCTGCGCGCCACCCAGAACGACAATTTGTCATTCAAAAGGCAAGGCATGACCAGAAGGTCTATGCCTTGCCT
>NZ_JADNDZ010000125.1 GCF_015552075.1 Collinsella aerofaciens
GCTGCGGAAACGCGGGGTCCGTTCAAGCTGTTGCGTTGAGATTGAAAATCAACCATAAATCGGCGGGCGGACGTGTTGGGGTGTTTGTCGTTTTCGTACTGTTGCTACATTTGGAGCGGTTCCGGCGTCCGGCATCCTCGCGTTCGTTGGCTACCGGCATAAGAAAGGGAGGGTCGGTTTACCGGCCCTCCCTGGGTACGAAGCGCTGGGGTACCGCCGCTTGTTAGCACTGCGCCCGTGTTTCCCGCTGCGCTCGCCAGTTACTTAGCGCTTGATCTCGATATCGTCGAGCTTGACGTCCATGGCCTCGGTCTTGGCCTCGGCGATGTCGTCGGCAAATTCCAGAGACTTCATCATGGTCTCGACGGCGTCCTTGTGCTCCTCGACGTTGTCGATGCGCACATACACGCTGCCACCGTCAACGTCGGTGAAGTACTCGGTCGTCACGCCGCCCGAGTGTGTGTAGGAAGCGTTGCGCCAGGTCTTGCCGTTGTACTTGACGGGGTCATTCTCGGTCCACTCAAAGCTGGCATTCCACTTTGCCTCGTAGTCGAACAGCTCGTCGGCGTTCTTGTCAGAGTCGAAGACGGGGATGAAGCGATCACTGGCGTGCTCGCTCTCGGTGAACTTAAACTGGGCCCTGTCGGCGGTGTCGCCGGCAACGTCGGTAATCTCGACGCCCTCGGGAACCTCGACCTTAAACCAAATGAAGTCGGTCCTCATATCCACGGCTGGCTTTTCTGCCCCGCCGCCACCGCCACTTCCGGTAGCGTCGCCGCTGCCACCGCAGCCCACCAGGGCAACTGCGGCAAAGAGACTGATGCAGAGGGTGAGAATCGCAAAGGCCTTCTTTTTCATGGTCGTGTCCTCCTCGATCTGTAACCGCCCATGGATTACCTGTCTTTACTGTACGCGTGGACGGCTCGCTAGGGTGGGCCATGTGTCCCATTCTGAGGGCCGGATTTGCGCCGTTAAGTGGCAATATGCACGGGTCCAAAAGAGGGGAGGGCCGGTGCTGTCGGCCCTCCCCGGGTTGGGCGCCCGTTGTTTTAATGGGGCGCATGTGCGCGGGTGCGCGTAGGCGCGTGCGGGTGTCCCGTTACTTGATCTCGATGCTCGAAATCTCGACTTCGCGTGCCTCGGAAACTGCCTCTTCCATGTCATCGGGGAACTCGATGGAGTTGAGGAGTGCCTCGGCTTCTTTCTTGTGCTGGTCGAAGTTCGAGATGAGGACGTAGACACTTCCCGGCTCAACATCGGTAAAAAGCATGGTTGAGATGCCGCTGTTGTCCTCGTATGTTCCGACGAGCCACGTCCTGCCGTTATACTCGACGGACCCGCCATCCTTCCACTGGAACGTATCCCCCTTCTTTTCCGCCTGGTCGGCGTGGGATTCCTCGGCCGTCAGCGCTTTTTTCCAAACGGGGATAAAGCGATCGGCCGAGGCGTTCTCGTCTTCGGGGAAGGTGAGCTGGACCCTGTCGGCATTCTTGCCGGCAGAGTCGCTTACGCCGACGCCCTCGGGCATCTCGACCTTAAACCAGATGTAGTCGGTCTTCTTGGCGACGGGGGCCTTTTCCTTGCTCTCGCTCTTGGGGGCGCTGCCGCCGCCCGATGCGCTCCCGCCGCAGCCCACAAGGGCGAGCGCGGCAAAGAGGGCGATGCAAAGGGAAAGGATTGATAGGGTCTTTTTCATCATGGTGGCGTCCTCCTTGTCTGCTGATGACATCACGGCGCCGCATGCTGTTGGGGTACTGATTGCGCTGGCGGCGGATGTCTCTGTGTACTGTGCGACTTATGCCTCCGTTCATCGCTTGTGGCCGTTGCGCGGTCGTTCCCCAACGGGTTCCTTACTTATAGATATGCCCCAGCTTGTGCTGCTCGGGAGTCTCGAAAGGTGGGCCATGTGTCCCATGTTTGCGTTGGCATGGCCTATCGTGTGCCATAGAAATCCGCGATGGCCAGGTGCGCTGACGCTCGCGTACTTATGGGCTAGACTTAGCACCATTACGTGATCGATGCGGTCGGCCGGCGTCGGCCGCCCGACCGATATATATGACTTGAAGGTGCGTGTGCGTATGAGCCAAGAGATGATGGATAAAACCTGTCGCGGTTTTGCCGAGGCGCTGGCCGCGCGCGAGCCAGTTCCCGGTGGTGGCAGCGCGAGCGCTTTTGTGGGCGCGCTGGGCGCCTCGCTGTGCGGAATGGTTGCCCGCTACGGTGCGACCAATCCCGCGCTTGCTGATCGTGCGGATGACCTGACGCGTGCGTTTGCCCAGGCAGACGAGTTGGCGCAGGAGCTTGTGGGTCTGGTCGCCGAGGACGTTCGTGCGTACGGCCAGGTGTCCGCTGCGTACGGTATTCCGCGTGAGGACCCGGCCCGACCGGCTGCGATTCAGGATGCGCTGCATGTGGCCGCTATGCCGCCGTATCGCATTATGGATGCCTGCGGGCGCGCACTGGCGCTGCTCGAGGACATGGCCGACAAGGGTTCGCGTCAGCTGCTGTCCGATGTGGCGTGCGGCGCCGTATTCTGCCGCGCCGCCATGCAGGGCGCGAGCTTGACGCTCTTTGCGAACACCACGTCTATGAAGGATCGTGCACGCGCCGAGGAGCTCGAGACGGCGTGTGATGAGTTGCTCGACACATGGTTGCCGCGCGCCGATGCGCTGGCGCGCCGCGCCTCCGACGCTGCAAGAAAGAGGGGATAGCCATGGCTGAGCTACTGAAGGGTGCTCCCGTCGCCCGCGCTTTGACTGAGGAGCTCGCTGCCCGCTGCGCTGCGCTGCGCGAACGCGGTGTTGTTCCGACGCTTGCTATCGTGCGTGTGGGTGAACGCGAGAACGACCTATCCTACGAGCGCGGCGCCCTTAAACGCTGCGAAAAGGTTGGCATCGAGGCGCGTCGCGTGTTGCTTCCTGCCGGTGTTTCGCAAGACGAGCTGTTGACGGCCATCGAGGACATCAATGCCGACTCGGCTGTTCATGGCTGTCTGATGTTTCGCCCGCTGCCCGCCGGCCTTGACGAGAACGCCGTCGCCGCAGCGCTCGATCCCTCCAAGGACGTTGACTCCATGACGCCGGCTTCGCTGCTCACCACGCTTTCGGGGCGCGGCGAGGGTTTTGCCCCCTGCACAGCTGAAGCCGTGCTTGCTTTGCTGGATCATTACGGCGTTGAGCTGGACGGCGCCAAAGTTGCCGTGGTCGGACGCTCACTGGTAATTGGCCGCCCCGTTGCCGCCATGCTTACGGCGCGCAACGCAACCGTGACGACGTGCCATACGCATACGCGCGATCTTGCCGCCGAGTGCTGTGCTGCCGACATTGTGGTTGCCGCCGTTGGACGCGCGCGCACGATTGGCGCAGATGCGGTCCGCGAGGACCAGGCGATTATCGATGTTGGCATTAATTGGGACGAAGCCGCTGGCAAGCTGGTCGGCGACGTCGATTTTGATGCCGCGGAGCCGGTTGTTGGCGCAATCACCCCCGTGCCGGGTGGCGTGGGCGCCGTGACGACAGCAATTCTCGCCAAGCACGTGATCGAGGCGGCTGAGCGCGCGGTAAAATAGGCGTTTGGAGGCTGTTTAGGGGGTTGGTTAGATACCCCGTGGTCAAAAAATGCCAAATATGAGTACTGTTGCCAAGTTAGTCACATATGTTTGAGATCATTTTGGCTCTTTAACGATAAGTAATAGGTAGCGCGCAGAGATGTGGTGTAAGAGGCGGGGCATGCCCCGCCTCTTCTCTT
>NZ_JADNDZ010000126.1 GCF_015552075.1 Collinsella aerofaciens
CAAACATGTACACCAGCATCCAAAGTCGACATTTTTCGACATCTTTGGATGCTGGTGTACATGTTTTTGCTACATAGTCGTTGGGGACGTCCTTAAATGACCAGTCGTTAAAGAACGCCCCCGATGACTAGTTAGCCGTGGAAGCGAGCTGTGGGTGCAAGCGGCTGTTCGCGAAAGACGCGCTCGACGGCAGCGCGGTATTCGTCGACCTTTTTGGTCTTGCGTACGATCTTGTGGACGGTAGCGGGATCAGCGAAAGCGCACTTGGCGTAGAACCACCACTCCTTCATGCGGAAGACCGCATTGCCGCCAATCTCTTCTGCATATGCCGCAAACAGCGTGTCGTGGAAGCGCTGCAGCTCAGCAGCCGTTGCAGCAGGGCCGCCCTTGACCATGCGAGCCAGAGCGGGGTTCGCGAGCAGGCCACGCCCCAACATCACATGGCGCGTGCCGGGATAGGCCTCCACCAGCGCGTCCATATCCTCAAGATCAAAAATGTCACCGTTATAGGCCACGGGGAACGGCACACGCTCCAGCGTCTCGCCATAAAACTCTTTGCGCGGCGAACCCGTATAGCGGTCCTTTTGCACGCGCGGATGCACAATGAGCTCTGCCAACGGCATGCGGCAATACAGATCGAGCACGCGCTCGTATTCGTCGTCATTCTCCAGCCCCAGCCTGGTCTTTACCGACACCGGCAACGGCGACCGCTCGCACACATCGCTTAAGAACGCCTCGAGCTCGTCGAGATTGCGCAAGAAGCCCGATCCTTTGCCCTTGGCGACAACCGTTCCCGAAGGACAACCCAGGTTGAGATTGACCTCGCGATAGCCCATGTCGGCGAGCACCTGCGCCGCCCACACAAACTCGTCCGCGTTCTTGGACATCAGCTGAGGCACCACGTTGAGCCCCTGGTTATTGGCAGGATCGATCTCCTTAAACGCCTTGCCGCCAAAGCGATTTCCCACCCGCGGCGGCGGCAAAAACGGCGTGTAATAGCAATCGAGCGCACCGAAGCACTCCGCATGCACGTGACGGAACACATGCCCGGTAATCCCCTCCATGGGGGCCAACGAAAGGATCATCTACTCTTCTCTCATATCAACGAACGTGACAAAGGGACAGTCCCTTTGTCGCATTATTCGGAGCGCAGGGCTTCGACGGGGTCCTTCTTGGATGCGCTGCGGGCAGGCAGCAGGCCGGCAACGACCGTTAGCAGCACCGAAATTGCAATGAGTACCAGCGCATCCTGCACGGGCAGGCTCATCAGGTTGGGAACCTGTTTGACCGCAAGTGCCCAGGCATTGACCGGGAAACTCACGAGCACCACGACGACAATGGCAAAGACGCCGGCAATGAGGCCCTCGATAAAGGTCTCGGCGTTGAACACGTTTGCCACGTTACGCTTCGACGCGCCAATCGCGCGCAGGATGCCAATCTCCTTTTTGCGCTCCAGCACGCTGATGTACGTGATGATGCCGATCATGATGGAGCTCACCACCAGGCTGATACTCACGAATGCGATGAGCACCAAGCTGATGGTATTCACGATATCAGTCACCGAGCCCATGATGATGCCCATGTAGTCGGTGTACGAGATTGCCTGCTCGTCGTGGCCGGCGGCTTTGACCTGCTTGTTGTACGCATCGATATGGTCGAGTACGCGCTCCTTGGCCTCAAAGTCACGCGGGAAAATCTTGACCGAGATGGGGTCCGCCTCGTCCGCATAACCCAGTGTGGTCAGGTTGTTGTCATAGGTAAGCTGCGATGCCTTGGCATAACTCATCATGAGCGAACTCAGATCCTCGGCGTCCATGTTGAAATGGATGGCACGAGCAAAGGCGCTCGCATCCACGTGCATGGCGCTCGCCAAGTTGGCAAAACTCGAAGACATCTGCGTCGCCATCTGGTCCATAAGCCCCGCTGCGCCCGCCTTGAGCTGGGACGATACCGTCGACGCTATCTGCTCGCTAATTGTCTTCATCATCTGATCCATAGCCCGCTGCAGATACGGAGCCAGCTGCTTTTGCACATAGTCGGTCATCACCTGCTGCAGGCGCTCGGCCAGGGCATCGCCGCCGAGCGCTTTTAGCTGGGCAAGGATTTGCTGGGCCGTGGCATCATTCTCAAGATACGTCGAGAATGCGGCGGCGAGCTTTGACGCGTCCTTAAGATTATCGGGCGACAGCGCCTTAAACTGATCAGACTGCAAAAAGCCCTCGAACAGTTGGTTGGCAAGCGTTCCCACCTGCCGCATTTGCTCGGGCGTGAGTTCCAGACCGTCAAAGATGCCCGAGAAATCTGGGGCCGGTGCTTTGGCCATGATGTCGCTGAAGTCGACGTCCTTTCCAACGTCCGAAAGGTCAATGTCCAGCCCGGACAAGTCAATACCAGAAAGGTCGATACCGCCGGCCGCACCCGAAAGCGCAGATGTATCGAACGAAAACGCACTCTTGAGCGCCGCTTCGTCCACACTGAACATGCTGCCCAGATCAACGCCTTGCTTGGCCTCGCCTTGCAGTTCGTCGAAGGTTTTGCCCGTAAAGACATCCGTCTCGGGGTGGGCAAGCTGCTCCTGCACAATCTGCGAATTTGCGGCGCGCTCCATAAGCTGGCGAGTCAGCGCATGCGTGTAGGCAATGCCCGGGGTCAATGCGCTCGCGTTGGCGGTCTCGTTGGGTCGTACCACACCAACGATGTGCACATCGATGCCATCGGCAACCTTGGCGGCCATAAAGTCGGTGTCACCAGACATGTCAGTCCACATGCCGGTCTCTTCGTTTTTGCGATAGGCATCGACCGGCGACAGCACCTTAAACGTGGTAGACAGCGCATCGTCGTAGGTAAAGTCGGTGCCGGTCTCGGGCGTTTCGACCCCACCGTCAGCCGTCTTAGCGCTGTTTACCAGATCGTTGAGCTCATCGATATTCAGCGCACCGATGCTATAGAGCGTATAGTCGCCCACCGTGCCGCGGCTCGAAAGCACCATCACGGCTTCGTTGGCAGACGTGGGCCAATGACCGGCGACGACATCGTACTGGCTGTCGAGCAGGCTCTGGTCGTCAATCATCTCGTTAAAGACCGAGGTTCCCATGGATTCCATGCTCACCGTTGCCGCCGAGCTCGCACCTCCGCTCATGGCCTCGGTCATGGCATTGGGAACAAGTCGAACCGGCTTCTCGTCACCCTTACCCGCACGATAGACAACCGGCGATACACCGTAGCCGTACTGAATGGCGTTGACCTCTTTATCGATGCCGTCGCCACCGGCATCGAGCCATGCCTTAAAGCTCGTCATGTCGTTGGACTTAACGCTCGCAAACATATCCTTTACGGCCGTGACCACGGGAATCTTATCGGTTCCCTTAGCCTTGCCGCCGACACTGTCGTCGGACGAATCCACGCTTTCAGACGAGCCATCATCCGCGGCCCCCTGTCCGCCCATCATGGACGACAGGTCGTAGTCCTGCTTGGAAATCGTAAGCGGGTAACTCGAGAGCGTGTCCTCCTCGACCTTTTTGATGTAATTGTTCACGCCATTGGACAGCGCCAGAATCGCCGCGATACCGATAATGCCAATCGAGCCCGCAAAGGCAGTCATGGCCGTGCGGCCCTTCTTGGTCATGAGGTTTCGGGCAGAAAGCCCCAGCGCCGTCACAAAGCTCATCGAGGTTTTGCGCGTAGGCTTTGCCTCGCGACGCGCGGCCTTGGCAGCATCAAAGGGGTCGGAATCGTCGGTGATCTTGCCGTCCGCCAGATTGACGATACGCGTGGCGTACTGATACGCCAGCTCGGGATTGTGCGTGACCATGATAACCAGGCGGTCGCGCGCGACTTCCTTGAGCAAGTCCATGACCTGCACGGACGTCGTAGAGTCCAAGGCGCCGGTCGGCTCGTCTGCCAGCACGATCTCGGGATCGTTGATTAGGGCGCGGGCGATGGCCACGCGCTGCATCTGTCCACCCGAAAGCTGGCTCGGGCGCTTGTTAACGTGCTCGCCCAGACCAACCGCCTCGAGCGCCTTGCGTGCACGCTGGCGGCGCTCGGCATGCCCCACACCCGTGAGCGTAAGCGCCAGCTCCACGTTTTCCAAAATGGTCTGATGCGGAATAAGGTTATAGCTTTGGAACACAAATCCGATGCGGTTGTTGCGGTAGGCATCCCAATCGCGATCGTGAAAGTCCTTGGTCGAAATACCGTCGATCAGCAGGTCGCCCGAGTCAAAGTGGTCGAGTCCGCCGATAACGTTGAGCATCGTAGTTTTGCCCGAACCCGAGGGACCCAGAATGGCCACGAACTCGCTATCGCGAAAAGACAGGCTTACGTTGTCGAGCGCCACCTGCGTAAACGACTGCGTAACGTACCTTTTGCAAATTCCTTTGAGCTCCAGCATGGACGGCAACCTCTCCTGCGCAGGCACCCTGCCCGCTCTCCTCCGCCGTTCGTATTCGACGCGTTTGTCCTACTCTATCCCCATTTTTTGCCGGCGCCAGTGAGGAATGTAACGAACCACGCCAAAAAACGAACGGGACGGCGCCCAAAAGAAGAGGTCCCAAGCGGGACCTCTATATGGTGGAGCTTATCTTGAAAGGTAGTGGACTACTTCGCACAGCGGTGCACGATCCTCGCTATGCTTTACGCGTTGTTTACTGCTCGCTATTCGCAATCGCCTGGTCGATAAGCTTGTCGAGTGCCGCGCGCTGCTCGGCGGAGCTGATGGCTCCCACGATTGGATCCCCTACGATGTTGCCATTCTGATCGATGACATACGTTGTCGGGAACGAGAACAGATTTGACGTAAACTTACCGGCCTCGCTATCCGACTTGAACCAGATGTTCTTATATGTCACGCCCTTCTTGCTCAGCACGTCCTTGGCATCTGCAATCTCGCCCTTGTTGCCATCGAGCGTAAAGGAATTGACACCCACGACCTGGCCGCCCTTCTTGGCAAGCTCCTTATTCAGGTCCTCAAGGTCGCCCAACTCACCCACGCACGGCTTGCAAGTGGTGAACCAGAAGTTCATGACGGTGACCTTGTTCTTAGAGAACAGCTCGTCGCTGTTCACGTCGTTGCCATCCAGGTCCTTGCCCGTAAAGCTGGGGAACTTCGTCGCCTCGCTCGAAGCATTGGCACCAGCCGTCATGCCAGCGGTCGAAGCGTCGACGCTCTCGCCTGCACTCGGCGTGCTTCCACAGCCGGGGAACTCCTTCTCCAGGCTCTCGAGCTTGTCCTCGATCTCCTTGATCTGCTGTGCACCGGCCTTGAGCGTCTTAAGCTCATCCGCCGTGAACTCATCCTTGGCGCCGTCGATGGTCTTGAGCAGGAAATCGCCGTAATTGCTGCCGTCCTCAATCATTGCCGAGTCTTTATTTGCCGCATTGAATACCTTTTCCCACAGCGCGTTATCACTCGAAAAGATCTCGTTCTCCTTCTGCATGAGCTTCGCATACAGTTCGGCGGCCTCGTCGGCATTGGTCGGCTTCTGCGCAGTGAGTTCTGCGATCTTAGGATCGGAGCTCGTAGATTCGCCCGCATTGCCACCGGGCGCCGAACATGCCACAAGGCACAAGGCCAATACCGGCACCATAAACAGGGCCGCAATCTTAGAAAGCTTCATGGTCATTCCTCCGTTTTGTCGAAGCTTGTTTACTTTTTATCGGCGGTCAAGGGGAGCTTTTCCGCCGACACATCCAGGCCATAGCGATAGCTGATGGCATCGACAGGACAGGCCCCGATGCACTTTCCGCACCGGATACATTCGGCATGATTGGGCGCGCGGACCACATCAACGTCCATCTGACAAACCTTTGAGCACTTGCCGCACGAGACACATTTGCATGCATCGACCCGGATCCCCAGTAGGGATACCTTATTCATGAGCGCATAGAATGCGCCGAGTGGACAAATCCATTTGCAGAAGGGGCGGTAGAACAAAACGCTCAGCACTACCACGGCAATGAGAACGGCAAGTTTCCAAGTAAAGAGATGTCCCAACGCAGATCGAATGCCGGCATTGGCAATGGCCAGCGGAATGGCGCCCTCGAGCACGCCCTGCGGACAGATGTACTTACAAAAGAACGGGTCGCCCATGCCCACGTCGTTAACCACCAAGACGGGCAGCAGCACCACGGCAAACAGCAGCACGACGTACTTGATGTACGTGAGCGGCTTGAGCTTTTTCGTGGAGAACTTTTTGCCGGGAATCTTATGAAGCAGCTCCTGCAGCCAGCCAAACGGGCACAGAAAGCCGCATACAAAGCGTCCCAGCAGCACGCCGAGCAAAATGAGCGTACCGGTGACGTAGTAAGAAAAGTTGAACTTGGATGAACCTACCACCGACTGGAACGACCCGATGGGGCACGCACCCGATGCCGCGGGGCACGAATAGCAATTAAGTCCAGGTACGCAGACTGTTTTTCCCGCGCCCTGATAGATGCCGCCTTTGGCAAAGTTTGGCAGGTGAATGTTGGTGACCAGCGTCGCCGCCGCCTGAATGAATCCGCGAAATCGGACCAAAACATGCGACGCAGTGTTTTCTCTTTTATCCAATTCCGATACACTCCAAGCACAGCCTAATCGCTTTGGCCAGCACGGCATCCGCCTCGCCACGCATAACACCAAAGCACACCATGGTAATTCCGACGATCAACAAAGCGACCTGTACCACGGGTTTTACCGCTTTGAACAACACAACCACTCCTTTCGTTACGCGACCATTGGACCATATCGACTATAAAATCCGTGTTAAGTGCGATTTGGAATGTGCAAGGAGACTGTTATGCGTATTTTGATCGTCGAGGACGAGCGGGCGCTGTGCGACGCAATCGCGCGCAGCTTGCGGAACTTGGCGTACAGTGTCGACTGCTGTCACGACGGACAGGAGGCGCTCGACCTACTGGACGTTGAGGCCTTCGACCTCGTGGTACTCGACCTCAACCTTCCCCGCATCGACGGCATGACCGTACTCAGGGAACTTAGGAAAACTGACTGCGAGACTAAGGTACTGATTCTGTCCGCACGTGGCGAAGTATCAGATAAAGTCGCCGGACTCGACGCCGGCGCCAACGATTACCTCACCAAGCCGTTTCATCTGGACGAGCTTGCGGCAAGGATCCGCAGCCTCACCCTCAGACGCTTCGCACAAAGCGACATAGTATTAACCTGCGGAAAGCTCAGCTTTGACACCAAGGCGCGCATCGCTTCCGTGGACAGCGAGGCTTTATCTCTTACGCGCAAGGAAACGGGAATCTTGGAATACCTGATGCTTAATCAGGGGCGTCCGGTAAGTCAAGAGGAGCTTATCGAGCACGTTTGGGATAGCAGCGTGAACAGCTTTAGCAACGCAACCCGCGTTCACATCTCGTCACTCCGCAAAAAGCTACGCAGCGCTTTGGGATACGACCCGATTCGCAATCGGATTGGAGAGGGCTACGTTATGGAGGATGGCGAATGAAAGGGCTTTCGCTGCAATGGCGCATAACGATTATGACGGCACTGCTCACGTGTGCAGCATGCGTGCTGACGAACTGCCTGGTCGGCTATACGGGCATGCGCTACATGGATGCCATCGGCAGTGACATCTCGGCCCTTAACGCGACCGGCGAAGATTCGCCCCAGGCGTTCGACCCAACGAAAGCGACCCCCGATGACAAGGTCACGATCGTCGTAAACGACGCACAGGAGTCTTTTGGCACGACAACCTGGTACATCACGGCTGGAGTCACACTCCTTGGCGGCGCGCTGGCATACTTTGTGAGCGGCCGTGCACTCAAACCGCTACGGGCTTTTGCCGCCCAGGTAGAGCGCGTGCAGCCTGACAACCTAAGCGAAATCAGACTCAGTGAAGATGTGCCCACCGAGCTACAGCGATGCAGCGCCTCTTTCAACGACATGATCGCCCGTCTTGGCGAAGGGTTCTCTGCGCAGCGTCAGTTTACCGGCAACGCCGCACACGAGCTGCGCACCCCGCTCGCCCTTATGCAAGCACAGATTGAACTATTCATCTCTGAGCACTCCGGTTTGCAACCCGAAACAGCCGAGCTGCTCGGCCTGCTACAAGAACAAACCGAGCGCATGGCTCGAATGACCAAGGTATTACTCGAGATGAGTGAGCTCCGCAGCGTTCCTTGCGAGGACGATGTTGAACTCGGTCCCTTGTCCGAAGAGGTCCTCACCGACCTTGCGCCACTTGCCGAAAATAAGGGCATAGCCCTCAATTGTGCTGGAGACGCTTTAGTAATCGGGAACGATGCGCTCCTCTATCGGCTGGTGTTCAACCTGGTCGAAAACGCCATCCGCTATAGCCGCGCCGACTCGAGCGTTACCGTCTCCATCTGCGACAACGACAGCCACGTGTTCCTGCGAGTCGAGGACCAGGGCCCGGGAATACCCAAGCAGTACCGTGAGAGCATCTTCCAACCGTTCTTTCGCCTGGATAAATCCCGCAGCAGGGCATACGGCGGCGCAGGACTCGGGCTAGCGCTTGTTTGGGAGATTGCAGCGCTTCACGGTGGCACGGTAGAGGTCGAAGCAAATTCCGAGAACGGAACCGTGATGCTCGTGACCCTCTCAAAGGGGGCCACCACGTGATCCGACTGTCCAGGAGTCCCACTCGACATTGTGAAACGCGTCCCAAAACTTGGACATGAGAAATGGGAGACAGTTCGCATCTATGCCGAGGACGAAGTCCTGGCGGGGATTCAGGATGCGCAGAGGAAGCTTGCGGCAGAAAACCCCGACAGAGTCGTGACCGTCGGCGGCAACTGTATGGTGTCGCCTGCCCTCTTCGATTACCTGCACGGGAAATACGAGAACGTTGGAATCGTCTGGATCTATGCGCATCCGGATGTATCCACGCTGAATGATGGCTACCCCAACGCTCACGCCATGGTACTTGGCAGCCTTTTGGAACAGGGCGCACCGCAACTCGTTTCGCGGATGCGGCATCCGGTGTTTAAGCCGAGCGATGTCCTGCATGTCGGGCTACAGCAGCTCCACGACTATCAGGAAGTTTGCTTAAACAAGCATAGGTGTTGCGGTTTTAGCCGATGTCCTCATGGAGGAAAACGACATGCTGGGTCTGTCTGATTAAAGTCCAACAGTTTCCATGAGGCATCTAGCACGGTAAAAGCTAAAGACCCGGGAGACCCCAAACTGTCAACCATCTTTACGGGTGCAAGGGAAACGGGCAAGACAGCCCCCTCTCGCTCCTATCCGAAACGGCGCTTGAACACGGCTGGATTGCAGCGAATGTCTCCGCCATGCCCGGCATGCTCGAAGATATCATCGAGCACACAAAGGAGGCCGCAGGCCGTTACCTCTCGCAGCCCCATACACGCGTGAGCGGAGTTCAAGTTGGGCAGCGGGGCGGTTTAGCGCGCCAATATAATCAAATCGTGCACTTCCATAGCCTCTCGTCTACGTGGTGTACCGTCGTCTCCCCTTTTATCAGAGTTGGGCGATTTTCAGGCACCCGAGCTGAACTCAAATTGAACTCAACGATGCCTTATCGGTCGAGGGCGTCCTAGCGAGAATATACAGAGGCGCACATTTCGCAGGGAACCTCCCATTCGTTATCATATCGGGATGCTGTCAAGGCAGCGTCAATGCGTTCGACCTACACCTTCTCGCTTTTCGAGGCCTCGTCTGCAGGACCATCGGAATCGATACGGAATCGATCGGCATACCATTCATCCGAAGCAATCACCTTATGGAGCATCTGGAGATGCAGGTCGACATAGTGGCAGAACGCCTTGCCGCATTCCACGAGAGGCGCATTGTTTCTCTCGTTGGGCTCGGCTCCAAAATTAAACTCGACCTCATAGCCCTCCCCAGGCACACCCATGCTCGGCAGAATATCAATGGAGAAGTGGACGAATCCAGACGTCACCTTGTATACATCTTTTACCTTTGGATCGAACTTCTCGAGTAAGTCTTGAAGTCTTCCATCGGACATCTTCTCACCCGAGAAATCTTTCAGCTTGTTCACAGGCACACCTTGAAACACCTGCTTGAGAAAGTCATCCTGGTCTTCGGCGGCGAATAATGCGAATGTCCGCAGGCAGACTCCAACCTGTGCGCGGAGAAGCTGGGCGACGCAAACAAGATTCCTCGACTCGAGCATGGAGATGAATCCGTCTATCAGTCTCATCGCATACTCAGAGGAGGATGCCAGATATAGATCCCATTGGGTAAAGTCGCCGTTCATGAAGGGAATCACTGCATTGCGCTCGGCGACTCTCAAGGCACTCAGGCTTTGTTCTATTTTCTCAGCTTCTTGTTTGAACTGTTCGCTATCCAAAATGCCCCCAAATGCCGGCTTCTCAACAAATCAAAAAAGCAAGAGAGACAGAGATTAGGTTCCTGCTCCACTGAACCCACGCTTCCAGTCGAGACACTCCTCCTCGAAGATCTCCCCAGAGTCCCGCCTCTCGCGCCCCTCGCGGAACTGTCCATATCAGTGTAGCCAATCCAAGCACAGCCCCACCGCACGGCCCAGTCGCTTCCGGTCCTGCGTGGCCCCGTGAAGGCGGAAGGGCGTGGTTGTCGTCATCGCGTTCCTTTCTCCTCGTACCTTTTTGGGCATGCGTCACGGGCCCCCGCGCGGCGCTGAGAGCGAATCGGCGCAGGCTTGGGTCCAGTTGCGTAGAGGTTGAGGTTCGGGTTTCGCCGGCTTACGCAGCTTGGCGGGCAGAGCGCCCGGGCTCGCTGCGCCTAGGGCGCGGCGGGATCCGCGACGCCGGAGGTGTCGATCTCGCCCAGATTGGCGAGCTGCTCGATGAGGGGGAGGCCCATCGGGTCGTCCACCTCGACGCCGCCGAGCACGATGGTGCTGTCGCGTGTGTCTATATGGGTTGTGAACACGGCCGGGTCGAAACCCGAAGCGATAAAGCCAATGCCCGCGAGGACAACACCCGCGGCAACGAGCCCGCCCGCCACGGCGAGGTAGATCTTCTTCGCACTGGTCATGGTACTCACTCCTTTCTACGCCGCGAGATGCGCGGCAGCGCCGCCCTTCTCACCCTTACCCTTCCAGAAGGGCGAGGCGGCCTTCCTCGCCCAGAGCGCCGAGAGGCGCGCAATTTGTTTTGAGGCTGCCCAAGCGCCAGCACCAACGAAGAGCGCCACGCCGACGAGGCCGAGCCCCACGCCCGCCGAGGCGAGGGCGTACGGGAAGTGGCCGATGATGACGCCGCTTACGGCAAGCAGGAGCCCAACTACGCCCACGCCCCCGAGTGCCACCGCGACGATCCACACGCAGAGCGCCAGCACCCAGATGCAGATATAGACCGTGACGGCCACGGCGGCGAAGGCGGCGAGCAGCGGCACCCACACCGGGGAGCCCACGATGGCCAGCACCCACAGCAGCGCGGTGCTGCGCCGGCGCGTCCTCGCGATCGCGCGCGGCACGGCGGGCAGGTCGTCGAGCGTGGCCTCCGCCACCTCGCCGGGCGTGCCCATGGCGGCCACGGCCTCCTCCTCGCTCATACCGTCCTCCATGCGGTCGGCGATGGCCTCCGCATAGAACGCCTTGGTCTCCTCCACCTGCTCGGCCGGCAGGCAGGCGAGCAGCTCGCCCAACCGGCCCAGAAACTCATCGCGCGTCATGGTGCGCCTCCTCAACGTATGCGTAAATCTCCCGTACGGACGGCCACTCGGCCAGGAACTCCTCGATGCGCGCTCGCCCGTCGTCCGTGATGCGGTAGTACCGGCGCAGCCGCCCGTTGTGCTCGGCGGAGCGCGCCGTGATGCACCCGGCCTTCTCCAGGCGCTTGAGCAGCGGGTAGAGCGTCGACTCCGTGAGCCCCATGCTCGCCGGTACGTCCTTCACGATCTGGTAGCCGTAGGACTCCTCGCCGGAGACGGCCGCGAGCACGCAGGCCTCCAGGAAGCCGCGCTTCATCTGTGCCTCCATCCGCACACCTCCTCTCGTCATATACTGTGCTATACACACTATACGATGCAAGGTATTAAACGTCAACTCTCATCGCGAAGGTTCTCCGGCCCCTGCGCGCTGCGAACGTGATGTCGCGGGACGGTTGGCATTATGCATGAAACGTCAAGTAACGCTCTTTTGATCCACTTCCACTCGGCCCCATATGCCTTGCACAACGCCCCCTTCGACCTCGGAATCAAGAGAGCCGCTAGGCTGGACATGCCGGACGGTAAGGTCCTGGACGCCATGGTGGACTTCTCCGATGCCATGGGGGTCATGGGTCTACGCCGATGGAGGCCCACACACGCGGCAGGGCTCGCCCGTCACCGCTGGTCGCCGGACGGTCCCCACGCCTCGCTCGCCAACGCGCAGGCGACAGCAGCAGTCCAGCGCTGGCTGGAGACGCCGGAATGCCCAGAAGATGCGTTTCCCATCGCTGCGGCAGAGCTTTTTGTAGGGGCGGCAATTTTTCCTAATGTCGAGGCCAGCTAGGCTTCAGTAGCCACCTTGGGAGCATCGCCAATAGACTCTTCCTTTATACGTTCGGCATAATCGTAGGCGATACCCACAAATTCCGGTCCCGAGCAACAGGAGTACAATTGCTGCATTGTTGCCAGCTGTTGGGAGATGGAAGATGGACTGCGATGGCTACCCATGCGTTCCCATGCCGTTGATGTGCACCGCCTTTGTGCCGGGGCAGATTGACGCTGCGGTTGCAGGCATTTCCGACCCCGATTCACGCACCATCGCCACGGCAGAAGCGCTGTACTTTCGCGGACAGGCCACCCTCGCTGCCAAGACAGCACGCCCCTATCTTGACGCCACCGACCCCGCACTGCGCTATTCCGCATGCTTTATCTGCGGATATGCCAGTCTGTCGCTCAACCGTATCGCCGACGCCCGCCGGTGCCTTGCGGGCATCCTCGATACGCCGGCCGACGAGGAATCATCCGCTATCCACGCCACGCATATCCTGTTCGCCTCGGCCGCAAGCGTCCTGCTGCACTTGCCTTCCCCGTATTCTGCCGAAGAGTTTTATCCACTTGCGGCGCATCTGCCCGAAGGCCTGCGCCTGTTCGCCAGCTACGTGATGGCGCACGCCTTGTATCTGCGCGGCGAATACGGCCGCAGCCTGGGCATGGCGGAAAACGCCCTGATTATGAAACAGGGAAGTTATCCGATCTCGGAACTGTTCCTGCACCTGGCAGCCTCCATGGCATGCATGAGCCTCAAGGACATCGACGCCGCAAAGGCACACTTCGGAGCCGCTTGGGGCATTGCGCGCCCCGACGGCCTTATCGAGCTCATTGGCGAGCACCACGGCCTTTTACAGGGGCTCATCGAGGCGTGCCTAAAAACGCAATACCCAGACGACTTCGCGCGCATCATCGAGATCACGTACCGCTTCAGCTACGGCTGGCGGCGCATCCACAACCCTGATTCGGGCGAGGACGTGGCCGACGATCTAACGACCACGGAATTCACCATGGCCATGCTCGCCTGCCGCGGATGGACCAACGCCGAAATCGCACGCCACATGGAAGTATCGCCGGGCACTGTTAAAAACCGCCTATCAGGAGTGTATGCCAAGCTTGGTATCGGAACTCGCGCTGAGCTGGTTGCCCACATGTTGCGCTAGCGGCCAGACTGCCCGGCGTATCGAAAGCGCTCCGGGGGGCCTGACGCTTTCGCGCGCTCAAATTGGACATTTTGGCCATCGAACGGCACTACCGTGACAGGATGCCTTCTCGCAAAATTGGATTATTTCCACCGATGCCTGCGGGATGGGAGCCAAAGATGCTTGATCGCCGTTCATTACTTGTTGCCGAAGCGTCCTCGCTGGCGAGCATTATGTTGCCGCGCGTGCCAGGAAGCGCAAACGCCTTCATATTGCCGTTCGCGCCCACCGAAGCCTATGCCGACGAAAAAGACCCCTTCAGGGTGCTCGTTCTCTCGCGCACCATGTTTGGTGTGGTCGTGGTCGATGTCGCCAACAAGAATACGCCCATCGCGGGTGCCCAGGTCACGCTCACATCGCGCTATGCCGCAGGCAAGCAGCTCACCGCCACTACCGATGACGAAGGCACGGCCATTTTTGAGGTCGCGCCGCTTTCGGAAGGCTACGTGGACGAGGCAACACTCCTTGACGCGTACGACTTTAACGGCGGTATCTCCATCAGCATGAAAGGCTACCGCGATGTCGAGATTCCCCTCGCGCGTGTCCAAGGCGGCACCGCCATTACCGCACCCACACGTCCGCTCTCCGATGGCGAGCCGTACTTTCGCCAGCTCACATTCGACGAATGGGACATCCAGTACGCTGAAGCCACGTTCATGGCATTGCCGAAGGACGACACGGCAAACGAACAGCCCGATACGCACTCCTTTACCGTGCAGGCACATCTGCCACAGGGTGGACAGGCAACGCTGTGCATCAACAAGGTATTGCCCGCCACGGGCAGCTCGCCCGAAACCGTCACGCAAATTGGCCAAGTCAAGGCCGGTGCATCGGGTTCGGATAATCTGGCGACATTCACGCTCGAAGACAAGTTCCTCGATGCGGCATCGGGCCTTCTGGAGGAAGGATGCAAGCTGCGCTTTGTGCTCGACTATCAGGGCAAAACCTACACGCTCTCCTCTCCCATGGCCGTTGTCACCGCGCCGGCCGCAAAGGCAGAATCGGGCTCGACCACCATCATTCCTACTACCATGGACCAAGAGATCACTCCGTTTGATTTTCCGGCGGCGTTTCCCGGCATCGGCGGCAATAAGTTCACGTGCTGGATGCCCTCATTCCCCATTTTGTTCGATTTCTCTTTTGCCGGGTACGTGCTGTTTGGCGGAGGATACAAACCAGCCAGCTATATGAACGATTCGGGCAACCCTGATCTGGAATACTGGAAGAAATCGCCGCGCGAGTCGGGCGCCAAGCAGGCAAACCGCTACCTCGACGAGATGGAAGGGAAGTGGAATCAGTACAAGAGCATGAGTGCCGGTTCGGGCACCGATCCAAGAAACACCAAGCTCCTTCGTCACCATTGCACGCTGCTGTTCACGATGGATATCGCCACACAGGTGTACGGATCGCTCGCCTACGATTGGGTAGGCAAAACCTGGGGCAGCAACAACGACCCCGCATACGGCAATATTAAGGCCCTCTTCCAGGTAAGAACCGACCTCAATTGGACCGAGCAGTTTACCCTAGGACCGGTGCCCTTTTTCCTAAACGTCAACCCCTGGGTGCTGGCAAAACTGGCGCTCGCCGTGGGTGCCCACACGCACGGCAGCGGCGCGGCGTTTTTTAAAAACATTTCGCTCGACTATTCAAACACGTCGGGCTCGTTCACCATCCAGATCGGGCTTGCCGTCACCTTTGGCGCCGGCGTTGCAGGCGTCGCTTCGTCTGCCGTGCGCGGCGCCGCATCCCTCACGCTGTTCATTGGGTACGAAAAGGCAAATGGACACCAGCTTCCGCGACTGCGTGTAGGTGCAGACGTCGATGTCGATGTAATACTCCAGTTCGTAATGTTCAAGTGGACCACCAAGGCTTGGTCGGGGTCGTAGCCCACACTCATCGATTCGTGGAATATGTCGGTGAACAATGGCGACCAGTATGTGCTCCAGCGCTCTGAGCTCGCATTGGATGGAGATACGCCTTATACGCTGGATGCCTGCTTCGGCTCGGCCGGCAACGCCGAGGCGTGTGGTGTGCCGCAATTTATCGCATCGGCCACCATCGTCACCAACGCCGAACTGCTCGCACGCGCCGAGGTTAAGGCCACTGCCGTAAACACCGCGCCTGTCGTGCGCGATTGGGATCAAGCGGTCACGCGCATTGAGCTCGAGGCGGATGCAGAAAGCGACGACACGGGACAGATCGAGCATTTCGTCCATGCACTGATAGAGAACGACGAAAACGCCGTGCCGATGTATGAGTACACCTACATCGGTCAGGCAACGAACACCGTTGCCGACCCGAACGCCGATTCTTCCGGCGTGTCGGAGGACGAGCGTGGCGGCATCAAGCCCTCGAGCGACAACGTGCTGTTTGCTGGCGTGCTCAGCGAAGCCCACATGAAGCTGGCAATGATTGCCGGCGTAGAATGCCTGTTCCGTATCGCCTCGGTGCGCTACGGCGACAATGGTCGCTCGCGCCTGGTGGTACACACAAAGGCAAACGGAACGTGGTCCGCTCCCACGCCTGTGGACTTTCCCCTTGGGTTTGGCGAGGGCGACGTGGAGCGCGACAGCATATACGATTACGACTTCGACGTAGTGGAATATACGGACGGAAGAGGAAACCAGGACGCCTACGTGCTGCTGGTCTCGGGCGAGCGCCCCGCCGGCGACGACACCCTTTTCGATATAGCAAGCACAGCCGGCATACTGTCCGTTGTGCGCCTGCGCATAAGCAACGACGGAGTTCGCGTGGTATCGCACGCGTCGTGGCGCAGCATCTCGCGCGGCCGCCTTCAGGAGGATGGCTACCATTGCCTGCAGTGCCCACGCATCACGGTGGGCAAGACACTTGTCAACGGGCGCCTGTCGGGCGCCTACCTCCACCGCCGCGGAACCACCACAGAAAAGGCGCTCGGCAGCGAGGCCGAGGTTGCGCTGGAGTGCTTTACCCTGTGGTCGGACGTTTCAGGCGACAGCCTGACGTTCCGCCAAGTTCTCCGCTTTCCGCAGGCACCGTCGAGCATCGAGCTCGGCGCGCCCGAGAATATCAACGGCAAAATGGTGGTGCCCGTTGCATACGAGACCGCAGGCGGTTGTGGCTGTGCATCGTACGCCGTGATCGGCCAGTCCATTGCGGGCTGGGGCGTTATGTCGCCAGATGCCACAGTACCCCACGCGGTGCCGTGGCCGCAGCACACGGGCTTTTTGGCTACCGTCAACGAGCAACTGCAGCATATTACTTGGACGCGAGGCGCACCGGTATTTGCAACGCAGCCCGTGGGTGCCGCAGGCTGCGGCCCGGCATCGTTCAGCGTAAGCAACAACGGCAGGTGCGTGCTCTATGTAGAGAACACCGATGGCAAGGTGGGACAAACCTACGACGAAGAAGGCAACCCGGTAGCAGTGATGGGCAAGCACTTCCGCATCTTCGCCAGCACCTTGGCAGGCGATCTGTTCACGGAGCCGTTCGTGATGTGCGAGCTGGACCATCCCGTCGATCAGATAACGACATTTTTGACGTCGGGGAGCATGCTCTCCGCGCTCGCAACGCACATTGTGAGCGCGGAGAAGAGCGAGGCAGAACTACACGGCATCGAAGTGCCCTTGGTGGCGTGTGCCACTCCGACGGGCGCAGTCGCTACCTCGGGCGCGGTGGTGCCCGGAGCAGCAGGCGAATCCTTCATGGTCACGGTGCGAAACGACAGCAACACCTTGCTGACCGCCGGCACGATCGATCTGTACCGAGAGGGCTCCAGTCAGCCGTTCTCCAGCGCATCCATCGGGTTCGGAGTGAACGCACGCATGGCATCGATCTACGATCCAGAGCTTGCCGAGGACGCTTCGGCCAACGACATGACACACGTGAAGCACACGCTCGAGACGCTGGGCGCACATTTTGCAACGCACCCGCTGGTAGCCGACAGTGGCAACGCCGTGCTGGCACCGGGTTGCACGGCACAGTTCCGCATGAGCTTCGCCATCCCCGAGAGTTGGAGCGACGAGGTGGGCAAACGCGTAACGCTATATGCGAAGGCGCGTAATCTGGTGGCGCTCGATCCCGTAACGCTCGAGGAAATTCGACCGGGCGCAAACTCGGCGCTGGGTGCCGTGCTGCACGAGCTTCATGTGCCCGACGCGGCATGCGAACGCTCAGAAGTTCAGGTCGGCGTATGCGACAACGCGGATACGACGGAACTTCACGACGCCCCGATGACGGTCGACGGCGATGGCGGCACGAGTGGCGGCGGTACTGACAAGGGCGGCGGCTCCGGCGGAAGCAGCTCCAGCAGTGGCAAGGACCACGGCACTAACAAGCGCTCCGGAAAAGCGGGCGCGCTTGCGGGCACGGGCGATGTCAACGCTCCCCTTACGGCAGCCGCAGCAGCACTCGCCGCAGCTGGTGCCGGCCTTGTCGCCTACAGCGCCCGCCGCACGGCGCTCGAAAAAGACACCGCCGATGAGGTCAATTCGGATGAGCCTCGCTAGCTCCTAGTTGCTTTTACGAGAGACGCTGACTCGGCTCATCGAACATCAAAATGGGCTGGTTTTGGATACCCAGAGCCAGCCCATTACGCATTAGATGTCGTCAGAGGAGTCGAGTTCTGCCTCGAGCTTGGCACGGCGTCTTTTCGCCAACAATCCGCACGACACGTCTTCGACAGCGTATCCAACCGCAAACGCAGCAAGACACATTCGGCCGTCTTCAAACTTACTCGGACAGAACCGACTCGGTTTTGTCCGAGTAAACGCTGTTCCACCAAATTCCGAACGATTGTTCGATGGATTTCGTGTTGGTTGGAATCGCCCACGGGCTGGGCTATGCTACCTTGACTATCTATACGACTTAAATACACAAGAGGAAGTACCAAGAGAGCGAGCATGGCAAAAAACACCGCAAACTATGGTAACGACAGTATTCGTCAGCTCAAGGACGAGGAGCGCGTACGCCTGCGCCCCGCCGTCATCTTTGGCTCGGACGGACTCGATGGCTGCGCGCATGCCGCCTTCGAGATCCTGTCCAACGCCGTTGACGAGGCACGCCAGGGCTACGGCAAGCTCATCACCCTTACCGCCTTTCGCGATGGCTCTATCCAGGTAGAGGACAATGGCCGTGGCTGCCCGCTCGACTGGAACCCTTCCGAGAAGCGCTTTAACTGGGAGCTCGTCTTCTGCGAGCTCTACGCCGGTGGCAAGTATAACAACAACCAGGGCGGCGACTACGACTTCTCGCTCGGCACCAACGGCCTGGGCTCCTGCGCGACCCAGTACGCTTCCGAGTACATGGACGTCACCGTCTGGCGTGACGGTAACAAGTACTCCCTGCACTTTAAAAAAGGCAAGGTCGTCGGTGCCAAAAAGAAGGCACTCGAGATTGAGCCCAGCGACGAGAACCGCACCGGCACCACCATCAAGTGGCGCCCCGATCTTGAGGTCTTTACCTCGATTAGCATTCCCCACGATTGGTATCGCGAAACCATGCGCCGTCAGGCCGTGGTCAACGCTAACGTGACCTTCCGCCTGCGTATCGAGGGCGACGATGGCGAGTTTTCCGAAGAGGATTTTTGCTATCCCAAGGGCATCGAGGACTACGTGCTCGAGAAGGTCGGTACCGACTACCTTACCGAGCCCTTCTTTATCGAGGCCGACCGTCGCGGTCGCGATCGCGAGGACCTGCCCGATTACAACGTAAAAATCACCGCGTGCATGTGCTTCTCGCGCACCTTCATGATGCAGGAGTACTACCACAACTCATCGTGGCTCGAGAACGGCGGCTCACCCGAGAAGGCGGCCCGTAGCGCTCTGACCAGCGCCATCGATGCCTACATCAAGCAACAAGGCAAGTACAACAAAAACGAGAGCGGCATTAAGTGGCAGGACGTCCAGGACTGTCTGGTGCTGGTGACCAACTGCTTCTCCACCCAGACGTCCTACGAAAACCAGACCAAGAAGGCCATCAATAACCGCTTTATCCAGCAGGCCATGACGGCCTTCTTTAAGGAGCGCCTCTCGACCTACCTGATCGAGAACAAAGACGCCGCCAACAAGATCATGGAACAGGTGCTCATCAACAAGCGCTCGCGCGAGAACGCCGAGAAGACGCGTCAGAGCATCAAGACCAACCTGCAGCAGAAGACCGACATGGCCAACCGTGTGCAGAAGTTCATCGACTGCCGCTCCAAGGACAAGAGCCGCCGCGAGATCTACATCGTAGAGGGCGACTCGGCAGCAGGCGCCATTCGCACCTCGCGCGATGCCGAGTTCCAGGGTGTCATGCCCGTCCGAGGCAAGATCCTCAACTGCCTGAAGGAGGATTATCCGCGCATCTTTAAGTCCGACATCATCATGGACCTCATGCGCGTGCTGGGCTGCGGTGTGGAGATCAAAGACAAGCGCATCAAGAACCTCGGCGCCTTCGACCTGGACAACCTCAACTGGAACAAAGTCATCATCTGTACGGACGCCGACGTCGACGGTTATCACATCCGTACGCTCGTGCTCACCATGCTCTACCGCCTGGTGCCCACACTTATCGACGAGGGTTACGTGTATATCGCCGAGTCGCCGCTCTACGAGATCAACTGCAAAGAGAAGACCTACTTTGCCTACACCGAGCTCGAGAAGAACGGCATCCTTAAGGAGATCGGCGACCAAAAGTGCTCCATCAACCGCTCCAAGGGTCTTGGTGAGAACGATCCGGACATGATGTGGCTCACCACCATGAACCCCGAGACGCGTCGCCTGATCAAGGTGGAGCCCGAGGACGTCGCCAAGATGGAAACTATGTTCAACCTTTTGCTGGGCAACGACGAGGCAGGCCGCAAGCGCCATATCTCCGAGCACGGCAAGGAATACCTGGACCAGCTGGACCTGCAGTAGCAGTAAATCGATAACGACGGCCCATAAGAAGTTCAAGAGGATATCGTGGCAAAGAAGAAGACGAAGAACCAGCCAAAGAAAAAGCAGGTTAACGCCGAGAACGTCATCGGCCTGCACTCTGAGGTCACCGATCAGCCGATCACGCAAACGCTCGAGGTCAACTACATGCCCTACGCTATGAGCGTCAACGTCTCGCGTGCGTTCCCCGAGATCGACGGCTTTAAGCCCTCGCACCGCAAGCTGCTCTACACCATGTACAAGATGGGTCTGCTCAAGGGCGAGCGCCAGAAGAGCGCCAACATCGTGGGCCAGACCATGAAGCTCAATCCGCACGGCGACGCCGCAATCTACGAGACGATGGTGCGCCTGGCGACGGGCAACGAAGCGCTGCTCGCGCCGTTCGTTGAGTCGAAGGGCAACTTTGGCAAGTACTATTCGGGCGATCTGAGCTACGCCGCCTCGCGTTATACCGAGGCCAAGCTCTCCCCCATCAGCGCCGAGATCTTCAAGGACATCGACAAGGACCCGGTCGACTTCGTCGACAGCTACGACGGCGCCATGAAGGAGCCGCGCCTGCTGCCCACCACGTTCCCCAACATCCTTGTCTCGGCCAACAAGGGCATCGGCGTCGCCATGGCGTCCGACATCTGTGGCTTCAACCTCAACGAGGTCTGCACCGCCACGATGCACTACCTGCAGGATCCCGATTGCGACCTGCTCGAGTACATGCCCATGCCCGACTTCTCGACCGGCGGCGAGATCATCTACCGCCGCGAGGAGATGGAAAAGATTGTCGAGACCGGACTGGGTAGCTTCCAGATTCGCTCCCGCTGGCGTTGGATTCCCGAAGAGCGCATCATCGAGGTCTACGAGATTCCCTACACCACTAAGACCGATGTCATCATCGAGCGCATCGTCAAGCTCTCTAAGGAGGGCAAGGTCAAGGAGATCGCTGACATCCGCGACGAAACCGACCTCTCGGGCTTGCGCATCGCCATCGACCTTAAGCGCGGCGTCGACCCCGACAAGCTCATGGCCAAGCTCTATCGCTCGACCACGCTGCAGGATTCGTTCTCGTGCAACTTTAACGTGCTGGTCGACGGCTATCCCCGCGTTATGGGCGTGCGCCAGATTCTGCACGAGTGGGTCAAGTGGCGTATTGAGTCCACGCGTCGCCGCATTAACTTTGACCTGGGCAAAAAGTCCGAGCGCCTGCACCTTCTGCACGGCCTCGAGGCAATTCTGCTCGACATCGACAAGGCCATCGCCATCATCCGCGGCACCAAACTCGAAGCCGAGGTCGTGCCCAACCTTATGAAGGGTTTCGACATCGACGAGACCCAGGCCGAGTTTGTCGCCGAACTTAAGCTCCGCAACATCAACGAGGAGTACATCCTCAACCGCACCAAAGACATCGCTAAGCTCGAGGGTGAGATTGCCGAGCTTGAGGAGATCCTCTCCAGCGAGGACAACATTAAGAAGGTCATCAGCGACGAGCTGGCGGCGGTCAACAAGAAGTATGTGATGCCGCGCCGCACGGGTAGGATCGAGCCCCATGAGGTTATCGAGGTAAGCTTGGAGCCCGAGGTCGAGGAGTACCCGGTCACCATCATGCTCTCGCGCGATGGCTACCTTAAGAAGATGACGGACCGCGTGCTCAAGAAGGCCACTACGCTCAAGTACAAGGACGGCGATAAGCCCTTTATCGAGTTCCCGTCCTCCAACACGCACGAGCTGCTCGTGTTTACCAACAAGAGCCAGGTGTACAAGTGCAAGGTTGCCGCGTTTGAGGACACCAAGTCGGCCCAGCTGGGCTCGTACCTGCCGACCGATCTTGAGATGGAACCCGACGAGAGTGTCATCTGGGTCATCGACCCCGAGGACTACAAGGCCGACGTGTTGTTCGTCTTTGAGAACGGCCGCGTGGTGCGCGTCGCGCTTTCTGGATACGTCACCAAGACCAACCGCAAGCGCCTTAAGAACGCCATCTACGGCGGCAGCAAGCTGCTGTATGCCCAGGTGCTCAAGGAGGACCGCAACATCGCGCTGGTCTCGAGCGACTACCGCCTGATGAACTTCAACACGTCGCTGCTCAAGACCAAGACGACTACCAACACGCAGGGTGTCCAGGCCTTTACGGCCAAGAAGGGCCGCTCGGTCACCACCGTCGGCACAACCGAAGAGATCCTTGGCGCCGGCGTCTCGGCCGAGAAGTTCACCGCGCAGAGCCTCCCCTCAGCCGGTGCCCTCATGAAAGAAAACGACATGCCGAGTCTGTTTGACTAGGACGACGGCAGAACCGCCATAAGCTCTCAAAACGGTGGGGCCCGGAGCGCAGCAACATTGCGCTCCGGGCCCCGCTCGCTGCAACGCAGTCAGAATAATAGGAATCCCCGTTTTTCACTCCCGCAACCCCACGGCACAAGGCATGTTAAGCCGTTAGTAAAACTTGCAAAAGTTAGCAAAAGTTGCAAAAGTTAGCAAAACCTGCAAAGGGGCCACCATGGATTGCAGCAAATGTCTCCGCCATGCCAGGCATGCTCGAAGATATTATCGAGCGAACCAAAGAAGCCGCAGATAGCTACCTCTCACAGCCTCACGCGCGCATAAACGGTGTTCAAATTGGCCCAGTGGGCATCGATTGGACATATGCTCAAGAGGCCCAGGGCAACTGGCGCACGCGCATGAATGGCGTCTTCAGGCAACTCGAGAAGCATGACGTCGGGCTTCTCTCGAAACGACCTATCGGGAGCTTTCCGATAAAGACATTGAGTTTTTGCTCGCGATGCTGCCCGATTCTGGCCCCAGCAGGGTCTCGGAGATAGCCAAACGCATGGGCGTCGCCAGCAACTACGCAAGCCAATA
Source organism: Collinsella aerofaciens (assembly GCF_015552075.1). Taxonomy (GTDB): domain Bacteria; phylum Actinomycetota; class Coriobacteriia; order Coriobacteriales; family Coriobacteriaceae; genus Collinsella; species Collinsella aerofaciens_Y. The sequence goes on from NZ_JADNDZ010000126.1 coordinate 23,358, forward strand.
CAAACGCCGCCTCCTGGAGGACGGCGTCATTGGAGAGCGCGGGCGTGGTCTCGTTGGCTTTGACATTCCCGCGTTCAGGGAATTCTTGAACGAGAAGGCGTTTTAGCACGCCGGAATTGTCCGCGGAAGCATCAACGCATGGCAATCAGCATTCCTCTTGGTAAGGATAGCAAGCATTTTCCACCAACACCGATTGCCATGCGTTCTTCTTGCCCTTAGGCGAGCTTGCGAGCGAGCTCTCGCACCTCTTCCAACTTGGGCGACGATGCCATGCTATCGCGCTCGGTCATACCGCTGATGGTGATAATGCCCTGGTCCTCCCACTTGCAGTACGCGCAGGTCGACTTGTACATAGCGATCGCCGCATCATAGACGCCCTCGCTGTGGCTATCGAGCAAAAGGGCCGTCTTGGTGAACGGGAAGCCCGTGGCACCGAAGGCGTACAGGCGGTCAATAGCGGCTTTCTCCTGCGCAGTGATATCAAACCAGTAGATGGGCGAGGCGAAGACAACCATATCGGCGCCTTTCAGCGACTCGATCAGGTTGGCCATGTCATCCTTCTGCACGCAAGTGCCCTCATGGGTAAAGCAGTACTGGCATCCCAGACAACCAGCGATCTTTTTGCTGGCAACGCGGACGACCTCAACCGCATGGCCACCCTCACGCGCGGTCTCGGCAAACGTCTCGACCATGGTGTCGGTATTGGCGCCCTTACGCGGGCTACCACTCAATACAACGATATTCATAGAAATCTCCCTCCCTCATGCCGCAGGCGCGCGGCACACATTTTGTTGTAACCAAAACGGATGGAGCTATTCAGTCGTCTGCAGGCCACATCTCTTGTTCGTGTTCTCTAGACAAGGCGCAAACGGTGCTGCACCCCCCTGTCGCGCTATATCCCTACGCAGTGTTCAGAACCCCTGCTCACCGAGCAGCACCGCGCGAGGTCCAGCACGAGTACGCCTTCCCGGGTACAGGTCTCATGCCCTATGCGGGAGATGAGGACCTTCGGGAACACGTCCCCGATGGGCAGAAGCGACGCGAGCTCCCCCTCAAGCATCAAGTTGATGCTCATATCGCCTCTCACATACGCTCTCCTTCCCGGTTTCGAAACTCGAATTGATTTAAAGTTTCGAAACCGGGAAGGCAATATACAAAAGGATGTGTCGAGGAACGAATCCCAGCCACGTCATGTCGGCAGCGATGAAGGGCGCATCCGCGCGTGCTACAATGCGGGCATCAGAGATGAAAACACAGTCCCCGTCGGGTAGTCGTGGGCGTGCGGGAGTCCGCATCAGTAACCTGCCTCCTTGGTTGTCCCTTCTCTGCATGGTCATCTACATAAAGGAGGAACCAGCCATGCAGATCAGCGTGTCGTCCACCCTGACCGTATATCACGACGGTCAATTCTGGGTCGGGCTGGCGGAGCACGTCGAGGGCGGAAAGTACGGCGTCGCCCGCATCGTCTTCGGCGCGGAGCCGTCCGATGAGGAGATCCTGCGATTCGTTACAAGCGAATGGGAGAAGCTCTCGTTCTTCGGCGACAAGGCCATTGAAACAAACAAGCCCGCGAAGAACCCCAAGCGGCGCGCCCGTGAGGCGGCGAAAGCCCTTAAGCGGCCCGCGATGAGCACCAAGGCGCAGCAGGCGCTCGCAGCACAGAGAGAAGCGATGAAACAGGAGTCAGCTCATGCAAGAAGCCGACGCCGCGCGGAAGAGGCTGATGCGCGCTTCGAGCAGCGAAAGCTGAAGCGCAAGCAGAAGCATCGTGGGCATTGATTGCCATTTGCAGCAAGGCAAACCATATACAGCAGCGGCGCCAGTTCCACTTGAAGCCGACACCGCGTAGACGCTGATGGTGACGGCTATGCACGGGCACGGGCGCGCCACCGCACTTCACAGCTTGTTTCTCAAGTATTTAGGACGCACACGCGGCGTTCAAAAATGCGGAGCGACTCCGCATGGCTCGAGACTGAGCCGAGGTGCCCTACTTCTCGCCTTCCAGCAGGCCCACGATGCGATCGATGTCGACGGCAAAGCAGGACCTTCCCTCGCGCTCATAGAGGTCAAGGTACGCCTGGCATTCGGAGACAATGCGTTTGGTGTTGCCATCGATGATGCGCTGGAGCGTCTCGTAGTAGGCCGAGCCCTCGGTCCTGAAGCGGCGCTGGTAGGCCTTGGTTATGGGGAACATCTTGATGTAGTGGATGCCGTGGCGGCAGCCGGGGCGCGTCGTGGGGCGGGGTGGCAACGCAAAGTACTGGTCTTTGGGCACGTTAGGGGCGATGTTGGAACGCAGCGGCACGGCGAAGTCCCTGCGCTTTCCGCGGAAACGCAGCCTCACCACCACGATGCAGGGGCGATTGTGCTTAAGCATGAGCTCACGGTCGCCATCGACGAGGTCGAAGAAGTCCTGGGAGATGGATACGATCTTCATCGGTTACGCCCCCTCATACGAAGCGGGGCCCGCATCGCTGCAGGCCCCTACAGGTGGGCGATATTCTACGCCTTGCGGCACCCCGTCGCCCACGGAGGTTAAACGTACACGTAAGCCGTACTCTGAAAGCCGCGGCTTCCGGCAAGTAGTTTATACCACGAAAGGTCGCTTTCAATGCGCATAGCTCGCAAAATAACACTCGCTGGGCCGTCACCCCTGGCAGTTACCCTCCAATCTTCATTGGAGTCAGCAGGTCAATTCATATATTCATGGGGGTTTATCCTACCGTCGGTGAGCGATTTGGTTAGGGTGCCGCAGCGGTCGAGGATGTCGACGACCTTCTGCTGGGTGCCGATGGATGGGGCGGGAATCTCGACCCTCGATAAGTCCACAGGCGCGGCTTCGATTACCTTTTTCGATTTAGCGTATTGCTCTTCAGATCATCGTGGTGTGCTCGTAGCCGCGCTCCACGAGGAGCCGCTCGGCAACGTCGAGAATCTTCTCGACCGTCTCCTCCGGGTACTTATTGCGTGCCACGAGCACCTCCGTCCTTGTTATCGCGATAAACATACCATGAGTGGCGTACGGGTCGAGAAGGGCTGGCGCCAAAAGAGCCCAACGGCCGTTACAGCTTCGTTAGAAACGCGCCCCACCATGGATGTTGAACCCGAAAGGTAAGGCGCGCGGGCACGGCGACTCGGCCCGCGCGCCCGGAAGAGAAAGGATAAGCCCATGGATTACATGCTCGAGACGCGCGGGCTCACCAAGCGCTTCGGCCGCGGCGACCAGGCGCAGGACGCCGTGGCCGACGTGAGCCTTCATATCCGCGAGGGCGAGGTGTACGGGCTGCTCGGCCCCAACGGCGCCGGCAAGTCGACAACGCTCAAGATGATCTGCGGGATGCTGCGGCCGACGGCCGGGGAGATCCTCTTTGCCGGGCACGCCTGGCGCCGCGAGGACCTCTACGCAATCGGCAGCCTCATCGAGGAGGCGCCGCTCTACCCCAACCTCACCGCACGCGAGAACCTGCGCGTGCGCACCACGCTGCTGGGCCTTCCCGAAAGCCGCATAGATGAGGTACTCGCCGCCGTGGACCTCGCGGACACCGGGAAGAAGCGCGCCGGGCGCTTCTCGATGGGCATGCGGCAGCGCCTGGGGCTCGCGCTGGCGCTGATCGCCCGGCCACGCCTGCTCGTGCTCGACGAGCCCACCAACGGCCTCGACCCCATCGGCATCGAGGAGCTGCGCGACCAGATCCGCGGCTTCGCGGCGGCGGGCACGACGGTGATCGTCTCGAGCCACATCCTCTCCGAGGTGCAGCAGATGGCGGACACCATCGGCATCATCTACGGGGGGCACCTCGCCTACGAGGATGCGCTTCGACCCGGGCAGGACCTCGAGGAACTCTTCATGAGCGTCTGCCGGGAGGGGCGTCGAGCGCGCGGGGAGGTGGCGGCATGACAGGCGAGAAAAGCGGCCTGCTCGCGGGCCTGCGCGCCGAGGCCCTGAAGTCGCGCCACGCGGCACCGGTTCGCCTGGCCGTGCTCATGGCGCTGCCGATGCCGCTGCTCGGCGCGATGCCCTACCGGGGCGTGCAGATCTTCAGCGCGTGGAACTACTGGTACGCGCTCTTCCTGCCCGTGGCTCTCTCGCTCGTGGTGGCATGCGTCGCGCGGGCGGACGCGCGCACGCGGATGCGGGGGCTTCTGGGCCTGGGCTTCCCGCTTAGGCGCGCCTGGTGGGCCAAGGCGCTCTGGTGCCTCGCGCTCTGCACGCTCTCGAACCTCGTGGTCTTCGGCATCTACCTCGCGGGATCGGCGTTCTCCTCGCAGGGTCTCACGGCCGCGGGCACGTTCACGATGCTCCTCTGCGCGCTCGCCAACACGGTGACCGCGGCGTGGATGATTCCCGCAGGGCTCTTCCTCACGGCGCGGCTCGGCATGCTCGCGGGCATCTTCTGCCCGCTCGCCGCGCAGCTCATGGGCGGGTTCGCCTGGTCGCTGGTGCCGCTGCCGCAGCTCTTTCCGCCGTCGGCGAGCATGGTCATCCCTACGAGCTTCATCCCCGTGCTGCCAAGCGGCGAGCCACTCGCGGCGGACATGGCGCTCGGCGGGGCGCTCGCGGCGGACGGCATGCTCACACTGGCGGGCCTTGCGGTCTGCGCGCTCGCGTTCGCCGCGCTCACGGCGGCGGGCGCGGCCTGGTTCGCGCGCTCCGAGGAGAGGTGATGGCCGTGACACGACTCTCCGACCCGACGCCACGCATGACTCTCTCGCGGGCCCTGCTCTCCGAGGCCCTGCGCCTGGCGCGCTCCCCGCTCACGGCGGTGCACCTCGTCTGCGGCCTGGCAGCCGGTCTTGCCTGCGGCGAGTACTTCTCCGTTACCCGATGGGACCCGGCGCTGGGCGCGGACGCCTACGCCCAGTTCCTCGGCGCCCTCATGCCGCTCATGTCCGCCATCGTCTGCGGGCTCGCCGTGGACGAGGAGCGCGCTGCCGGGCGCCTCGCCAACCTCACGGCGGTCCCCTCGCGCGGGCGCGCCGTCGCGGCGAAGCTGCTCGCCCTTGCGGCGCTCGGCGCGGGCGCGCTGGCCGTGGCGCTCGGCGTGTTCGGGGCCGCGCTCGCCGTCGCCGGGCGCCTGCCGCTCGGGCCCGCTCCGCTTGCGGCCGCCTGGGCGGGCATCGTGCTGGGCAGCCTGCCCCTCTACGCGCTGGAGCTCGGCGTGGCCCTGCGCCTCGGCCGCAACGCCGCCATCGGCGCCGGTGCGGCGGGGATGCTCCTCGCGTTCTTCTCAGTGGGCGGACTTGCGCACGGCCTCATGACCGGCGAGCTCACCGGTGCCCTGGCGACGCCCCTGAGCTGGGTGCCGCTCGCCTGGCCCGCGCGTCTGGGGTCGCTCGGGGTGGAGGCCTTCATCGACGCCGCACGCGCGGCGGGCCCTCTCCTCACGACTGCGCTCGCTGGCCTCGTGCTCGCCCTGGCAGCCGCCACCGTCCTTCTGGCCTGGTTCTGCCGCTTCGAGGACGGGAGGGCAGATGCGTAGGAAGCCGCTCGCCGCCGTGCTCGCCCTCCTCTTCGCAGCGCTCGTCCTGGGCGGGAATGCCCTGCTCGACGCCGGCTGGGGGTCGGCGCTGCGCTCGATTGCCGACCGCGTGCTGCCCAACCCTGAGATCGCCATGTGGGCGCCCGCGCCCGAGCCCGGCAGCCACGCGAGCTCCCACGCCGACGCCACCGGGGCGGGGGCGAACTACGTCTACCTGGTGGACGCGGCGGACGACAGGGGCAATGTCCGAGAGCTCCAGCTCATCTTCTTCGGGCGGGAGTCGGACGGCGAGGGCTGGCTCGAGATCGAGGCGCGTGGCGGCTCGGGCGTACGCTACCGCGCGTGCGACGCGGCCGAGCCGCCCTCGGCTGCCCGCGGGGCTCTGGACCGCTGAGCGCGGCGCAAGTACAATGCAACGGGAGTTTCAGGAGGTCGAATATGGCGAGGATACTGGCAGTGGATGACGAGCGGGCGATCCTCGACGTGCTCGCGCGCGTCCTCGGCCGCGACGGCCATGAGGTCGTCAAGGCAGCGGACCCGACGGCGGTCCCGGGGACGGACCTCTCGCGCTTCGACCTCGTGCTCTGCGACGTCATGATGCCGGGGCTCGACGGCTTCGAGCTCGTGCGGCAGATCCGCCCGGACTTCGACGGGCCCATCATCTTCCTGACCGCGCGCGTGGCCGAGGAGGACGCCGTGGCCGGCTACGGCCTGGGCGCCGACGACTACGTCCGCAAGCCCTTCGGGGCCGCGGAGCTGCGCGCCAAGGTCGCGGCCCATCTGCGCCGTGAGCGCCGGCCGCGCTCGCACGCCCTCTCCTTCGGGGAGGTGCGGATCGACCTCGGGGCGCGCGGCCTCGACGTGGGCGGCGAGGCCGTGTCGCTCACGCCCACCGAGTACGCCATCTGCGAGTACCTCGCCCGCCACCCTGGGCAGGTCATGAGCCGCGCGCAGATTCGCGAGGCGGTGCTCGGCTGGGAGAGCGACGCCGACGACGCGGCCATATCCATGCAGGTCAGCCGCGCCCGGAGGAAACTCTCCGAGGCCGGCGCCGACCCGATCGCGACCGTCTGGGGGATGGGGTACAAGTGGCAGCTCTGAGGACCGGGGCGCGAGGTCGCGGGGGCATGCCGCTCTCCTTCGTCATCGCGCGCTATTTCGCCTACGCGTTCGCGGCGGTCGCCACGGCGTGGCTCGCCACGTTCATGGCGCTCTCCGCGGCGATCAACGCGGGCTTCGTCTACGAGGCAAGCTGGGGGCCGGCCAATGCGCGCGAGGTCGCGGAGGGCCTGGCACGCGACGGCGTCTGCGGGCAGCAGGACGTGCCGACGGCGTACCGCTACCTCATCCTGAACAAGGACGGATACGTGCTGATGACAGACCTCGAGGGCACGCGACTCGAGGACGCGACGGAAATGGCCCGTGCGGCACTCGCCGCGGATCCGGGCACAGTGGAGATCGAGGGCGGGGGCTCGGGCCTCACCTACGCCGCGTTCCCGCTCAAGGGCGGCGGGGCCTGCGCACTCGTCAGCGAGTACCTGCCGCAGTGGGTCTCGCGCGACCTCGCCGGCCTGCTTCCCAACCCGCAGAACCTCATGCTCGTCGGCGCCGCTGCGGGAAGCGCGCTCGCGCTCGCGCTCGTGGCGCGCCGTGCGAGCCGCGTGATCTCGCGCAAGATGGCGCCGCTCGCGGAGGCGGCGGGGCGCGTCGGCGCGGGGGAGCTCGACTTCGCGGTCGGCAGCACCAACGTGCGCGAGGTGAACGACGTCCTCGCCGCGATGGACGCCATGCGGGCCTCCCTCGCCGAGTCGCTCGAGGCCCGCTGGGCCGCGGAGCGGGGGCAGCGCGAGCAGGTGGCGTCGCTTGCCCACGACCTCAAGACGCCGCTCACCGTGCTGCGCGCCAACGCCGACTTCGTGGCGGAGGAGCTGGAAGACGAGAAAGACGCCGACCTCGCGGCCGCCGCGCGCGACATAGCCGACAGTGTCGAAAGGCTCGACGGCTACGTGCGCCTGCTCATCGAGGCCTCGCGCGGGTCCGGCGGGGCGGAGAGGGCCCCCATGCGGCCGGCCGAGCTCTGCGAACAGGTCCTCGCCGAGGCCGCCCAGATCGCCCGGGCGCGAGGCGTGACGCTCGACGCGACCACGGGCCCTGCTGTCGCGGGCGCGCCCGAGGCCCCGCTCGACCGAACCGCCCTGGCGCGAGCCGCCGCGAACCTCGTGGCCAACGCCGCCGAGCACGCGCGCTCGCGCGTGGCGGTCTCCTGCGACGTCGCGGGCGGGCACCTCGTCATCGAGGTCGCTGACGACGGACCGGGCTTCTCTCCTGCCGCCCTCGAACGCGGCTGCGAGCGCCTCTTCACAGACGACTCATCCCGCTCCTCGCGCGACGGAGGCCGCCACTACGGGCTCGGCCTCCACGCCGCCTCCGAGGCCGCGAGCGCCCACGGGGGCTCCGTCTCGCTCGCCAACAGCCCCTCGGGCGGCGCGGTGGCCACCATCGCGGTCCCCCTGTGCGGGGCCTGACGACTCAGACCCTCACACCGGCGTGGCTCGCAACCAAACGCTTCCCGGATAATAATGCCCGTTGCAGGGATCGCCCTGGCTAGTCGCCGCCCATGTGCATGAGCATGTCGGCGACGCGAGTCGCCATCTCGTCCGCCGCTACACGGATGTTGGCGACCCAGGACGCAAGGCCGACCTGATCGGATGCCTCCGCCTCAAGCACGTCGCAAATGACGGCGGCGACCGCCCCGGGAGCCGCCCGCGGCCGGGCACGCGAGGGAGCCTCGAGACGAGAGGAGCTCGAGGACGACCATGACCAAGAGCATTAGCAGGAGCCAGGTGAGGCTCATCGCATCGACCAACGCGATATTCGGCGCCGACGAGGCGTGCGCGATGCTGCGCATAAGCCGCGACGCAATGTACCGGCTCGCCCCCCTTTGCACTCACCGCCAGCACATGCTATAAGGTTGTTGGTGGCCCATTGAGCTACCTCCAAGTGCCGGGGGAGTCCCCCGGCTATTTTTTTAGGCTCTGTTAGACCAGGATTGACATTCCGCCCCGTCATCTTCTTGCGATTGCAC
>NZ_JADNDZ010000012.1 GCF_015552075.1 Collinsella aerofaciens
CTCCCGTCTCCTGCGCCCCTCCCGGAACTGTCCACATCAGTGTAGCCAATCCAGGGCGGTGCCCGGGGGATGGAAAAGCCCGCCGGTTCGGAGCGGGCTTCGTCGGGATCCCCTCGCTAGAACGGGATATCCTCGTCGTACAGGCCGACAGCGGGCGTGATGTGTAGGCGGCCTGCGTCGGCGCTACTCCTCGGAACCCTCCGGCTTGATGGTCGACAGGTCCATATGCCTGCGAGCCTAGAAGAATATAAGCCAGATCGTACCCAAGAGCAGGGAGACATATCCCACAGCGGTCACGAGGAAGTCTATGAAGGCGAGGGCCGCGGCAGTATCGACCCGGATGCCACAGGGAGCCAAGTTCGATGCGAACCCATGCAGGGGATACATGGCACAGATGAGGCATATCGATTCGAGACCTGCCGCCAACAGGGGATTCACCCCCGCCAGCTCCCTCGGATAGAACAAGCCCATCAGGACGGAATCCGCCACCAGCGCCGCCCAAATCAGGAACACGCCGACCTTAAATGCCTTGGTGTCCTCGACCAATGCCAGGGGCATCATGCAGCCTAAGAAATCGAGCAGCAAGGCCGAGGCGATCAGCGGGACTACCATCAGTCTGCCAGGCTCTCGGCGGAACCGGCATCCATATCGGATTTTGCCAGCAGACCGCTCAAAAGCGACGGCAGATCGACACCGGTGCTGTCCTTCAGACCGGATGCCACCTGGTCGACAATCGTGGTGGTCTCCTTCACGAGTTTCTGGGCGTTGCCCGATCCGTACATCTTGATGGAATCGACGGCGGTGAGGGGCTTCGCAACCTGCTCGGCTACCTTGGGCATGATGTCGATGTAGCGGTTGGCGAGCAGGTAGGGGTTATCCATACCGTTGTACGCCTCGGCTTGGGCCTTGATGCCCGCCGCGACGCCCTCGCCGTGGGCCTTCTCGGCCGCACCCTCGGACTCGCCCTTCAGGCGCGTAGCTTCGGCCTCGGCCTTCGCTCGGGCCTGGGTGCCCTCGGCGTCCTTTTGGGCGGAATACAGCTCGGCGTCGGATTGGTTCTGGCGCTCGATACGGGCGGCTTCGGCCTGCTTCGTGCGCTTGTAGAGGTCGGCTTCGGCTGCCTGCTCAGCTGCATAGCGGTCGGCTTCGGCCTGCTTCTTCACGGTCGCGTTCAGCTCGCGCTCCCTCACGTCCGCTTGGCGCTCGGCGAGCTCGACCTTCTTGGTCTCCGCGGCGATCTCGGCCTCCTGCTGGGCGATATAGAGCTCGCGCTGCTTCTCGGCCGTCACGGTGGCCTTCACCATATCGGCCTCGGCTTTTGCCTTGTCGGCCTGTTTCTTGAGGTCGGCCTGCTTCAAGTCGAGCTGGTTCTGGCGTATGGCGACCTCCTCGGCCGCCTTGATCTGCGCCAGCTCGGCTTCCTTTTTGATTTCCGCCGCCTGGTCGGCGCCCATGGAACGGATGATGCCCTGGGAGTCGGAGAAGTCCTGCACATTGAAGGTGCGCAGCTCGAGGCCGAGGTTCGCAAGGTCGTCCTTGGAGCCGTCGAAGACCTTTGCGTTTAAGCTCTCGCGGTCGCGCATGAGCTCCTTCAAGTCCATCTGGCCGATTACCTCGCGCATCTTGCCCAGCATGACCTCGGTGACCTGTCGAGTCATCTCCTCCTTATCCATGTTCAGGTAGTTCTTGGAGGCGGTCTCGATCAGCTCGGGGGTCTGGCCGATCTGGAAGTTCGCCACAGCGCAGGCGTGGATGAGGATCGCGTCCTGCGTGGGGATATCATTCTCGGTAGTCAACTGCACCTGCACGGCACCCAGCGAAAGGGTGTCGACGCGCTGGAGGAGCGGGATAACGAAGGTACCCTTGCCGGAGACGGAGCGCATCTTGCCAGCACCTGAAACAATCATGAGCTTATCCGGCGGACATTTGCGCCAGCAGGACTCGAACACCATCATCACGACCAGGATGCCGATGATGATGGGGAGCAGGTCGAAGATTACAGATTCGAAGAGCATCATAAGGGTTTCCTCCCCTTCAAGGGCGGCTCAAAAAGAGCCGCCCGTTTATAGACAATTTCGTCAGTGGGTGTCAGGGCGGCTATACGGCCACCCCGACACCGGTTCAGTCAAACCATGGGGACTCAAGACGGCGGACTATCTTTGCGTCCAGAATAATTTGTATAAGACGAGAATCAATGCCGCCGTGAAGAGAAGCTGCAGACAGAAGAAGTAAAACGCGGCTTCTATAATTATGTTGTTGGCTGTCATCAAAGTCTCGAATGCTTACCATGTCTTGTCTGTTTCCGCGTCGGAAACAGACTCGCTCTGATCGTCCGAACCGACATCAGACGCGTCTCCGTTTAGGTCGACATCGACGACGACGTGGTTGCCGTCAGCGGAGACCACGGCGGCCGTCGCGTTCTCGGCTTATGCCGGAGGGGCGCGATGCAGCCAATTGATGCAGCGACAATGGCCAGGGCGACGAGCGGCCTCACTCTGCGGCGGGTAATTTCATTTCCATTCTCCATTCTTCCCAGAGCAAACAATTCCTCGACGCCGCCCGACCTTCGCCCGTGAGAAGAGGTGTTTCTCAGGGCGGCGCCGCCCCGGGGAATGTATCCGATTAAAATGCACGCAGAATATGCTTGGGCTAGTTTTCCAAGGCCAGGATGCACGCCCTGATATACGCGCTGGCAGTGAGGTTTGAGGGCAGAATCTCCGGATGTGCCGCGCGAGCGCTCACGAGTCCGGTCATGAGGTCCTTGTACACCTCGTAGGGGACGAGGGCCGTCCGGCTATAGCGCGTGGCACTCATCGATCGCTTGGGGTTGTCCAAAACGGAAAGATCGAGCTCCCCACCGTTGATACGGTCGCGAAGTGCATCCTCGATGACACGGCTGACATTGGCGTCTCTCCTGGGGCCGCCTTTCAGTTTGAGCTCGAGAACGCGACGCTCGAGGATTTCAGCCTCGAGCGGCGAAGTCGAGAAGGTGACCCTCTCTTTTTTGGATCCAGAAGAAACCTTGTTGGGTGTGGGGGACGCCGCGGGTTTGGATTTGCGAACGCTCGCATGGGAAATGGGCGACGCGGGTGCGTTGTCCTGAACAGGATCTTGCGGGGCGGGTCCCGCGGGGCGGAACGCAGAACGATTCTGTGCCCCAAAATTTGGCAAAGTGAAGCGTGGCGCATTGCTCATCATGTCGCCAACGAGGTTATCGGGTAGGTTAGAAGCCACAGTTACTCAACTCCTTCGGTTTCACCGGCTGCGGGCTTGAGCTCGCACCAGTTCATGATGTTGCCTACAAGGACGTCATACTCGAAAGCTGCACCCTTGAGGACGTTCATCTCGTAGATGCTGCGGCCGTTCGCCTGCGCGTCCTGGATGGCGACGGTTATACCAATTCGGCGCTGGAAGACCTTGAGGCCCATTTTGGGGAACTCTTCGACCATCTGGGAGGCAAAGGCCCTCGCGAGCTTGGCGATACCGCGATAGAGCGTAATGAGGACGGCGGGGGCACTAATCCATGCAACATCATAGGAATCGGATACCGCGCTGAGGAGCTCGAGGGTCTGCTCGACGGCCTCGGTGCCGAGCCTGTCGGCGGTAGTCGGGATGACGAGATGGGTGGCGGCAATGGTGGAGGAAATCGTCGAGAAAGTCATGCCGGGCTGGGTGTCGACAACGACGGCATCGAAGCCGTGCTGGGAGACGGCCGACTCTATTGCGCGCGTCAGAGAGTACTCATTGATCTCGTTGCCCTCGAGGTCCCTCTCGTCAGAGACGTTGGCCAAATCGAGATCGCCGGGCACGGTCGCCTGACCGTCCTCGGTGCAAACCACTTGGACGCCCTTGAGGAAGCTAGAACTGCAGCAGGTGCCTTTCGCGACGCAGTCCGACTCGATTCGCCCAAGCGAGCCCTGGGGATCCATATCCACGGCTAGGACCTTGAGGCCGCGGCGGCGAAGTCCGTCGGCGATTGCGTCTGCTGAAGTCGTCTTGCCGACGCCTCCCTTCTGGTTGGTGAACACGATCACAGGGGTGAAATTCGGCATAGTGATTCCTTTCAAATTGAAATTGAAAACAATTAGAGCCAGAAAATGCCTAGGAGCGACTGGCGATGCTCATGACCACAAGAGCGATCGGGATGGCGATGAGGCACGCCGCCGCGCCGACAATGAACTGAAGGACGGCGTAGGCGAGCCCGCTCGCAAAAAAGGCTACGAGCGCGCCGAGCCCCAAGATAAATTTGATGATTGAAATGTAATTAGGATAAGAAGACATATAACCTCCAATGCCCTAGCTGGACCGATGGCGGAAAACCCGCATTGAAGATTGTTATTAAATAATAACAGAACAACGTCACTGATGAACTGTGAAATAGATGAATAAATGAAACGGCGAAAAAGATAAAGGTGCTAAAACGGAATACAAGAACTTCAGAAAATACGAGGAAGAGAAATACGTATTCAATGAACTAATGAAGGACGTAAAAACGTAACTGTGTAATAACGTAGCCGTGTAATTGCATAACTGTGTAACTACGTAACAGTGCAATAACGTGACTACGTCATAACTTAATATCAAATCATTGTACTTGTGCCTTACGTCCTCATCTTGAGTAGCTTTCCTATAAAGGCCTCCACCCGGAATCGTCCTCTTCCCCATCGTCGAATAGCTCGAGCGCGATCGCAGCGGAAGTAATAAGAAGCAGTAAAGCCAACCCATCTAGCTGAAAAAGGTAGCTCATGCCGGCGAGGGCAAGAAGCAGCCCGACTGCAAGTAGGATAATGTTACGGGTCATATGCGTACCCGCCAAAAGATTACGGCGCTCACGCGGCATCACCAACGATGATGCCGTAGAGATCGTCATCTGAAGCTATCAACGCGACTATATGGTTTCTCCTCCTGATGACGGTCCTCTTGGACACGCCCAGGAGCGCGCCGATCCTCTCGCATGTCAGGTTGTCGATATAGGACAGCTGGAAGATAGATCCGAGTCCCGGCTCGTAATCGTCCAGCGCCTCGACGACGACCATTACGAGATTCAATGTCGAATCGATATGCAGGACGCGGTTCCTCATCCGCTCCCTCTCATTCGATCGGGACGGCAGCTGCCTGAGCGCTGTCTCGCACTGGCTTCTGATCGAGGCCAGATGTCTCAGCTCGGACAGAACGCATCTGACGCGCTCCTCTCGGGCACCGATGCCGCCATCGTCTGAGGAAAGAGACGAGCCATGGTTCTCTCCCTCGATCCCGACGATTGCAGATTGTCCATTGCTTTCGGTTCTAATCAGCCTTTCCCGCGAGTTCCCTTCCATGTCACTTCCCCTTTCGACATTTATTCAATCGTTCGTTCAGCAGCTCACAGCGAAGATGTGGCCTGTTTGCGGGCCAGGTCTATCGCAGCCTCCTTGTTATCGCCGCGATAGACGATTCCGTTCGCATCCACAACCGGATGGACCGGCCCGTCGCCGATAATGAGCCAGGCGCCGTCGGGAGCCCTGCGCAGGTGCTTTTCGCCGCGGCCCGCTCGCTGGCGTGCGGCCTCGACCATCTTTTGGCAGCCCTTGACGCTTGTGTCGATCAGCCATTTTCGCAGCTGAGGCATGAATTTGTCCTCGCAGCCGGCATCCTTGGCCTCAGCCTGCCGGCGAGCCCAAGCAGTGCCGATCTCGTCGGCTCCGAAGCCCAGACGACGCAGCTCATCGTAGGGCTGGCGTGCGGCGTCGAGCTTGTTGCGGTTGATCGTCTCGTCGGCGATTTTCCTGAAATCGCCTGCGGTATCGACCTGAGAGTCCATTCCGGGATAGACGTCCGGTTGGTTGGTTTGAAAATCCATCCATCCATCCGTCCAATCTTCTGGATAGTCATTACTTATAGGTATATAGGGGGGCTCACCTGAAAAAATTGCAGGTGAGGAAGAATCTTCACGTGAAGAAATTTCAGGTGAGGAAGTATTTTC
>NZ_JADNDZ010000013.1 GCF_015552075.1 Collinsella aerofaciens
AGGTCGGGACCGGCCAGTAGTCGGCGGCCACGATCTCCTCCATGGCATCCACGGCAGCGCGCAAGAAGCGAAGCGACGCAGCGGAAGCGGGCAATGCCAGCCGCACGCGAATATCCCGTCGGGTGGGGCACCATTTGAAATGAGAAGCCCGTTATCCTCACGATAGCGGGCTTTTTGCTGCCATGTGCCGGGATTCGAGCCCAACAGGGCGCGGAGCCGAGGAAACGCACTTACGCTTCGACCCTAACAAGTGATTGACTTAGTCCCTAGCAATACGATATCTGAAACGTCCGTATCGAAAAACATTGCCTGGAGACAGCTCCGTCTCCATTAGCCGTGATGTTGACAAGCTTTCTTATCAATCGCACGTCTTGAGAAATTATCCCAACTTCAAAATCGCTGTGAGTTCCGAGGGTGCCGGGAAACAGCACATTCCCTCAACTCTCACCCTGCACACAGCATAAATACCTCCGATCCGCACATCGATAAAACAGCGCCGCGTGTAGTCCAGTTCCCTGGTCTCGATTTGTAAATTTGTTGGCGAAGTCCAGGCATACGCTGCAAACAACTTGCGAACATCCCATGCGGGGGCATCGTCCCTCTCAGCTTCATGAGTCACGAAGGGAAAGAGGTCTCCGACTCCAGCCTCGTCGCCCGATTTGCAAACCCAAGACTTGTAGCCGGCCCTCACGCCATACTCACGACCATCGCGCAACAGAGACAAATCCAGCTCATTCTCATGAAATCGAATATTGATCTCATCAAAATCCCCGAAAATGCAATGATGGATGCCCTCGAGGCGTAATGAACTCAAGCGTCCGCCAGAAGCCAACCCAACTGGCACGGGAATGCTATCGAAGTCACGTTCGGAAGCCACCGTTTCCCGAACACTAAACTCTTTGAACAATACCTCATACAGCGGATCAAGCAGCGCCTTACTTCCTGTCGTGGAACTCGAGCAGGCGATGACAAGGCCATCCGTGGGCCGTATGTAGCACAGCTGCCCAAAAAGACCAGAGCATCTGAACCCGCCACGCCGGCACATCCAGAACTGGTATCCATAGCCATTGCTGTCTTCAGTCGCCTCAGACGGATAAAAGGGGCTCGTTTCCATCTGAATCTTCGTCGCCTCGGCAACCCATTCCGCGGGAATGATCTGTTCCCCACGCCACTTGCCGCCATCCAGCAAACATTGACCAAACTTAGCCAAATCCGGTGTCGAAAGGTGAAGACCAAAACCTCCGGTCGTATGACCGGCTTGATCCTCTTCCCACCACCAACTTCTAATGCCTAACGGCGTAAACAAACGTTCGGCGAGATAATCGGATTCTTTCACTCCACTTATGCGTTGCACGAGCATGCTCAATAAATGTGAACACAGCGAATCGTAGTGAAAGACCTCGCCAGGCTTCCAGTCAAACTCACGATGAAGAACCTCATGTGCCCAGTCGTCTCCCGCGCCAATATACGAAAGGTCACTCTCCTGCCCCATCGTCATAGTCAGCAAATTGCGAACCGTCACATTGTGAAAGCGCTCATCCGCAATCTCGCCTTCATATTCCGGGAAGTATGAAATCCAGCGATCGGCCAGCGACAGCTGTCCTTCATTCACCAACATCCCAACAGCAACCGAGGTGAAGGACTTAGTCACAGAATAGAGCGGGTGAACGTGTTCGAGGGCGAACGGCGCAGCCGCATGCTCGAAGACGACTTCACCATCTTGTCGAACCACGACTGAGCGGACTTCCACACCCGCGGACCTCCACGCCGCAAGGCACGCCTCGCCCATCTTATTGTCAAAGATAATATTAGACACTCTCAACCACTGCCTCTCAAACGAAACCAGCACAAGACAAGGTCGCCCTCGGCGCTTATCCAAGGACGACCTTGTCAGATTGCTGGCGCGCGGGGAAATACTTGTTCCGCGGCTCCACTTCTTTGGCTACTTTGCAGCCTCTACCGCCGGCACGTCCTCCTTGTACGTCGCATACGTAAGCAGGAACGAAATCACGCTGGAAACCACGATGGCTATGATTACGTAAATCAGGTAGCTCGCGCCCATTGCGCCGGACGGATCAATGAAGCCCGGGAAGGCGCAGAAGCCGCCGCCGGTGAACGCGAACATCTTGGTACCAAGAGCACCGATGATTAGGCCGCCGGGCACAGAGGCGATGCAGCTCATGACAAAAGGCTTCTTGCGCGGAAGGGTCACGCCGTAGATGCAGGGCTCAGTGATGCCAAAGAAGAAGCCCGAGATGAACGCCGGCCATGCAAGCTGCTTGAGCTTTACGTCCTTAGTCTTCAGAAGAATGGCAAGGACGGCAAGGGACTGAGCGTACGAGCAAACCATGTACGGCGCCATGACAATATCCCAGCCCTGGGAGGCAATGTTCACCAGCATGAGAGCAATGACACTCCAGTGGAAGCCGAAGATGACCATAGGCTGCCAAATGGCAGTAAGCACGATGCCGCCGAGCGCGCCGCCGATGACAGGCAAGCTGTAGAGGGAGTTAAACAGCAGGCTCATGAGGTTCGTGATCAGGGTGGCAATCGGGCCAATAATCAAATAGGTAGCGGGGACCATCACAACGAGTACGCATGTAGGCACAAAGAAGAACTTTACATACTCAGAGAAATGCTTGCGGCACCACTTCTCCAGCTTTGCCGCGAACCAAACAGAGATGATAATCGGAATGACAGAGCTCGTATAACCCGAAGATGGCATGATGACGGGTATGCCGAGGAAAGTCGTGTAGTAGTTCATGGCAAAGGGAGTGCCGGCAAGCACCGTTCCCAAAACATCGCCAGATGTGATGTTGACCATCGCCGGATACGTAAGTGCGATACCGAGCGTCATGCCAACGAACTCACTACAGCCAAACTTCTTTGCCGCGGTATAGCCAAGGATGATCGGCAGGAAGTAGAAGAAGCCGTCACCAGCCGCATATAGAATCTGGTACAAGCCGTCTGTCGCCGTAATCCATCCGAGGGCGACGAGAATACTCAAAACACCCTTGATCATACCCGCGGCACACAGCACCGCAAGAATCGGCTGGATTACGCCTGAAATAGTATCGATAAGGGCACTAACAAGGTTTCCTTTCTTGACGGGCTCACCATCAAGATTAACCTCGCCCAGCCCCTCGACACCAGAAGCGGCAACCGCGGCATCGTAAACATCCTCAATCACATTGATGCCGACAACAACCTGATACTGGCCATTCGCGTTGATTACTTGAATGACGCCTTTATGAGACTCAATTGCCTTAGTATCGGCCTTCGCATCGTCTCGCAGCTTGAAACGCAGACGCGTCATGCAGTGCGAGATGCTCAGGATGTTTTCCTTACCGCCGACGAGGCCAACTACGTCCTCGCCGAGCTTGCGATTTGCAAGCTCTTTGCTTTCGCTCATGGTTTTCCTCCCATGCGACCTGTCCAAGGTCGGTCGCCCGCCATCATTCACAAAATTGATTTCCGATACTAGTGGAGTTCTGGCCAGAACTCCTTATTCGCCTCAATGAGATCGTCAAGGATCTTCTTTGCAACGGAGGCAGAGGGGACCGTCTTCGAAAGCGTCAGCGCCTGCCAAAGCTCCTGATAGGAATGGTCGACCCAAGCAGACACTGCAAGCTTTTCGACCGAGACCTGTTCCTCCATAAGTCCTTTCTGGAATTGCGGAATCTCACCTTGGCAAATTTTCTCGTAGCCGTCGCTGCCGACGATGCAGGGGATCTCGACCATAGCCGTTGGGTCAAAATTAGACACAGCCCCGTCGTTGGGAACAATCAGCGAGAAACGTTCGCGGGTGTTCTCTGCCAAAGCACGAGCGAGATCGACAATGTACTCAGCGTGGGTATCCGGCTTAAGGCCGAAACCCTCTGACGTGCCCTTTTCGATAATCTGGCGGGCGGTGCCGAAGACGCGTTTCTCGCGACCCTCACGGACCTCGTCGGTGCGGGTGTGGTTGGGGTCGGTGTGCTCAACCACATAGTCCGGGAAGAGATAGTACTTGAGGTAGGTGTTCGGGATGGTATTCGGATCGAGCGCGTAAACATCCTTAGCCTTACGGAACGTCTGGTCCCAAGATGCATCGACGAATTCAAGGCCGGAATCCTCGCCGGCATAACCGTTTTTAGCCATTTGGGCCTTGATAGTGGGCATAAGGTCATTGCCAGCACGGTCGTGAATCTTTGTCCACCAACCAAAGTGGTTGAGGCCGTAGTAGCCGACGACGAGGTCGTTGTGGTCCTTGAGACCACACATCTGAGCCATGATATCCATCAGGGCTATTGGCATGTCGCAGATGTTGATGATCTTTGAATCCGGGCGAAGGCGGCGTGTCGCCTCAGCAACGATCGCCGCGGGGTTGGAGTAGTTGAGCATCCATGCGTCGGGACTGTATTTCTCCATGTAGTCAAGGATCTCGAGTACGCCGCCAATGGAGCGCAAGCCATAAGCAATGCCACCAGGACCACAGGTCTCTTGGCCAAGAACGCCATAGCGCAGGGGGATCTTCTCGTCCTTATCGCGCATAGCGTACTTGCCAACGCGAATCTGGGCAAGTACAAAGTCGATGCCTGTGAAGGCCTCCTCAGGGTCGGTCGTATAGCTGAAGGTTACCTCTGGAGCATTCTCCCTGATGTAGATGGCGCATGCCTTGGCAATTGTCCCCTGACGCTCGGCATCGTTGTCATAGAGCGTAATCCTATTGATGGGGAACACATCGCGCTTCGCGAGAAGTGTCAGAACAACGCCCGGCGTATAAGTGCTTCCGCCTCCCGCGATAGTAACTGCATAACTCTGTTTTGCCATTGCAATCCTCCTGTCTAGACATGTACTTGATGACTCGAATTATATCCTCAGTGATTTACTATCTGTCTAGACATGTTAAACACACGGGTGAACGGTTGATTTATGGCGGTAAGCGGTAACTAAAAGTGTCTCCACTTCCTATAATTGGTAGAAGCGGATAATCGCGCCGATTCGACGCATTCCGTACAACCTCAATAAGGAGAGCATTTTGGCAAGGATCCTGTACAGTGAAATTTACCGAAGCCTACGAAAGCGGATTGTCGAAGGCAAGCATCCCGTGGGATCGCTCCTTCCTTCCGAACAAAATCTTTCCAAAGAGTTCTCCTGCTCTCGAATGACGGTGCGCAAGGCTATCTCGCTTCTCGCAAATGAAGGTCTAGTTCAGTCCATTAAAGGCAAGGGAGTCCTCGTAATCGAGACGTCACCTGCAGGCACCAGCAAAGAAGGCGCATTCACCGTAAGCGACCTTTCTTCGTTCAGCGAATCGGCACACGCGATCGGAGCAATTCCAACGTCAAAAATCGTCTATTTGGAACACGTAAGCACCAATAAGTGTCTAGCTCAATTGACGGGATTTCCCGAAGGAGAAGACCTTACGCATTTGAAGCTCGTCCGCATGCTCGACGATAAACCGGTCGCTGTCGACCGCCACTACTTCCTAACTTCCTCCGTCCCCGGCCTAAACGAGCAGAATGCCACCCTGTCGCTCTTCCATTACATCGAGGATGAGCTAGGGCTCACCATTGCCGTGAGCAAACGAACGATAACACTCGCCCAGCCCGACACTGAGGACTGCCGGTTGCTTGACATCGATCCTTCTTCGTATCTGGCGGTCGTAACCAGCCAGACATTCGACTCAACCGGAACTCAATTTGAGTATATCGAGGCGCGTTATATTCCGAGCATCTTCCATTTTCACGACACGGCAACGCGCACACCCCTACCCTAATAAACGACACGAGCGGACGCCGCCCTAGGGAATTTGTTCAACAAAAAAACCGGGGCCCGCGCGATGCGGACCCCGGCTTTCAACCGTGACGGTATGCTGTCCCAGTCCTACACGTAGAACAGAATGTCGTCGTAGGTCGGGACCGGCCAGTAGTCGGCGGCCACGATCT
>NZ_JADNDZ010000014.1 GCF_015552075.1 Collinsella aerofaciens
CGTAGCGGGTGGTTTAAAGCTGGCCGCTGCGCGGCCAGCGGACTAAAGTCTTGAAGCAAGAGGGCCGCGCCCCGGGGACCGGGGGCGCGGCCCTCGCCGTATGGTTTCCCCGGGCGGTTACTTTGGCGAGCCCGCCCGGGAAGGATGGAGGAGATGACCGTGCCCCTGGACACAGTGAATGATATACGGTCGATGGATGCCGCCGGGCGCTCGAGGTCCGAGATCGCCCGAATGCTCCACGTGAGCCGGAACACCGTGGCGAAGTACGCCGACATGGAGGACATGTCGCCCGCCGCGCCGATGCCCCGGAGGAGGGGCAGGCCCGCGCTCGAGGGCAACGAGGAATGGGTCGCGGGCGTTCTCGAGGCCGACCTCGGGGCCCCGAGGAAGCAGCGCCACACAGCCAGGCGGATCTACGACAGGCTCGTCGCCGAGCGCGGCTACGGCGGCTCTTACTCCACCGTGCAGAGGTTCGTCCGCGAGCTCAGGCTCGCCCGGGCGGCGGCGGGCGGAGAGGGGTACCTCGAGCTCGAGTGGGCGCCCGGCACCTGCCAGGTCGATTTCGGGAACTTCCGCGCCGCGGTCGGCGGGAGGACCCTCGACCTCAAGCTGCTGGTCGCGACGCTTCCGCACTCGAACGACCGGCAGTGCGTCGCCCTCATGTCGCAGAGGTCGGAGTGCCTGTGCGCCGGGCTGCTCGAGATCTTCCGCCGCTGGGGCCGCGCCCCGGCGGCGATGGTGCTCGACAACGCCACCGAGGCGGGCAGGATGGTACGCGGCGAGGTCACGGAATCGAGGCTGTTCTCGCAGTTCAGAGCCCACTACCGCTTCGAGAGCCGGTACTGCAACCCCTATTCGGGAAACGAGAAGGGCTCCGTCGAGAACGCCGTGGGGTTCCTCCGGCGCAACCTCCTCGTCCCCGTGCCTGCGTTCGGCGCGCTCCCCGAGCTCAACGCGTTCCTCGCCGAGGGGTGCGCGAGGGTCAACGCGGCGGCGCGCTGCCGCGACGGCAGGCCGCACGGGGAGGCCTACCGGGAGGACCTCGCCGCCATGCGCGCCCTTCCCGGCGTGGAGTTCGACGCGGTGAGGTGGGTCACCGCCCGCGCCGACAAGCGCGGCTACGTCGAGGCCGACGGGCGCGAGTACGTCGCCGGGCCCGCCTGGCACGGGCGGAGCCTGCTCGTCGGCATGCGCGCGTCGACGGTGGAGATCCTCGCCGACCGCGGCCGCCGGGTCGCCGTCCTCCCCAGGGCCTTCGGGGAGGGCCCCGCGGTCCGGAACCCCCTCTCGCTCGTGCCCGCCATCATCGCCAGGCCGAGGGCCTTCGGGGAGTCGACGATCAGGCGCGACATGCCGCCGGGGCTCGTCGAGGGGATCGACCGGATGGACTCCGCCGGCAGGAGGCGCACGCTCAGGTCGATCGGCCGGGCGAGCGAGTCCTCGGGTTTCGAGGCGGCATGCGAGGCGGCGCTCAGGGTCGTCGAGGGCGGCCGCGTCCCCGACGACGCCACGGTCGACGTGCTGGCGAGACGCATCGCGGGAGGCGGCGGCGGGGCCGGCGGGGCCGACCTGTCGGTCTACGACGGGTTCCTGAAGGGGGCG
>NZ_JADNDZ010000015.1 GCF_015552075.1 Collinsella aerofaciens
CGTAGCGGGTGGTTTAAAGCTGGCCGCTGCGCGGCCAGCGGACTAAAGTCTTGAACAAAAAGGGTCCCGCACTTGCGGAACCCTTTTCAAGTATTTATGTGGCTCGAGCTTAGTAGCCCACGATGCCCTGCGGGAAGAAGAACATGCACAGAACGACACACACGGCAAATACGACAGCCATGATGACGGTCAGGCGGTCAAGGTTCTGCTCCATAACGCCTGTGGCTGAGCTGGAGTTATACAGCGAACTGGCAATCATATCCGAAACGCCGGTACCCTTACCGGAATGCATCAGGACGAGAATCGTCAGCGCCACGGCAGAAACAGCCCAAACGACAAACAGAAGAATCTGGAACGGACCCATAGATAAGCTCCTTAATAGAACAATTCAAACTCCAGTACTGTACCACAATCCCCCGTTCTCCCCTACCTGCCACTCGGGGACGGGGCGGAAATGGCAGAAATACCAAAAAAGGGGATTGTCCGATTGTGGACAACCCCCTTGCTAGAAAACGGTATTTGTTTTCTCTTAGGCCTCGGTGGCGAGCACGCGGCCCGTCATCTCGGCGGAAGGCTCCAGACCAGCCATGGTGAGCATAGTCGGAGCGATATCGGAAAGACGACCGTCCTCGATACCGGTGAGCTGTGCCTTCTCATCAACGATGATGAACGGCACGCGGTTGGTGGTGTGCGCCGTAAACGGATGCTTGGAACCGTCGGAAGCAACGTCAAACATGTGATCGGCGTTGCCGTGGTCGGCGGTAATCAACGCAAAGCCGCCCTTGGCGAGAATCGCCGGGACAACCTTGGACAGGGCATCGTCAACAGCCTCGACGGCCTTAACGGCAGCGTCGAAGACACCGGTGTGACCAACCATGTCGCAGTTCGCGAAGTTCACGATATAGAAATCAGCGCGGTCCTCGTTGATGGCGGCGACAAGCTTCTCGGTAACCTCGGGAGCGCTCATCTCGGGCTGCAGATCGTAGGTAGCGACCTTGGGGGAAGCGACGAGCACGCGCTCCTCGCCCTCCTTGGGCTCCTCGATGCCGCCGTTGAGGAAGAACGTCACGTGGGCGTACTTCTCGGTCTCGGCAGTGTGCAGCTGCTTCAGGCCATTGGCGGCGATGACGTCGGCTAGGACGTTCTCCGGGAACGTCTTGGGGAAGGCGACCTCGACGTCAAACGTCGGATCGTACTCGGTCATCGTCACAAAGTGCGAGAGCTTGATCTGCTCGCGCTCAAAGCCGTCGAACTCCTTGTCCGTGAACACGCGGGTCATCTGACGGGCGCGGTCGGGACGGAAGTTGAAGAAGATGGCCGCGTCGCCCTCGTGGATGCCCTCATTGTGGGCAGCGAAGGGCTCGACGAACTCGTCGCCGCGCGGATCCTTCTCGTAGTAGGCCTTGATGCCGGCAACGGGGTCGACATCGGCATCGGACGCATTGACCATGACGTCGTAGGCGCGCTGGATGCGCTCCCAACGGTTATCGCGGTCCATGGCCCAGTAACGGCCCGAGACGGTGGCAACGCGAGCGTCGCAACCGGTCTCCTCGGAGATCTTGGCCAGGAAGGCGCAGAACTCGCTCATGTAGCCGGCACCGGACTGCGGGTCGACGTCGCGGCCATCCATAAAGGCGTGGACGCGAACGGTCTTGACGCCATGCTGGGCAGCCATCTTGACCAGAGCCTCGACGTGGTTCATGTGGGAATGAACACCGCCAGGGCTCATAAGGCCCATGAGATGGAGGGTCTTGCCCTCGGCCTTTACATCGTCCATAGCCTTGACGAAGACCTCGTTCTTGGCGATGGAGCCGTCCTTGATGGCGTTGTTGATGCGCGAAAGCTCCTGGAAGACGATGCGGCCGGCACCGATATTGAGGTGACCCACCTCGGAGTTGCCCATCTGGCCGTCGGGAAGGCCCACGTCCTCGCCCGAAGCGCCGAGCGTGGTGTGGGGGTACTTCTCGTACAGGCTATCAAGGAAGGGCGTCTTGGCAGCGGCGACGGCGTTCTCGCCATCGGCCGGAGCAAGGCCGCAACCATCCATGATAATCAGGAGTGCAGGAAGATGACGTTGTGCCATATGTCCTACTCGCCTGCCTTGACGACCATAGAGGCGAAGTCGGCAGCCTTGAGCGAAGCGCCGCCCACGAGGGCGCCGTCAACGTCGGGCTTGGCGACGAGCTCGGCGATGTTGCCGGGCTTGGCGGAACCGCCATACAGCACGCGGATGCCGTTAGCGAGCTCCTCGCCGAACATCTCTTTGAGGGTCTCACGGATAGCACCGCAGACCTCCTGAGCGTCCTCGGCGGTAGCGGTCTTGCCGGTGCCGATGGCCCAGATGGGCTCGTAGGCGACGACGACCTGCTTGGGGCAGGTGATCTCAAGACCAGCAAGGCCAGCCTTAACCTGGTTCACGACGTGCTCGACATAGGTGCCGGCCTCGCGGACCTCGAGGGACTCGCCGCAGCAGAAGACGGGAACAAGGCCGGCGGCAACGAGAGCCTTGGCCTTCTTGTTCTGGTCCTCGTCGGTCTCGTGGAAGTAGTCGCGACGCTCGGAGTGACCGATGATGCAGTAGGTGCAGCCAGCGGACTTGAGCATGTCGCAAGAGGACTCACCGGTGAAGGCACCCTTGGCCTCCCAGTACACGTTCTGTGCACCGAGGGCGATGGGGGCAGCCTGAATGCGGTCATGAACCGTGGTGATGTCGATGGTCGGAGGGCAGACGAGCACCTCGACGCCAGCCGGAACCTCGGGCAGAGCCTGAGCCAGCTCGTCGGCGAGCTTGGCAGCCTCGGCGACGTCGTTGTTCATCTTCCAGTTACCAGCGATAAGAAGGGTGCGATTAGGCATCGAGAAGCGCCTCCACTCCGGGCAGGGCCTTACCCTCGACGAGCTCCATGGAAGCGCCACCACCGGTGGAGATCCAGCTCATCTTGTCGGCCAGGTTGAACTTGTTGACAGCTGCGACAGAGTCGCCACCGCCGATGATCGAGGTGCAGTCGGCCTCGGCGACAGCCTCAGCAATAGCCTGGGTGCCGTGAGCGAAGTTGTCGAACTCGAAGACGCCCATGGGGCCATTCCAGAACACGGTCTTGGCGCCCTTGACGGCCTCGGCGTAGAGCTCCTCGGTCTTGGGGCCGATGTCCATACCCTCACGATCGTCGGGGATAGCGTCGGAAGCGACAACCTCGGGGACAGCGTCCTCGCCAAAGTGATCGGCAACGCGGTTATCGATGGGGAGCAGGATCTTGACGCCCTTCTCCTCGGCCTTCTTGAGCATCTCGCCAGCGCGCTCGACCCAGTCCTCTTCCTTGAGGGACTGACCGACGGTCAGGCCCTGAGCCAAGAAGAAGGTGTAGGCCATGCCGCCACCGATGATCAGGGTGTCAGCGGAGTCGATGAGGTGATCGAGAACGCCGATCTTGGAGGAAACCTTGGAACCGCCGACGATGGCGACGAAGGGGCGCTCGGGCTCGGCGAAGATGCCGGTCAGCGTGTCGACCTCCTTCTCGAGCAAGAAGCCGGCGACGGCAGGCAGGTAAGCGGCGGGGCCCACGACGGAACCCTGGGCGCGGTGAGCGGTGCCGAAGGCATCGAGAACGAAGACGTCACCATAGGAAGCGAGCTTCTTGGCGATCTCGGGATCGTTCTTCTTCTCACGCTTGTCAAAACGGACGTTCTCGAGAACGAGGACCTTACCCGGCTCGACGGCGGCGACAGCCTCAGCAGCCTTCTCGCCGTAGGTGTCGGCGACAAAGGCAACGTCGAGACCAGAGAGCTCAGCGAGCTTCTTGGCGACGGGCTCGAGGGACAGCTCGGGCTGGAAGCCGGTGCCCTCGGGACGACCGAGGTGGCTCATGAGGATGACGCGAGCATTGTGCTCAACGAGATAGTTGATGGTGGGCAGGGCAGCCTTGATACGGGTGGTGTCGCCAACGACGCCATCCTTGATAGGCACGTTAAAGTCAACGCGGACGAGAACGCGCTTTCCGTCGACATCGATGTCGCGGACGGTCTTCTTGGTAAAGGCCATGTTTGCTTCTACCTTTCGTACGTGTCTGCCTCCCATTACGGCAGACGATTTCTTATAAAAAGGACGCGACCCTAGGGTGTAAGCCCTATAAGGCCGCGCCCTTCTTTAGACGCTCAACGAGCTATTCGCTAAATGCTAAATTAAGCAACGAACTTCTCGAAGTACTTGATGGTGCGGACCATCTGAGAGGTGTAGGAGTTCTCGTTGTCGTACCAAGAGGTGACCTGAACGAGGGTCTGGCCGTTGCCGAGGTCAGAGCACATGGTCTGAGTGGCGTCGAAGATGGAGCCGTGGGTCTCGCCGACGATGTCGCGGGAGACGATCTGGTCCTCGTTGTAGGCGAAGGTCTCGGAGATGGTCTCGGCGTAGGCCTTCATGGCAGCGTTGACCTCGTCGACGGTGACCTTCTTGTCAACGACGGCGTAGAGGTTGGTCAGCGAGCCGGTCGGCGTCGGGACGCGCTGGGCGGCACCGATGAGCTTGCCGTTGAGCTCGGGGAGAACCAGGCCGATGGCCTTGGCAGCGCCCGTGGTGTTCGGGACGATGTTCTCGGAGCAGGCGCGGGAGCGACGGAAGTTGCCCTTGCGCTGCGGGCCGTCGAGCGGCATCTGGTCGCCGGTGAAGGCGTGGATGGTGGTCATGATGCCGGACACGATGGGAGCGAAGTCGTTCAGACCCTTGGCCATCGGGGCGAGGCAGTTGGTGGTGCAGGAAGCAGCGGAGATGATGTTGTCCTCAGCGGTCAGCGTCTCATGGTTGACGTTGTACACGATGGTGGGCAGATCGCTGCCGGCCGGAGCGGAGATGACGACCTTCTTGGCGCCAGCGTTGATGTGGGCCTGAGCCTTAGCCTTGCTGGTGTAGAAGCCGGTGCACTCGAGAACGACGTCGACGTCAAGGTCGCCCCAAGGCAGGTTGTTAGCGTCGGCCTCCTTGTAGATCTTGATCTCCTTGCCGTCAACGGTGATGGAATCCTCGCCAGCAACGACCTCGTGATCGCGAGCGTAGTTGCCCTGCGTGGAGTCGTACTTCAGCAGGTAAGCGAGCATATCGGGAGAGGTGAGGTCGTTGATAGCGACGATCTCGGAGCCCTCATGACCGAACATCTGACGGAAAGCCAGACGACCGATGCGACCGAAGCCGTTAATAGCAACCTTTACTGCCATTGTGTCTCCTTTCGTAAGGCCCCCGCGAGCTACAGCGCCCGCCGTTGAGGCCCACAAACTAACCACTCGCCTAATATACCTTTTTTTTGACTTGAATTTCACGAGAATGCTCGAAATTGAAAATCAAATTTACGTTAAAACGTTTTAAAGAGTAAAACAGCAGTTAAATCCGTATAGTAGCAGTTTCGCTCAACTACCTGTTTGCTTCAATGAGCTTTTCAAGCCTCAAAACACGATGGTAGAGGGCCGACTTCGACAAGGGAGGGTCGGCCATCTCGCCCAGATCGCGCAGCGACAGATCGGGATAGCGCTCGCGCAGGTCGCAAAAGACCGCCAAGGCGTCCGGAAGCGTGTCGCGCAAACCTCGCTGTTCGAGCTCATCGATCAACGCAAGCTGATGCTGGGCGGCACCCGCACTTCTGGTCTGATTGGCCAGCTCGGCATTCACGCGACGGTTCACATCGTTCTTAACCAACTTGACCGCGCGCGCCTCCTCGATCTCGGCAACGCTGCGCTTGGCACCAATCAGCTTTAAAAGATGCTCAATCTCCTCGGCACTCTTAATGTAGACAGCAAAGGACCCGCGCCGCGCGTTAACGCGCGCATGGACCCCAATCTGCTCCAATAGATCGCAAAGGCCCCGTGCATACTGCTCGCCCTGCACCGCGATCTCCAAATGAAAGTCGCCGCGGGGATCGGCCACGAAACCGCCGGCGATGAGCGCGCCGCGAATGTAGGCAAGCCTGCAGCAGGGACGGGCAACGATGTGCCGGGGAACACCAGCGACGAGCCCTCCCCTGCGGTCGAGAATGCCCAACAGCACCAGAGCCTTGTCCAGGTCGGGCTGATCGGGCAGGGTAATGAGATAGTTACGGACCTTATGCAAGACCGATTTACGAACGGTGAATTCCGTTTTGAGCTTAAGGATGCGATGCGTCAGTGTGATCATCGTGCGCGCGACAGCGCCCGTCTCGGTCGCGACCGTCAAACGATACCGCCCGGAGCCGGCCAGCGAAAGTGTACCGCTCACACGCGTCAGGGCGGCAAGCGTCGACAAGTCGCAGTATTCACATTCGGGTTCGCAGCGCGCGAGCTCGTCACGCACCTCGGCGGTAAACGACATGCAGGCCTATGCTTTCGTGTTGGCGCGCGACAGGTCGCGGTGGGAAATGCTCACGTGATATTGGGCACCTTCCAAATAACGTGCCGTGGCCTCGGCGATGGCAACGCTGCGGTGTTGACCGCCCGTGCAACCGATGGCGATAGAAAGCTGCGGCTTGCCCTCCGCGATATAGCCGGGCATGACCGTATCGAGCAGCTGCGTCCAGGCCTTCCAGAACTCCTGGGTCTTGGGATGGTCCAGAACAAAGTCGGAGACTTTCTTATCGAGGCCGGTCATGGTGCGCATCTCGGGATCGTAGAACGGATTGGGCAGGAAGCGGACGTCGATCATAATGTCCGCCTCGACGGGCATACCGTGCTTAAAGCCAAACGAGAACACGTGAACGTCCATGAGCTGCTGGTCGGACAACTCGGAAAATGCCATACGCAGCTTGTTGCGCAGCGCAGAGGTGCGCAGACGGCTCGTGTCGATAATCATATCGGCTCGGTCGCGAACGTCCTGCAGCTGCAGGCGCTCGCGCTGAATCGCATCGGCCGTAGTCTCTCCCGGCTTGGCAATGGGATGGCGGCGGCGGTTTTCGCTATAACGACGGATCAGTACCTCGTCAGAGGCCTCGAGAAACACGATGTCACAGCTCATCTCGCGCTCCTCGAGTGCGGCAACGGCATCGAGCAGCTCATCGAACAAGCCCTGGCTGCGCAGGTCGCAGGTGACGGCAAGATGCCTGCCCACGCCCGTATTGATGCCGACGAGTTCGGCAAGCTGGGCGATCAGACGCGGAGGCAAGTTGTCGATGCAAAAGTAGCCCATGTCCTCGAACACATGCATGGCCTGCGTTCGGCCCGATCCAGACATTCCGGTGATGATGACGATATCGGGGATGCGCTCCGAGCGCTCCGCCGCATCCATGGCATCTCCCTTTTGCATGTGCGCCTCCTAAAACAAGCGCGGGACCCGGCCAGCGGATCCCGCGCGATCAATTGCCTTTATTGAGTATACCGCCCCGAGCGGATACGAGGCCTGTCTTACGCCTCAAGCGCAGCTTTGAACCAACTTGTAATACTCGTGGGGTGCGTGATGGCGGTGCCGACGACAACGGCCCAGGCGCCAGCATCGATCGCGGCGCGAGCCTCCTCGGGCGTGTGCACGCGGCCCTCGCAGATGATGGGAAGACCGGGGAATTCCTCGGTCGCCTGACGCAGGAGCGGCAGATCGGGGCCATCGGCCATGGTGCAGTCGATGGCAGCGACACCGTGAGAAAGCGTGGTAGATACAAGGTCGAAGCCCATATCAACCGCACGGCGAATGTCCTCGATGGTGGCACAATCCGCCATCAGGAGCACACCCTCCTCGTGCAGCGGGCGGAAGGTATCCTCGACCGACTTGCCGTCGGGACGCGGACGATCGGTGGCGTCGATCGCCACGATATCGGCACCCGCAGCAACGCAGGCGCGAGCGTGACGCAGCGTCGGCGTGATGTAAACGCCCTCGTGCCCATCCTTCCACAGGCCGATAACGGGGACCTCACAGCGACCCTTAATGGCGGCAATGTCGGCAAGGCCCTGGCAGCGAATGGCGGCGGCGCCGCCGAGCTCGCAAGCACGAGACATTTGAGCCATGGTCTCGGGCGTACGAAGCGGCTCGCCCATATACGCCTGAACGCTCACGACGAGCTTGCCCTTCAGGGACTGGATCAAAGGATCAACGGTCATGTTCGACTCAACCTTTCTCAAAAACAGCCTTCTGAGACACCGCACCTTGACGTTCAAACCGTCGCTCGCGTACCGAAGTACGCTTCGCTCCTCTTTCACGTCAATCTGCGGCACCTCAGAAGGCGCACTTGGTAGCTATGTTTATTTCAACGACGCAAGAAGGTGTTCGGCGGCACCGATGAGCGGAGCATCGCCCTCAAGAGAACCGATGAGGATCGGCGTGTCCTGAAGCGGATCGAGCGCCTGGCTGGCATAGCCCTCGTGTACCGAATCCTTCCACGTCTGTGAACGCCAATCGGGACCTTGGTGAATCACGCCACCCGAAAGCACGATGACCTCAGGGTCCAGGATGTTAGCGAGCGAGCCCAAGCTGGCACCCAGCGCAAAGCCGGCGTCATGGATGACCTCAGTCGCCTTTGCGTCGCCCGCGCGGCACAGGTCGTTTACATCGCGACCGACCGAAGGACGGCTGGGGTCGACGCGGCCAAAGCGCTCGTCGTACATGCGACCAATGGAAGTGCCCGAAGCAACAGACTCAAGATGGCCAGAACGCCCGCAGGCGCAGGGAATGCCGGCGGCAGCCGAGCACTCGATGTGGCCCATATGACCGGCAGCACCGTGGAAGCCCTGCATCACGCGGCCGTTCTCGACATATGCGCCGCCGATGCCCGTACCGATGCCCAGACACAAGACGGAGAACTTGCCCTTGCCGACGCCCCAGTGGGCCTCGCCCAGAGCATGAGCCTGCACGTCGCCCACCACGGCAACGGGAAGACCAAGGTCCTCGCGCAGACGCGGCCCCAACTGAACGCCAGACCAGCCGGGCATGATCTCGTTGGCGTAGGCGATGGCGCCCGTCTTGGGGTCGACGACACCGGCGGCGCCAATACCGATACCGAGGACCTCGACATCGGGGTTCGCCTCGAGAGCAGCCTTGATGGACGCCTCGATGCGCTGGAAAACTGCCTCGCCGCCTTCTTGGGCCTCGGTGGGAACCTCGGCTTCAAAGACCGGATGGGGCACGCCGCCATCAGCCGGATACTCCATAATGGCAGTCGCAATCTTGGTGCCGCCGATATCGACGGAGCAAACGTACTTGTTCTCCATGTCGCTCTCCTTAGGAGATATAAACAACTACAGGAAATGCGCCGTCAGGCTAGCCGTCACAGCGCGGTAAAGGTTTTCCAGGTGCCCGAGATCGCCGAGAAGCCGTGTGGCCATTGACCTAATGGGTCATGGCCGCACGGTTGAACGGCGAGGTCGGGTGCCTGGGAAAGCTTTAAAGGAGGCCGTTGTCCTGGAGGACCTTCTTAATCGCCTCGACGTTCTCACCGGTCATGGCCTTCACCGGGCGCGGCATGGTCGGGCTGTCGAAGATGCCCATGAGGTTCATAGCGGTCTTGAAGGCGCCGACGCCACCGGCATAGCCCTGGACGCCCGAGGTGACATCCCAGATGTGGGAGATCTCATTGAGACGATCCTGCTCGGCCTTGACGGTAGCCCAGTCACCAGCCTGAGCGGCCTTCCACTGACGCACGTAGCCCTCGGGCTCAACGTTGGCGAGACCCGGGACGGAACCGTCAGCGCCGCCGAGATAGGCGCCGTCGACAACAACCTCGTGACCGGTGAGGATGCTCATCGGATGGCCGTTCTTCTCGTTCTCCTGAACGAGGTAGCGGAACGAGATGTCATCACCCGAGGAATCCTTGACGCCGGCCAGAACGCCCTCGGCGCCGAGCTTGGCAAGGAGCTTCCAGGGGAGCTTGGTGTGAACGCAGACGGGAATGTCATAGGCAAAGATGGGCAGGTCGAGCTCCTCGTGCAGGATGCGGAAGTGCTCCTCGACCTCGGTCATGCCCTGCAGGGCATAGAACGGGCAGGTGGCGACGAGGGCATCGGCGCCCAGCTCCTGGGCGACCTTGCCGTGCTCGATCATGCGCTCGGTCTCGGTATCGATGATGCCGACCAGAACAGGCACACGGTGGTCGACGATACGAACGGCCTCGGCGATAATCTGGCGACGGCGCTCGTCGGTGGAGAAGACGACCTCGCCCGAGGATCCCAAGAAGAACAGGCCATCGACGCCGGCGTCGATCATGCGGTTGATGCTGCGCTCAAAGGAGGCAACGTCGAGCTGGTGATCTTCGGTATCGGGAACAACGACGGGAGGGATAACGCCGGTGAATTTCTGAGTTGCCACAAGAATCTCCTTAGCTGTCTGGCGGGCGACCCTATGCCACCCACTCTTGTTGGCAGTGTCCAGGCCGTCTAGGCCAAAGAACACGGATAGAACGTTTGGTTAAAGAAGTCGACGACTTCGTTTTCGAACGCGTTAATACGCTCATGAGCGTATTTGGCATAGATGATATGCCTCCGGTCACACTCAAGACCGTTGAATACGGCAAACTGACCCTTGGGGTCGCTCACGGTATCCATGAGCGACGTGCCCATGAGCACCGATCCGCGCACCCGAGACGACAGAGCCTCGAGGCCACCGGGAATTGGATTGGCAACCGCCGTGCAGGCAAGTCCGCGCTCGTCCAGAGCAGAAACCGCCAGCGCGACACCGCCGCCAAGACCCTCGCCCCATGCAAAAATGCGATCGGGATCCATGCCATCAAGATTGCGCGCGACCTTCGCCAACGCGCAGCCCCAACGGACGCGCTTGACAAAAGCGGGCGAAGCAATCCCCCACTGCAGGTCGTCCGCACCAGCAACATCGTCATCCAGCGCGAGAACGGCATACCCCATGGCGGCAAATCTCGTCATGTGATGCCATCCACGCACGGGTCGATCGATGTCGTGAAACATCAGACAGAGCGGCACAAACTCGGATGCCCGGGCATGGCCTAAGGGCTCAATCAAACGACCGTGTACGACATACCCGCCGAGCTCAATGGAAACCTCGGAGTAGCGCGCGCACGGATTGGCGAAATCAATCGCCGTAACAGTCAGCCCGCAAACCTCAAGGTCCGAAGCGGCTGTCTCTAATTCGGAAACATCCGCCGAAGCATCGCCGTGCCAACCCCGGAAATCAGAGAGCCTTGACGAAACCGTTCCAGGCATCTCCGCGAGCCCGGGGACGATCAGCTCGTCGATATTGCTCTCGCACTTAGACATGAGCCTCCCCTCCCTCGCAGAAAAACGGAATGATCAGATCGTCAAAGTCCTGAATCTCCTCGTGGCCAAAGCCCTCAAAGAACTCGCGTCGCTTCTCACAGGCCAGATTGTTGTAGACCGCAAACTGCGTCGCCGGCGGACAGACGATATCGGCTGTGCCCGTGCCAAACAGCACGGGGCATTTGACCATGGGGGCAAAGTTCTTGGAATCGAAGTACGCCAGTTTGGCATAGGCCTCCTCAATACGAGTCGAGTCCTCGTCAAACCAACGCGACCAATAACGCAGGCCTTCATAAGCGATATCGTCGGCATCCAGATCCCAAACAAGGCGGAAATCCGACAGGAAGGGATAGAGGATGGCAGCGCGATTGATAAGCTCACTATTAAGCGCGCAGGTCGCAATGCCCAAACCGCCGCCCTGCGATGCGCCGTTCACAAATACGCGGGAAAGATCGATGCCCTCGAGCTCGCGAACAATACGGCACAGAATGCGGATATCCTGGTGCAAGCGGACATAGTAAAGATTGGCCGGGTCGCCGTCGATACCGGCGACGATATGCCCAGCAACCGTCGTGCCTTCAAATCCACCAATATCCTCGGAGGGGCCACCCTGGCCAGGACAATCGAGAGCGATGAGTGCCATGCCCATGCCCGCAAACGACGCCTGCTCGAACCAGCTGCGGCTTGCACCCGGATAGCCGTGGAACTGTAGCACCAGCGGCACGGGCTCGTCCGAAACCGGCTGGAGATACTTGGCATGCAGGCGTGCACCGCACATGCCGGTATACCAGAGGTCGAAAAACCGACAGGTCGCGGAATCCGCAACCGAAGCCGCCTCAATCGCATAGTCGAGCTCGACGGCGTCGGCCTCGGCCATGCGGTCCTTCCAAAAGAGATCGAAATCCGATGGACGGGGCATAGCGCCACGATATTCACCAAATTGCTGTTGTAGCTCCTGAGCACTTGGCATGGCTCGTGAACCCAACCTTTCGAAATCGCAACGGAGGTGCGCCCGGCAAGGGAACCGGGCGCACGGGAGGGAAAGCGAGGCTACTCGCCGAGCTTGGGATGCAGCAGCGACGGCGCAGCGCCGAGCAGCATCTTGGTGTAGGGGTCCTGAGGGTGCTGGAAGACCTGCTTGGCCTCGCCCTGCTCGACGATCTTGCCGCCATTCATAACGATGATGTCGTCAGAGATATAGCGGACCGTCTGGATGTCATGGCTGATAAACACCATGGCCAGGCCGAGCTCCTTCTTAAGGTCGGTCAGCAGGTTCAGAATCTGCGCGCGGACCGAAACGTCCAGAGCCGAGGTGGGCTCGTCGGCGATGATGGCATCGGGGTTCAGCGACAGGGCGCGCGCAATTGCGACGCGCTGGCGCTGGCCGCCCGAAAGCTGGCCGGGAAGAACCTCGGCGGCGGAGCTGGGCAGACCGGTGAGCTCCAAGAGCTCCTTGACGCGCTTCTCCTGCTCGGCCTCGGTACCCAGGTTGTGGACGCGCATGGGGTCGAGCAGTTGCTCGCGAACGACCATGCGGGGATTGAGCGCCGTGGCCGGGTTCTGAAACACGACCGAGATGACGCGACCCATGTGGCGACGGTCCTCGGCGGTACGTTTGGTAACGTCCTTGCCCTTAAAGTAGACCTTGCCGCTCGTGGGGGCCTGCAGGCCGCACATGACGTTGGCGGTGGTGGACTTTCCGCAACCGGACTCGCCGACGATGCCGATGGTCTGTCCGGGCATGAGCTTAATCGTTACACCCTGGACGGCGTGAACCAGGTTGGGGTGCAGAATCGAGCCGGTACGGGTCCTAAAGGTGACGTGGACGTCATCAAGGAAGATGATCGGCTCGACGCCGTTGACTGCGGTCTCGCTCATCTACATCACCTCCGCGTGAGGGGTCAAACCATTTGCCTTGAGCACCTCGTCGGGGAGCTCGGAATAGAAGTGCTCGGTGCCGGGCACGCGCTTGAAGACCGGACGGGTGTCCAGGCCAATGCGCGGATGGCTCGAGCGGGGTGCGAAGCGATCGCCCTTGGGGAAATCGCGCGGGCTCGGAACGGCGCCGGGCACCTGGTGCAGGCGGCCCGAACCGCTCTCGATGGACAGGACGGAACCCAGAAGGCCGCGGGTGTACTCGTGAATCGGGTTGGTGAGCAGCTCCTTGGTGGGCGCCTGCTCGATAACCTGGCCGGCGTACATAACCGTGATGTTATGAGCGACCTCGGCGACCAGTGCCAGGTCGTGCGAAACGAAGATCATGGCAAAGCCGAGCTTGGCCTGAAGATCGTTAAGCAGCTTGATGACCTGCTTCTGGACGGTAACGTCCAGAGCGGTCGTGGGCTCGTCGCAGATGACCAGTTTGGGGTCGCGGGTAAGGGCCATAGCGATCAGAACGCGCTGACGCTGACCACCGGAAAGCTCATGCGGATAGCTCTCGAGCGTACGCTTGGGGTCGAGGCCCACGAGCTCCAGGAGCTCCTCGGCGCTACGGGTACCGCCGCGCTTGGTGAGCTGCTTCATCTGGGCGGAAATGAGCATGGAGGGGTTGAGCGAGGACAGGGCGTCCTGATAGACCATGGCGATATCGGTACCGCGCAGGCCGAACCACTCCTTCTTGCTCATCTTGAGCAGGTCGCGGCCCTCCCAGAGAACCTCACCGGAAAGATGCTCGTCATCGTCGGTCAGGCCCATGATGGCCAGCGTGGTGATGGACTTACCGCAGCCGGACTCACCGACCAGGCCCATGGTCTGGCCAGGACGGACATCAAAGTTGACATGATCGACGACGTTGATATCACCGTGGTGCTCAAACTGGATGCAGAAATCACGGACCGAAAGGATCGGCTCAACGGACTCATCGGGCACATGGCGGTCGTTACGCTTGAGCTCGACATCGCGCAGGGCGCCAAGACGGGCGGACAGGGACTGAGCCTGCTCCTTGTAAGCGCGAACGGGGTCGGAGACCAGCAGGTCGGCCTCGCGGCGCTTGGAGGAATCGGTCGGATCCAGGGCGGCGGAGGGAGCAGCGGCCATGGCGTCGGTAATGCCCTCGGAGAGGATGTTGAGCGCCAGGCAGGTGATCATGATAGCCAGACCCGGGAACAGCGCCTGCCACCAACGGCCAGCGAGCACGCCACCGCGGGCGTCGGCGAGGATGTTGCCCCAGGTAGCGGTGGGCTCCTGGATACCAGCGCCGATAAAGGTCAGCGAGGCCTCGAAGATGATGGCGTCGGCGACCAGGGTAACGGTGAAGACCATGATCGGGGCGATGCAGTTACGCAGAACATGCTTGATCAAAATCCACGGAGCCTTGGCGCCGGAAACGATGACCGCGCGGACATAGTCCTCGCCGTACTCGGACACGATGTTGGCGCGCACGATACGGGCAATCTGCGGAGTGTACATAAAGCCAATGGCGAAGATGATCGACGGCACGGAATTGCCCAGGATGGAGACGAAGACGGCAGCGAGGGCGATGCCCGGGATGGACATGATGATGTCCAGGATGCGCATGATCGCCTCGGAAACGGACTTGCGCGAAACCGCCGCGAGGGCGCCCACGACCGAGCCGCAGACCAGAGCCATGGCAGTAGCACCGAAGCCGATGATCAGCGAGTAACGGCCACCGTAAAGCATACGCGACAGGATGTCGCGGCCCTTATCGTCGGTACCGAAGATAAATCCATTGCCGGGAGCCTGGCGAGCAGTGAAAATCTCGACCGGGCTATAGGGGGCAAGAAGGGGCGCCAGAATCGCGGTCAGGGCGACCAACACCAGCACGACGGCGGCAATCTTAGAAGACAGCGTCATCTTCTTCCAGCCACCGAGCTTGAGCCCCTTGGAGGCAGCCTTCTCGAGCTGCTCGGTTTGCTTCTCTCGAATCTTTACCATAATCTACACCGTCCTGATGCGCGGGTTGATGAGCAGGTAGAGCATGTCAACCACGATGTTGATGATGATGAAGGCAAGAGCAACGACGATGACGACGCCCTGAACCAGGTTCGCCTCGTTGCCCTGAACGCCCTGCAGAATCGCAGTACCCATGCCGGGGAGGTTGAAGATGACCTCGATGACGACGGCGCCGCCCATAAGGTAACCGATCTTAAGACCGAGGGTGGTGACCGGGGTGATCAGCGCGTTGCGCAAAACGTTGATGCCGACGACGACCTTCTCGGGAACGCCGGCGCCACGGGCCATGCGGACGTAGTCCTTGTCGAGCTCCTCAACCATGGCCGTACGCACGATACGAGTCATCTGGCCCGTCAGCGGGAATGCCAGAGCGATAGCGGGCATGATCATACGTCCCAGATAGCCAGCCGGGTTGGTGGTGAAGTGAGGCAGAGCACCGGATGCCGGGAGCACCTTAAGGTAGGAAGAGAACAGCAGAATCAACAGAACGGCAAGCCAGAACGACGGGGTTGCCAAGCCGGCGATGGAAAAGACGCGGATCACTTGGTCCGGCCATTTATCGCGATACAGTGCCGCGATGACGCCGAGCAAAAACGAGACGACCGCGCCGATGGCAAGACCGATGAAGGTCAGCTGCATCGTGACGGGCAGGGCCGTGGAGATGCGCTTGGCAACGGAGTTGCGAGCAGCACCATAGGTGCCCATGTCACCATGGATCAGATCGCCCATGTAGCGCACGTAGCGCACGGGCCAGGGGTCGTCCAGACCATACTTCTCATGGTACTCGGCAACCGCCTCGGGCGAGGCACCGTCACCCAACGCCGTATAGGCGGGGTCGGTCTTGGAGAACGACATAAGGAAGAACACCAGGACGGTGACGCCCAATGCCATGATCGGCAGCGCCACGAGACGCCTTCCAATCAAACGTAGAAAGTTGTTCACGTTCTCTCCCCTTTCTTTTGTCGGTAGGACCAACTGGTATATGAGTATGGATACTCATTACAAGACCCGAGCGACATCGAGGCCGCCCGGGTCTTTGTTTCAACTATGAGGACGTTGCCTTACGACCGACGCCCCACATATGACTCAAACGAGTCTTAGGCCTTGACGGTCGCGACGCCCCTGAAGGACATGCTCGTCGTGCCGATGCCCTTGAAGCCATCGAGGGCCTCGCCGTTGGGCGCGGTAGACGGATCGTCCCAGGAAGCGGAGACGGTCTTGACGTGGACAACGGGGTACAGAACAGCGTTGTCGGCGATGATGTCGAAGCACTCGTTCCACTTCTTCTGCTGCTCGTCGCCCTCGGCGGCAAGAGCCTCGTCCATGAGACCGTGGAGCTTCTCCCACTCAGCGGACTCCTTCCACGGGCAACGGGTCTGCATCCAGACGTTGTCGCCGTACCACCAGTTGAGCAGCAGGTCGGGGTCAGCGCCGAAGCAGGACGGATCGCCAGGGGCAAGGAGGATATCGTAGGCCTCGCCGCCGTCGATGGCAGCGTAGGTGGCCGGCGAGGTATCGGTC
Source organism: Collinsella aerofaciens (assembly GCF_015552075.1). Classification (GTDB taxonomy): domain Bacteria; phylum Actinomycetota; class Coriobacteriia; order Coriobacteriales; family Coriobacteriaceae; genus Collinsella; species Collinsella aerofaciens_Y. The sequence goes on from NZ_JADNDZ010000015.1 coordinate 16,594, forward strand.
TGGATGGTCACCTCGAAGCCGAGAGCGTCGAGGTCGTTCTTGACCTGGGCGGCCATGCCCTTAATCTGCTCGTTGTCGGTGGTGCGCAGGGTGATGGCACCCGGGGTGATGCCGGACTCCTCGATGAGCTTCTTGGCCTTCTTGGCGTCGGTCTTGTACACCGTGGAAGCCTCATGATAGTTGGTGAAGCTCTTGGGCAGGTAGCAGCTGGCAGCGGTGGCAAGGCCGGCGAAGGTGTTGGTGATCATCTTCTCGGTGTCGAGCGCGTACATGACGGCCTGACGGACCTTGACGTTGTTCCAAGGCTCCTTGGCGACGTTGAACATGATGAAGCGGGTGCCGAAGCCCTGGACGTTGTCGATCTTGCAGCCAGCGCTCTCGAGCTGGTCGACGGCGTCAGCGGTGACGAGCTCCATAACGAGCGTGGAGCCTTCCTGCTGGGCGGTAACGCGAGCGGTGGGGTCGGTCAGGATGCTGTACTGGATCTTCTTATCCTCGGCAGCATACTCACCGTTGTACTCGGGGTTGGGAACCAGGGTGATCTCGGTATCGGAGATAGAGTCGTACATCCAGGGGCCGGAACCGATCGGCTGCTTGGCGCGATCCTCCTCGGACTGAGTAGCCGGGGTAACACGGATGATGGCCAGACGATCCTTGAGCAGGGAGAAGTTGGGGACCTTGGTCTTGACCGTTACAGTGCTGGCATCCTTGGCCTCGATGGACTCGAAGGGCTGGAAGAACGGAGCATAGGTAGCGGAAGCAGCGCAAGCGGTGTAGGAAGCGACGACGTCGTCAGCAGTGACCTCGGTACCATCGGAGAACTTGGCGCCCTTGCGGATGGTGACCTCGAAGGTAGTGTCGTCCACGGACTTGGGATCGTCGGTGGCGAGCTCGTTGAAGGTGCTGTAGTCGTGGTAATCGATGCCGTAGAGACCCTCGACGACGTGCCAGTTAGCACCCAGGCCCACAGCGGAGCCGGTGCTGGCGGGATCGAAGCTGGACGGAGCGTAAGCGGAACCAGCGGTAATCACACCGCCGCCACGGTTGGCGGAATCGGCGGAACCGGAAGCGGAACCCTCGTCGTTGGAGCTGCCACCGCAGCCGGTGAGACCAAGCCCTGCGACAGCAGCGACGCTGCCGGTGAGGCCGAGGAACGAACGCCTGGACATACCCTTGTTGATGATGGCCATGTCTTCTCCTATCAATAGAGAATCTTACCCGGGAGCACCTAGACTTGCCCCCGCGCAACTTGCGGACGATATATACCTTACCTACCGACGAACCCAACTGAGGTGCCGCGCTCGGCGACCGATACATACATACGTTTGAACGGTATTTACTACCGTTCACCGAATTCATTGACAAACGATTCGCCAGACAGTATGTATCGACGAGGTGAGATATCAGTCATCGTCAACCCGCAGGATAGCAGGGTTGTTCACCATGGCTAGTCAAACGTTTTAGCGTTAATAAAACCCGAAATCGACAGGTAATCGCCGCGAAATAAATGATTGAAAATCGGCCAATCATGTATATCAGTTGTTTAGAAGCACGTTTAGTTTTCGGAACGGTTGGCCGATGCCTGGGCGCGTTCGGCATTCCATGCAACAAGTGCCTCGTGGACCGCTTTGGCGACATCGGCCGGAACGCCTCGAACTTCCGCGATCTCTTGCTCGCTCGCCGCGCGCAAACGCTTCATCGAGCCAAAATGGCGCATAAGGGCACGTTTTCTGGTGGGTCCCACGCCTGGAACGTCATCGAGTACCGAAACCGTCATGGCTTTATCGCGCAATTCGCGATGGAACGTGATGGCAAAACGGTGCGATTCATCGCGCACCTGTTTGATTAGATAGAGCGACGCGGACCCGGTCGGAAGCACGACTGGAGTCTCGTCCCAAGGCACGAAAACCTCCTCATCGGCCTTTGCCAAGCCACAAACTGGTATATCGAGCCCAAGAGCCTCAAGTTGCTTGATCGCAGCGGTCAATTGCGGCTTACCGCCATCGACAACGAGCAAATCGGGGCGCGATCCAAAGCGCTCGTCGGCCATGCGCTCGGGAGCATAGCGTCGTCCCAAAACCTCGGACATCGACACGAAGTCGTTTGCCTCGTCCAATTCGGCCTGAATTTTAAAACGACGGTACTGGCTCTTGTCGGCGCGTCCGTTGGTAAACACCACCATCGAGGCGACGGTAAAGGTTCCGTGCAGCGTCGAGATATCGAAGCACTCGATACGCATCGGCGGCGCTGGCAGCGCCAGCGCGCTTTCGAGCTCCAGGAGCGCCTGATTGGTGCGGTCGTCAGCGTACCCCGTTCGCATCATGTAGCGCATGAGGGCATGGCGCGCATTTTTGGATGCCATATCGAGCAAACGGTGCTTTTCGCCACGCTGCGGCCTATGGAGATGGCAGGAACGCTCGCGCTTGCCCGCAAGCCATTCCCCCAGCGCCTCCGCATCCTCAAGCTCGACGGAAAGGTTGACCTCAGCTGGAATATCAGCCGTCTCGTCGTAATAGCGCTTAAGAAAGCCCGACTGGAGCTCTTCCTCGTCAACATCAAGACCCTTGTCGAGAATGAACTCGCAGGTGCGAACTGTTCGGCCCTCGCGAACGACGAAGACGCAAGCGGCGGAGATGGTCTCCTCGCGATAGAACCCGATGACATCGATATCGACACTGGAGGGAAAAACGACTTGCTGACGATCGTCCAGACCCCTGATGACCTCCAAACGACGTTTGACGCGTGCCGCGCGCTCAAAGTCGAGCGCCTCGGCGGCATCCGTCATCTCGGAGGTCAGCTCATCGACGACATCCTTGCGATGGCCCGACAAAAAGCGCTCGACACGCTTGACGTTCTTGGCATAGTCTGCCGGGGAAATCGCGCCGACACACGCACCCGGGCCGCGCCCGACATGGTAGTCAAAGCAGGGACGCCCGTTTTGCGCGCAAATCATATTGACGATGTCTTCCTCGCCCTTGTGGGACTCAACGATACGGCGACAACGACGCCACTCCGCACAGGATGCGGAGCAGATGGGAATAACCTTGCGCAGCGTATCTATCGTCTCACGTGCCGCACGGCTATCGGTATAGGGTCCAAAATAGCGCGTTCCCGGCTTATGACGCTCACGCGTGTATTTGATCGCGGGATACAGGTCGCCCTTTGTAATGGCGATAAAGGGGTAGCTCTTGTCATCCTTGAGGTCGACGTTAAAGTACGGATGGTACTGGCCGATCAGGTTGCGCTCGAGTACAAGCGCCTCATGCTCGGTTTCGACAACGATGTAGTCAAAGCTCGCCACCAGCTGCATCATCAGCGGGATCTTTTGACGCTCATCCTGCAGTGTCACGTATTGACGCATGCGGGCGCGCAGGTTTTTCGCCTTGCCCACGTAGATGACATCGCCCTTGGCATCCTTCCAAAGGTAGCATCCGGGCTGTGTGGGAACGCGCGAAACCTGCTCGGCAAGCGTTGGTATGTTGTCGTGACAGGCCACGCGCACCTACTTGCGACGAAGCAGCGCCGAGACCTCGGGCATCTTAAGGACGACGGCAAGGCCAAAGGTAACAACAAGCGAGGCGACACCCGCAACGCAAACGTAGCCAAGAGTAATCAGAATCGAGCCGCCAAGTGCCCCGACAAAGTGTTCAAGCGCCCACATGACGCCGGCGCCTGCGGCAGCACCTAGGCCACCGAGCAAAAGGCCAAAGAAACCGCCATGTAGGATAGATTTGACCTGAAGGCCACGCAGGCGACGACGCAGCCACCACAGCGAACAGCCGACCAAGATCACGTAGTCGACGACATACGAAAGCGCGATTGCCGGCATACCGAAGCCCAGCACAACGCCAAACAGCAGAACCGAGCCGGCCTGGCCGATGGCGGAATACAGGCAATAGCGGCTATAGGGCTTCATGTCGAGCAAGGCAGAGAAGCTCTTCTGCATCAACACGACCACGCCGTAGAGCGGCAGCGAGAGCGCCAGGTAGACAAGGTACTCGGACACCAGAGCCACGCCGGATTCATCGAACTTGCCAGCACAGTAGATCATATTGAGCGGACGTGCGAAGACAATCAGGTACAGTGCGAACGGAATCAGGAAGAACAGCATCTGGGCGACGCCACGCGAAATGCCCGTGCGAACGCTGTCGTAATCCTTCTCCTGTGCGTCATGAGAGAGCTCGGTATAGAGCGCCGTCGAAAGCGAGGCGGCAATCAGCGCGTAGGGCAGCGTGTACCACAGGCGCGCATAGGCGATGACGGAAGGACCCGTCTCGGGCTGGACCACCAGCGCGGCAGCGTTGGTGATAGAAGTCGAGACAAACATGCACACCGTGGCGAGCAGCGTCGGGATACCGAGCGCAATCGTCTGGCGCAGCGCGGGGTCCTTAAAGTCGATATGGATATGGGGATGCACGCCGTGCTTGCCAAGCGCGGGAATCTGACATGCCATCTGAACAAAGACACCGAGGGTCGTACCGGCCGCAATCAAGATGATGCCGGCACGTTCGCCAAACTGTGCGGACACGGGCGCAAAACCCATAAAGCTCGCAATGACGATCACATTGTTGAGGACCGGGGCAAACGTCGACCAGAAGTAGTCGCGGTGTGCGTTGAGAACGCCCGAGAACACCGAGCCCAAACCATAAAACAGAATCTGGATGGCAAAGAAACGGAACATGAACGCAGCGGTATCCATGCTGCCACCGTCACCCGAAAGGAACGATTGCGTCCAGATAAAGCCCGGGGCGAACACGGTCCCCAGCAACGAAATGCCACCCAGCACTAAAAGCAGAATGCCGAGCAGGTTGCCCACGTACTCGTTCGAGGCCTCGCGACCCTGCTCACGCCTCACGCCCATGTACACGGGCAAAAACGCCGTCACGAGCATGCCGCCCATCACGAGTTCGTAGAGCATATTGGGCAGGTTGTTGGCGACCTGATAGGAGGACGAGAGCAGCGACATGCCGATAGCGGCCGCCATTGCCCACGTGCGGATAAAACCGGTGACGCGAGACACGATAGTCAGGATGGTCATAAGCCCGGCAGAACGACCAACCGTGGAGTAGTCCGACGAGCCCATGTCGTCAGTGTCATCTCGCGACGAAGAAGCTTCGGATGAGGGTGTCTGAGGCGCAGATTCTTTTGCAAAATGAGCTCCGCGCTTCAATTCTTCCTGCGGCATCGCTCAGTCCTCTCTCGTAATCGCGGCAACCGTCGCCCCGCAAAATGCAATTAAATCATCGGGTGCAAGCTCGAGCTGATAACCACGCTTGCCTCCCGAAATAAAAATGGTATCCCAAAGGACGCATGTCTCATCAATGAGCGTCCGGTAGCGTTTTTTCATACCGACCGGGCTGCAGCCGCCGCGAACGTAGCCAGTCGCCGCAAGCAAATCCTTCACATGCATCATGGCCAAGGACTTCTCCCCCGCGGCACGCGCGGCGGACTTTAGATCGAGCTCGTCGGCAACAGGGATGCAGCACACGACATAGTCGTTGGACGGTGTCACGCAGACCAAAGTCTTAAATCCTTGACCGGGCTCCTCGCCAAGCTGCTCCGAAATCGCGACCCCCAGGCCCACCGACTCATCACCATCGTCTTCGTACGTATGTAGAACATAGGAAATGCCGGCGCTTTCCAGCTCGCGCATCGCATTGGTTTTTGGCGTCTTTACAGCCTTTGCCATGACATATCCTTTCCCTCGCATTCGGACGTAAAGATTAAGTATATGTCCAATTCGGCTGCATACGTCACTTCGACACAGCAAGCGCCATCGAATCACAAGGAGTCGATGGCGCCCATAAACTGAATCGCCTATTTATTGAGCATCAAGTTGAGCCTGACGCTCCCGGTCACGCCTGAGCAACGGCGCCAAAAACTTGCCCGTATAACTCTGCGGACAGTCCGCAACCTGCTCCGGTGTGCCCGAAACCACAACGGTTCCGCCGCCGTTACCGCCCTCGGGACCCATATCGATCAGACGATCGGCAACCTTGATGACATCAAGGTTGTGCTCAATCACCAGCACCGTGTTGCCCGCATCGACCAAGCGCTGCAGCACATCGAGCAGCTGGCGGACGTCCTCAAAATGAAGGCCGGTCGTCGGCTCGTCCAAAATATAGAACGTCTTGCCCGTCTGGCGTCGATGAAGCTCCTTGGCGAGCTTCACACGCTGCGCCTCGCCGCCCGAGAGCGTCGTGGCGGGCTGGCCCAGGCTCACGTAGCCCAAGCCTACATCGTACAGCGTTTGGAGCTTGCGCTTAATCTGCGGGATATTCCCAAAGAAGGCCAGCGCCTCGGTGACACTCATTTCGAGCACGTCCGAGATGGTCTTGCCACGGTAGGTGACCTCGAGTGTCTCGCGGTTGTAGCGTTTACCGCCGCAAACTTCGCAGGGAACGTAGATATCGGGAAGGAAGTGCATCTCGATCTTGATCTGCCCGTCGCCCTTGCACGCCTCACAGCGCCCGCCACTCACATTAAAGGAGAAACGACCCGGCGAGTAGCCGCGCGCCTTCGACTCCGGCGTACTCGCAAACAGCGCGCGAAGATCATCCCACAGGCCGATATAGGTAGCAGGGTTGGAACGCGGCGTGCGGCCAATCGGCGACTGGTCGATATCGATAACCTTATCGATACACTCGATGCCCTCGATTTTCTTATATGGACCCACAGGGCGCGTCGAGCGGTGAATGGCATTCGTAAGGGCAGGCGCAATGGTGTCGGTAACCAGGGAGCTCTTGCCCGATCCCGACACGCCGGTAACAACCGTAAGCGTACCAAACTCGATTTTGGCAGTAACGTTTTTGAGGTTGTTGGCTCGAGCGCCCGTAATTTTAAGGCAGCCGCGACCGGGCTTGCGCCGTTCATCAGGCACCCGGATCATTCGTTTACCGGTCAGATAAGCGCCCGTCATCGACTCGGGACACGCCATGATATCGGCAGGCGTTCCCGCCGCGACTACGTGTCCGCCGTTGACGCCAGCGCCGGGCCCCATGTCGATCACGTAATCGGCGGCACGGATTGTATCCTCGTCGTGTTCGACGACGATAACGGTATTGCCGATATCGCGCAGGCGCTCGAGCGTCTTGATCAAGCGCTCGTTGTCACGCTGATGAAGACCGATCGAGGGCTCGTCCAGAATATAGAGCACGCCCATGAGACCCGCGCCGATCTGCGTTGCCAGGCGAATACGCTGCGCCTCGCCACCGGAAAGCGTCGCCGAGGCACGATCGAGCGTCAGATAGTCGAGTCCAACATCGACCAGAAAACGCAAGCGCTCCAGGATTTCCTTGACGATACGGCCGCCGATAAACTGTTGGCGCTCGGTGAGTTCCAGGCCCTCAAAAAACTCGAGCGATTCACGGCACGACAGGCAACAAACCTCGTAAATGGACTTGCCGCCCACGGTGACGGCGAGCATCTCAGGGCGCAAACGAGCGCCGTGGCAGCTCGAGCACGGCTCCTCGCGAATGTACTTCTCCAGGCGCGCCTTGGTGTTCTCGTTCGTCGTCTCGGTATAGCGTTCGTACAGGATGTTGCGAACGCCCGAAAACTTGGTATCCCACTGGCTGCGACGTCCGTCGAGCTTTTGGTAGTCGACCGAGATCTTCGTATCGCCCAGGCCATCCAAGAATGCACGACGCACGCGAGGGGGCAAGTCCTCCCACGGCGTATCGGTGCTCACCTTAAAGTGTTTGCAGACCGCAGCAAAAATCTGCGGATAGTAGTTCGAGTTGCCAAACAGGCTACCAAAGACTCCGTCGGCAATGGACTTCGAGGGGTCCTCGATCAACGCCTCGGCATCAACGGTTTTCTTAAAGCCCAGGCCGTCGCACTCAGGACATGCGCCATAGGGAGCGTTGAACGAAAAATCACGCGGCTGAAGATCGTCAATGGAGTGACCATGCTCCGGGCACGCCAAGGCCAACGAATACTCCAGCAGCTCGCCCTCGGTCCCCTCGGGAGCATCACGATCGGGCAGCATGTACACGTTTACATTGCCGTGAGCCAGCGCGGTCGCCTGCTCAACAGACTCGGCGATACGGCCCAGAGAGTTCTCACGGATCACGATGCGATCGACTACGACCTCGATATCGTGCTTGAACTTCTTGTCCAGATCGATCGGATCGTCGAGCGAGCGCACTTCACCGTCGACACGCACGCGGCTAAAGCCCTCGGCGCGAAGGTCCTCAAACAGTTTGGTGTACTCGCCTTTTCGCCCGCGCACCACCGGTGCCAGCACAAACGCGCGGCGGCCCTCCCCCGCCGCCAAGACCTTGTCGGCAACCTGGTCGGTCGTCTGACGCTCAATGACGCGGCCGCATTCGGGACAGTGCGGGGTGCCCACACGGGCGAACAGCAGGCGCAGATAGTCATAAATCTCGGTTACGGTGCCAACCGTCGAGCGCGGGTTCTTGGATGTCGTCTTTTGATCAATTGAGACGGCCGGCGAAAGGCCGTCGATTGAATCCAAGTCGGGTTTGTCCATCTGGCCCAAGAACTGGCGCGCATAACTCGAAAGGCTCTCGACGTATCGACGCTGGCCCTCGGCATAGATAGTGTCGAATGCCAGCGAACTCTTGCCCGAGCCAGAAAGACCGGTAATGACCACGAGTTGGTCACGCGGAATGGAAACATCGATATCACGGAGGTTGTGCTCACGAGCGCCGCGAATAACGATAGAAGAATCAGACATGGAAGCTCCTTGCCTCCTATTGCATCGAATCATACTGCCGATGAGTTTAGCGCACTCGACGCGCACAGATGTTCGTAATACAAGATTCGCAGACCTTTAGCTTTGCGTATCGGGCGCTTTGTTTCTCGAAATGCCGTGGAAAGGTTACAGTAATCTAATACTGAACTTAATTTGCTGTACCAGAGGAACGTCCATGACCGAAGATATCCCCCTTGAAATCACTTCGAGCGACATGGCCAATCTGCCCATATTCATCGCCGTCCTTATCGTAGCCGCCGTCGTCGTGCGCGTATATTTTTCAATCAAGCGAAATGAAAAGCCGCCCATTGCCCGCGCCTTTTGGTGCGCGACGCTCCTCATTCCGCTCGGTGTGGTAGCTGCCTGGATTACGAATCAATTGCTTGTAAACGAAGACAGCTCCCTATGGATTCTTTCCTATTCGGCACTCGGTGCCGCTGCCGTCGTGCTTCTTGTCGAGCCCTTGATTTCGAGATTCATCGACCAATCCGATTTCGCAACGGGAACGATTGCCTGCACCTGTCGCGACGTTCTCGTCATCGCCGCGGTTTCGGTGCTCTCGTTCGTTTCGCTCGAAATCGCCTGCAACGACACGTTCTATCGCATTCCCGCCAATTCATTTGGTTTTTCCGTCGGACTGCTCGCGACGATCCTGCTCTCTCTTTATTTGCTAGGACAACGGCACGGAGGGGTCATGGCCCTTGTGCCCATCGTCTGCTGTATCCTTGGCATTGCCGAGCAGTTCGTCGTGACATTTAAAGGCGAAGCCATCCTGCCGAGCGATATTTTGGCCCTGGGCACCGCAGCGGAGGTAAGCGAAGGATACGAGTTCACCTTTACTGCCGGTATCGTCACGTCACTTGCGCTGCTCGAAATCTCCTTTGGGCTTCTTTCGCTCATCCGGCCGCGAAAACTCCGTACGCCCTCTCGCGTATCCCCCGTCATTGCCGGCAATCTCTGCGCCTTCCTGCTGGTGACCGCCGTGGGTCTCTCTGGCTTTTCCAGCATCGACTTGGAACAGGCGCTCGACTTTGGATTTGACCGCTGGCAGCCTATTACGACGTATGTGTCTCAGGGCTTTCTCACCTCGTTCACCGAAATGGTCAACGAGCTGCCCATCGAAAAGCCCGAGGGCTATACGTCCGATGAGGCTCAGGACATCGAGCGGGAGCTTGCCGCCGTCTATGACAGCACGTATGGCTCGAGCGAACAGCGTGCCGCCGCCGTTGCTCAATTCAATGAAATCAAGCCAACGATCGTCGCCGTCATGAACGAAAGCTTTAGCGACCTTTCGTGCTTTGAGCAGCTCCAGGCGGCCGGATATACCGGCCCTGCGTTTTATAGCTCGCTTCCCGACACGCTCGTGCGCGGCACTATGCTCGCCTCGGTCGCAGGCGGCGGAACGGCGAACTCCGAATTTGAGTTTTTGACCGGGGCGACGACTGCCTTTGTCGGAGTGGGCAAGATTCCCTATCAGCTGTATCAGATGAATGATGTCAACAGCTTGGCAAAGGACCTTAAAGAACTTGGATACACCGCCACTGCCATGCACCCGCAAAACCCCGTCAACTACCATCGAGATAAAATCTATCAACAGCTGGGCTTTGGAGATTTCCTATCTATCGCCGATTTCGAAGGTGCACCCTATTACCATGCCGGCGTATGCGACTACGCCACCTACGACAAGATACTCGACCTACTGAGGACCGACGACGCCCCGCAGTTTATCTTCGATGTCACGATGCAAAACCATGGCGGCTACGACTACGGCACCGTCCCCGCCGAAGAGCTGACGAATTATTGGGTCGAGGGGGCAAGCGAGGGCACCAATAGCGCGCTCAACACCTACCTCACCTGCATCAACGCATCCGACCGAGACCTTGAGTACTTTATCAACGAGCTGCGCAATATCGGTCGACCGGTCGTTCTCGTCTTCTTTGGCGACCATCAGCCGAGCGCTGCAACGGCTCTCAACGACGAGCTGTACCCACAGGAAGACACGGCAAGCCACGCTTTCCGTATTTATCAGTCGACCTATTTTGTCTGGGCGAACTATGAAATCGCCGGCAATACCGAGCTCAACGTCTACGACACCGTCGGTGCGAACGAGATTGCAGCCATAACCCTTAATAAGATCGGCGCCCCGCTCACCGATTACCAAAAGGCCCTACTTGCAACAAGGTCCGATGTGCCCACCATCAATGTCGCCGGCTATCTCGGAGCCGACGGGCTGCGCTATGACTTGGAATCGGAAGACAGTCCCTATGTCTCGACGATCGACAAGCTGCAGTGCATTCAATACCTTGAGTTCGCCAGCAAGGTTCAGTAAGCCCGCCCGCGCGTTTGGGCGACATAACATCGCAACGCACGCTCGCGGCCAAACGCATCATGAATGACTCCCACTCGCAAACGAGGGTACAATGACGCTCGTGTCACACCGCGGGGCTTCGGCCCCAACATATACAAAGGAGTCATACATGGGTTGCGAGCACGCACAGGCCGCCGGAGGACAAACCGCGCCGCAGGAATTTGAAGAAAACACGTTGTCCGAGGTCAAGCGCGTTATCGCCGTGCTTTCCGGCAAGGGCGGCGTCGGCAAGTCATTCGTCACCGGCGCCATCGCCACCGAGCTCGCCCGTCACGGTCACAAGGTCGGCGTCCTCGATGCCGACATTACCGGCCCCTCTATCCCCAAGATGTTCGGCATGAGCGGACGCCATGTCCATGCCCTCGGCAACCTTATGCTGCCCGAAATCTCCGAGCACGGCGTCAAGGTTATGAGCTCCAACCTGCTGCTCCAAAACGAAACCGACCCTGTCCTCTGGCGCGGTCCGGTTATCGCGGGTGCCATCAGGCAGTTCTGGAGTGAGACCTCTTGGGGTCCCATCGACTACCTGTTGGTCGACATGCCTCCGGGAACGGGCGACGTCGCCCTCACCGTCTTCCAGTCGCTGCCCGTCGATGGCATCGTCATCGTCACGAGCCCGCAGGATCTGGTCTCGATGATCGTCGCCAAGGCGGTCAACATGGCCGAAAAGATGAACGTCCCCATTCTGGGCATCGTCGAGAACATGAGCTATATCGAGTGCCCCGATTGCGGTAAGAAGATCGAGGTCTTTGGCAAGAGCAAACTCCCCGAGGTCGCCGAGCGCTACAACCTCGAGATCCTGGGCCAGCTTCCCATCAATCCGGCACTCGCCGAGGCCTGCGATAAGGGCGAGGTCGAGACCGCGCTGCCCGACGGCATGCTGCCCCAAGCCGTCTCTGCCGTCGAGGCCATTGCCCCGCACGAGACCGACGAGGCCTAAGTGAACGCAAACGCCTTCTATGACGTCTTGGTAATCGGCGGCGGGGCCTCAGGTCTCGCCGCCGCCATTACGGCCGCACGCGCCGGCAAAAGCGTCTGCATCGTTGAGTGCGATGTTGCCTGCGGTCTTAAGATACTTGCGACCGGAAACGGCCGCTGCAACCTTTCCAATGAATCAATCGATTTCCAGCGGTACAACCACCCCGCATTCGTCGAATCCGTCATGGGATCTCAGCCCGAAGAAGAGCTAGGGAACTTCTTCTCCTCGCTGGGTATCATGACGACCTCCGAGGAAGGCCGCCTGTATCCGCGCTCCCTTCGCGCCGAATCGGTGCGCGATGCGCTTCTCAACGCTTGCGATCGCTTGGGTATCGCCTTGATCTGCGGGGCAAACGTTGTCTCAGCATCCAAAGCTCCCGAGGGCTGGGCGCTTCAAATAGACCGTCCCGCGCGGACGCTCAAGGCAAAAAAGCACGACGACCGAAAAACAGAGGTCCGCTCGCTTCGGAAGGTGCTTGCCGACGCACCTCGCAAGAACGAGACGCTGCAAACAAAGGCTGTGATTATCGCCACGGGTGGCAACCCTGCCGACATCGCACAGCTGCTCAATCTTCCCCTCACGGCGCAGCGCCCCGTCCTCTGCCCCGCATCAGCATCGGTCGTTGGCGACCAGACGGCCCTCAAGACCTTGGATGGCCTGCGCGTCCGCGCCCGTCTGACGCTCACCCGCAATCATGAGGAGCTCTGGCACGAAGACGGCGAAGTGCTCTTCCGAACCTTTGGCATCTCGGGCGTTGCCGCCTTCAACCTCTCCCGCCGTGTCCAGCACGGCGACACGATTCTGCTCGACGTTTTCCCCGACCTCTCCAAAGGCGAGTTGCTCGATATGCTCAACCAGCGAGTTGAGCTGCTCGGCGGCTTTTCGCCCCACGATCCCCGCTGGCTCGACGGCATGCTTGCCCCGCAGCTCTCTCACGTCGTCTGCACCGCATTCGAACAGTGCCATCCTGGGTCGCACGATGTCATTCATCTGGTCTCGATCCTCAAGCACTTTAAACTGCTCGTCGAGGGAACGGCGGAGGAGCGTTCGGCCCAGGTCACGCGCGGCGGCGTGCCCATCGAGAGCGTCTCAACTCCCAGCCTCTGCGTGAGCAACGCGACAGGCGCTCCACTTTACATCTGTGGCGAGGCGCTCGATATCGATGCCGATTGTGGCGGCTTTAACCTTGCTTGGGCCTGGATCTCGGGCATTCGCGCTGTAAGCAGTCTATAGCCGCGCAGTCTATAATCAAAACGCATTCGGGCCGTCTGGGACACCGGGCGGCCTCTTTCTTGCATCTAAGGAGACCTTGATGATCGAAATCACCCAAGTCCACGCGTCCCTCGACGAGGCCGGCGACGAAACTGCTTGCCTTGCTATTGGCAGACGTGCCGCCAAGCGAGCCCTGCGATGCAAGGATTCCCAGATTAAAGCCATCGAGATCCATCGCAAGTCTATCGACGCCCGTAAAAAGCGGGACGTCCATTTTATTTTGAGTTTTCGAGTTGAGCTGACAAGCCCCCGCCTTGAGCAGGAAGCAGTCGATAGCGTTGCCGAGCGCGACCGCTCGCGCATCCGCATGGTCGATGGCGCGACGCCCTCATTCCCCTCCCCTGTCCCCAACGCACCCAAGGAGCGTCCCGTCGTTGTCGGCGCCGGTTGCGCCGGCCTCTTTGCCGCCCTCACCCTCGCCGAAGCGGGCCTTAAGCCTCTGCTTATCGAGCGTGGCGACCCGGCGCTTCGACGCTCGCAGACGATCGATCTCTTTCTTAAGGAGCGCATCCTCGACCCCGAGAGCAATATCCAGTTTGGCCTGGGCGGCGCGGGAACGTTCTCGGACGGCAAGCTCAACACGGGAACCAAGAATCCTGCCCATCGCCTGATTCTCGAGACCTTCGTCGAAGCGGGCGCGCCCCGCGATATCCTATGGGACGCCAAGCCGCACATCGGCTCCGACATCCTTCCCACCGTCGTCACCAACATTTCCCAGCGCATCGAACAGCTCGGCGGAACCGTTCGTTATCGCACAAAGCTCGTCGACATTCGCACCGATGCGTCCGGCGCCATCACCGGCATCGATGTTCAATCGCCTCAAGACACCGCGAGCGAGACGATCGTCACAAAGCACCTCATTCTCGCCTGTGGCCATTCCGCTCGCGACGTATTCGAGCTTCTCCAAAGACATAACGTAGCCCTCGCGCAAAAGACCTTTGCCATGGGCGTACGAATCGAGCATCCGCAGCACGACATCGACCGTGCGCAATATGGCCCTTCGGCGGGGCATCCGGCGCTCGGGGCGGCCCCCTACAAACTTGTCGCCCATCTCCCCAACGATCGCAGCGTGTTCTCGTTTTGTATGTGCCCCGGCGGGCAGGTTGTTGCCGCCTCCTCCGAGCAGGGCTATCTGTGCGTCAACGGAGCCAGCCTCAATGCCCGCGACGGGCGCAACGCCAATGCCGCCCTGCTCGTCAACATCACGCCTGACGACCTTCCCAGCGATGACCCGCTTGCAGGCATTGAACTCCAGCGCGCCTGCGAGCAGACTGCCTACCGCCTGGGCGGCTCCAACTGGAACGCACCGGCACAGCTCGTCGGAGATTTCCTTGCGGGACGTGCCAGCACGGCACCTGGAAAGGTGAAGCCCACCTATCCACTTGGCGTGACCTGGACGGCAATCGACGAAGCTCTCCCGCGGCATGTCGTCGAATCGCTTCGTTTGGGAATCCCCTTGCTCGGCAAAAAGCTGCGTGGCTACGACCGCCCCGACGCCGTCCTCACCGGCGTGGAGACACGTTCGAGCTCGCCTGTCACCGTCACCCGCGATCGAGCGTGTCACGCCACGTCGACCCAGGGCCTCTACCCTTGCGGCGAGGGAGCTGGATATGCCGGCGGCATCATGAGCGCCGCCACCGATGGCATCCGTTGTGCCGAAGCCCTGATCGCAGACCTCTAACGTGCACCCCAGCGTTCGAAAGACACGGGCCCCGAGCTCCACAAGGAGCTCGGGGCCTGTTCGTTACTTCTTGAATCGTGCGCCCTGACGTTTTCTGCCCGATGCAAAGGTGGAACCTTTACGAGCCTGCGAACGCAGGCGCTCGATCGTTTCGTCCTCAGATGCACCCTCGAGCATCGCCCGAATCTGGACGACCGCATCGCGCAGACGTGCCGCCTCCTCAAAGTCCATGGCGGCGGAAGCGTTACGCATGTCCTCCTCCATGGTCTCGACGATCCGCACGAGTTCATCATGCGGTAGTCCTTCCAGCTGCTCGGCAAGCGTCTGTTCGGGCGCCGCCGTCTCCGGCACGGCACCCTCACCATTTTCATCGGGCGTATAGAACGCGCCGTGACCCAACGAATCGCCTTTCGAGCGCCCCTTGGAGCCCACGGTCTTTTCGGCCTCGGCAATAAAGCTCGAGATGTCGTTAATGGCTTTGCGGACCGTCTTGGGCACAATGCCATGCTCTTCGTTATATGCCATCTGAATCTCGCGACGGCGCTGCGTCTCCTCGATGGCTTCTTTCATCGAATCGGTCACGACGTCAGCGTACATAATGACTTCGCCGTCGGCATTACGGGCCGCGCGGCCAATCGTCTGAATCAACGAACGGCGGTTGCGCAAAAAGCCTTCCTTATCCGCATCGAGAATCGCTACCAGCGAGACCTCGGGAAGGTCCAGACCCTCGCGGAGCAGGTTGATGCCAACGAGAACATCAATCTTTCCCTCGCGCAGCGTACGCAGGATCTCGACACGATTCATCGTCGCCGTATCGGAGTGCATGTAATTAACCTTAATGCCGGCATCGAGCAGATGGTCGGTCAGGTCCTCTGCCATGCGTTTGGTCAGCGTCGTCACCAGTACGCGCTCCTTACGGGCCACGCGCTCGCGAATCTCATCCTCAAGATCGTCAATCTGGCCGCGAACCGGACGCACATCGATCTTGGGGTCGAGCAGACCGGTCGGACGAATAATCTGCTCGACGTCGTTCTGGCTGACGCGCAGCTCATAGTCGCCCGGCGTGGCCGAAACGTAGATGAACTGGGGGATCCTCGCCTCAAACTCATCGAAACGAAGCGGGCGGTTATCGAGCGCCGAAGGAAGACGAAAACCGTGCTCCACCAGCGTCACCTTACGCGAACGGTCGCCTTCGTGCATGCCGCGGATCTGCGGCACCGTCACATGGCTCTCGTCGATGATGCAGAGCATGTCCTTGGGAAAGTAATCGATCAGGGTAAACGGCGGCTCACCCGGCTTGCGCCCGTCCAGATGACGCGAGTAGTTCTCGATGCCGTTGCAAAAGCCCATCGTCTCGAGCATCTCAAGATCATAATCGGTGCGCTGCTGCAGACGCTGCGCCTCGAGCAACTTGTCGGTCGCCTTGAGCTCCGCCACGCGCTTCTCGCACTCTTCGCTGATCGATTTCAGAGCCGCCTTGACCTTCGGCTTCTCGGTCACGTAGTGCGATGCCGGCCATACGGGGATGGCCTCGTACTCACGAAGCATCTCTCCGGTGACCTCATCGTTCTCGGCAATCAGCTCGACCTCGTCGCCAAAGAACTCAAACCGCAACGGATGCTCGGCATAAGGCGGATACACGTCGACAACATCGCCGCGCACGCGGAACGTGCCGCGTGCCAGGTCATAGTCATTGCGATCATATTGAATGTCGATAAGTGCATGGATAAAGTCATCGCGCTCGAGCGGCACCTTCTTGTCGACGTTTGGAGCCAGACCCGCATAGTCCTCAGGAGAGCCAATGCCATAGATACACGAGACCGATGCGACAACGATCACATCGCGTCGAGAGAGCAGTGACGCGGTCGCCTGATGGCGCAGCATCTCGACCTCTTCGTTAATCGAGGAGTCTTTCTCGATATATGTATCGCTTTGCGGCACATACGCCTCGGGCTGATAGTAGTCGTAGTACGAGACAAAGTAGACCACAGCATTGTTGGGAAAGAACTCTTTGAGCTCGCTCGCAAGCTGAGCGGCGAGCGTTTTATTGGGAGCCATGACCAGCGTCGGCTTCCCCAGGGCCTCAATAGTCTTAGCCATCGTGAAGGTCTTGCCCGAACCAGTCACGCCCAGCAAAACCTGATAGCGATCTCCGTCCCTCACACCCTGCACAAGCGACTCAATGGCCTTAGGCTGAGAACCTGCAGGCTCATAAGGAGATACAACCTTAAATGGCACCTCAGAGCCCTCAACGCCAAAACGTTTGAGCTCTCCTCCAACACGCTCAACTTCAAATTCCGCCATGGATACTCCTAACTCATATATCTGCAGTATACGCAGGCGGCAGGTATAGTCCTATACGAACTGATCGGGATAGAGGGTCTTGTAGCGAACCCAGGCGTTATTGACGCGAATCAGATACGCCTGCGTCTCGGGGAAGGTGATCGCATTATGCAACGACGTGCTTTGTTGCGCCCATCCGTCGACATTGCCCATGCCGGCGTTATAGGCAGCAATGGCACTATCCGTCGACCCGTTGAAATAGGCGAGAAGATACGAGAGGTATGCGCAGCCAAACTCGATATTCGTAGCCGGATCGTTAAGATTGTCGGCCGAATACTCCCCTCCGTCGACAAGGCCCTTGGCAATCATATCCTGGGCAGTCTCGGGCATCAGCTGCATCAATCCCTGAGCACCCTGATTCGACTCGGCCTCGGGATCCCAATTCGATTCCGACTTAATGACAGCGCACACCAGATACGGATCCAGATTATGCGAAATACTGGATTGCTTTACATACGCCTCGTAGTCAATCGGATACAGCGGCTTAAAGAAAGCGGCAGGGGCACACGAGTAGACGAGCGAAATAAGGCCGAAGACGAACACAACGGCAAGTGGCGCCACGCGATACCACGTAAAGAAACGTGCCTTAGGCATCGGCCTCCTCCTTATCCGGAGTATCTATAAACCCGTGGCATGCAAGCCATGAGTCAAGCTGCTCAAAGAGCGAATTATCGCCTGCGGCATTATCAATCACCGTTGTAGCGAGATTGCACAGCGCAGACTCATCGGGCTGGCAAGCAGAACGAGCATCGAAATCGGATGGCTCCATGCCACGTTGAATAGCGCGCTCGCGACGAACTGACAAAGGGGCGCTGATGACCAGAATTTCATCAGCCAAGCCAAATGCATCCTCAAAACCAGTCGGAGCAGAAACCTCGACCACCGCAAAGGGATAACGGGGAGATGAAACCGTACAACAAACCGGATCGAGAATCCTAAGCGAAAGCTGTTCAATCAGAACGGGATGCACGATGCCATTGAGCCGTGCGACCGAATCAGGAGAAGCGAAAGCTCGAGAAGCGAGGATGCTGCGGCGAATGCCGCCTTCCTCATCCAAAATGTCCCAACCGAATTCATCCGCGAGAGTATTGACGATATCAGAGCCCGGCACATACAGAGATTTTGCAAGCTCATCCAGATCGATAAGCATAGCGCCACGAGATTCGAAATAGCGGCAGGCCGTCGACTTACCCGAAGCAATATTGCCCAAGACAAATACGGTAAACATCAAGCCCTCCCTAACGCCAATGCGAGTAATTATCGCTCAAATACACTAGAAGGACTCAAAATACAGCCAAAGAGTAAGAGCGCATACGGGGGAGGTAGGTCCCAAAGCACAATGTGTATACAACGCAAAAAGGGGGAGGCCGCGAGGCCTCCCCCTTCTTTAGTTTCGGATGACGGCTCGGTGCCGTCCACCGGTCAGCGGCGCCCTGGCCTCCCACGGGCTG
>NZ_JADNDZ010000016.1 GCF_015552075.1 Collinsella aerofaciens
CCGTACATGTACGGATGAATGTGGGAGGTGTTCGGATGAAGTCGATAATCAAGGAAATAATCATCGGTCCTCGTCCCAGGTGGCTAATTTGGGACGGAGCTTTTTTGACTGGTATGATTGGTGTGACCATTCGAACCAGCTAAAAGAGCCCCGTCCCAAATTGACTATCGAGAGGATCTGCCATGGAGCGCATTGCGAGCTTTTCTGTCGATCATCTGCTGCTTGAGCCCGGCGTATACGTGAGTCGCATCGACCGCGATCCGGCGACCGGCGCTGCCGTCACCACCTTTGACCTGCGTCTGACCACGCCCAATAAAGAGCCGGTCATGAACACGGCTGAGTGCCACACCATCGAGCACCTGGGTGCGACCTTCCTTCGCAATCATGCCGAGTGGTCGAGCCGTATCGTTTACTTTGGCCCCATGGGCTGCCGCACGGGCTTTTACCTGGTCGTGTTTGGCGAGGTGACGAGCGAGGAGATCCTGCCGCTCGTGCGCGAGCTCTTTGAGTTCGTCGCCGACTTTGAGGGCGATGTCCCCGGTGCCGCTCCCGAGGAGTGCGGCAACTACCTGGACCAGAACCTTCCCATGGCAAACTGGCTCGCGCGCCGCTACCTCGACCGCGACCTGGCCGATATCGACGAGAAGCACCTGCACTACCAGCAGGCGTAAGGATTGCCTTCTGCTTCTAAACCGTTCACATGGAGATATCGACCGTTTAACTGTTTAGTAATGTTTACACGAGGTCATTTACGGTGTTTCGCTTAAACTGGCAACCAGAGTGATATTCAGGCAAGGCTCCTGAAGCAGCATCTGTCGACATTGATTGTCGGATTCTGCTTCGGGAGCCTTGTTTTGTTTAAGGGGGACACATGGAAATCGTTAAACGAATTAACACCAGCGCTGTCCTCTGCATCGACGGAAATGGCAGGCAGCTGGTGGCATTCGGGCGTGGCCTGGGGTTTAAGGACGTTGGCGATGAATTACCGCTCTCGGAGATTCAACGAACGTTCTATAACGTTAGTTCCCGCTACATCGCTCTCATTGATGAAGTCTCGGATGAACTTCTCGAGCTGACCTCGGATGTTATTGATATGTCGACAGGACTGCTTCCCTATGAAGTAAGCCCTAATTTGCCGTTTATTCTTGCGGACCATATCGCGTATGCAATTAAGCGCAAGGAGCAAAACATTGTTGTCCATATGCCCTTGTCTTTTGATGTTCGCCAACAATATCCCGTCGAATTCAAAATCGGCGAGTACGCGCTTCGAATAATCAGGAAACGTCTCAATGTTAGGCTTCCCGCTCATGAGACAGTTGGAATTGCCATGGCGTTTATCAATAACATGGCCGATTCGGATTCATGTGAGCTGGCTGAAGAGTTTGGCACGGACGTTTACGATCGCGTTCTCGAAGAATCAACTATTGCTGTTGAAAGATGGCTTGGTATTCAAGTTGATCGGGAGGGCTTCGATTATGCAAGGTTCGCAACCCACCTTCAGTACCTATTCAATAGGTTGAACTCTGGCGAAAGTATCGTAAGCGACAACCGCAAGATGTATCTCTCGCTCAAAGATGAATATCCGGTGGCATCGGCGTGCGCCGATGACATCGCTTCTGTTCTCAGCCGGCTGACGGGCCAAGAACTTATAGACGAAGAAAGACTCTATCTGATGATGCATATCAATCGAATCGCATCGAAAGCTAGGTAATTGGTCGGCGAAGGCGCGCGCTTTGCCGATGGTTACATATAAAACACAACATGGGAGAAATGGTATTTATGGCAGATACAACCAAGCTCGCTGCCGAGATTCTCGAGATGGTGGGCGGTACAGAAAACGTTACATTTGTAGCCCACTGCATGACTCGTTTAAGGTTCAATCTTAAGGACGAAAGCATCGTAGATGATGCAAAAGTCAAGGCAATCGATGGTGTGATCGATATTCGCCATTCAGCAGGGCAATACCAAGTGATTGTGGGGCCCAAGGTCGATAAGGTCTACGAAATCGTTGCAAAGGAAACCGGGGTTGACACCGGGAAGTCCGCGGCAGATGAAGGCGAGACCAAAGGTTTTCTGGGAAAGCTGATGAAGCTGATCAGCGGCATCATGATGCCCGTTCTTCCCGCCTTGATTGCATGCGGAATGATAAACGCCGTCCTTAGTATCCTGACGACGGCAGGTGTCGTTTCCGCTGAGAGCGGAATTTATACCCTGCTGTACGGCATGGGAAACGCCAGCATGTATTTCTTGCCCGTTCTCGTCGGATCGTCTGCGGCCAAATTCTTTGGAATCGATCAATATATCGGTGCGGTGCTCGGTGCAATCCTGCTTTACCCGACTTTTGTTGCCGCAGCTGGAGCTGGTGATGCGCTGGATTTGTTCGGCATGAAGTTCACGATGGTGAGCTATGCCTCGACGGTGTTTCCCGCTATCGTGGCGGCTTGGTTCGCATCCGTTCTTTATAAGTGGCTGCGTGCGGTTCTTCCCGATGCTTTGGCATTTGCACTCGTTCCGTTCCTGACAGTTGCTATTGCTGCCCCCATCTCGCTTCTTGTGGTTGGCCCGGTTATCCAACAGGCGAGCTCCTTGCTTGCGACTGCCGTACTGGCGGTCTATCAGTTCAGCCCCATTCTTTGCGGCGTTATTCTTGGACCGATATTTGGCCTCGTCATGATTCCTCTTGGACTCCATTGGGCCCTCATTGTGATCTCCATCAACAATATTATGACCGTCGGTTCCGACCCT
The DNA here is from genome assembly GCF_015552075.1 of Collinsella aerofaciens. Taxonomy (GTDB): domain Bacteria; phylum Actinomycetota; class Coriobacteriia; order Coriobacteriales; family Coriobacteriaceae; genus Collinsella; species Collinsella aerofaciens_Y. The sequence goes on from NZ_JADNDZ010000016.1 coordinate 2,746, forward strand.
ATCCTTGGACTTCTTTGCGGTAGCATGGGTGTCGTCGGCGCTTGCTTGGCGTTTGCTTTCCGCTCGAAGGATCCGAGCGAAAAGAGCCTTGGATTCAGCTGTGCCATTACGAGCCTGTGCGGAATTACAGAACCTGCCCTGTACGGCATAGTTTTGGAGCACAAGAAGATCATCGTCGCTTCCATGATTTCTGGTGCAATTAGCGCTGTTATCCCGGCTATCTTCAATACCCGCACGTTTGTTATGACGTCGAGTGGTATTTTCAGCTTCCCCGGCTACATGAATCCTTCCGGTGATATGAGCAGCCTTATTGGTGCGATCCTTTGCAATGTCGTTGGTTTTATTCTTACCTTCGTCCTCGTCTACATCATGTATCGCCCTGATGCAGACACGTCGGCGGAATAGACAATTATTCGGAATGTAAGCTGCTGAAAACCCCGCGGCAGATTGCATATGGTGGGCTTGCGATTGATCTGCGCGAGCCCACCTCGTTTTTGGAGTGACTGGTTATGACAATTACTGCCGATATGACATTTGGAGAAATCGCACTTCTTCCTGAGTTCGCTGGGTTCGGTGAGCATCTCATGCTTTGCCGACCTTCAACTTGGGAGCGCATGTGGAATAAGCCCATCGCGGCCCATTTGAATTCCGACACTAATCCGTATGAAGTTACTCGTGTTCTGCGCGGGTTGAATCGGATTGTTGAGCTTGCGGATGACGGGAGGCAGGTTGCATACGATATTTGGGATGAAGCCGATTGTATTCGCGATCCGACCCGGCGCAACGCAAAGCTGTTTTTCTTTCCGGGGCGACCGGGGGCGCCATTCGTTATCGCGATTTCGGGTGGGGGCTATCAGAGCGTTTGTCACCAAATGGAAGGTTTTCCCGTTGCTCCCGAGCTCAACGATGCGGGCTATAACGTGTTTGTGTTGTCATACAGGGTGAGGGTCGAGCCGCTGATGCCGCGTCCGATCGATGACCTTAATCGCGCAGTCCGTTTTGTCCTCGAGAATTCAACGCGATTTAATGTGGACAAAAAATATGCGGTTATCGGTTTTTCCGCTGGCGCGCATTTGACCGCCGAGTGGGGGACGGATAACAAGGGGTTTGCATCTTACGGATGCGAGCCGCCAAAAGCTTTGGTTCTGTGTTACGCCCCGATTGACCTTCATGAGTCCGAATGTGCGTCAGACCATAGATTTCTTGATTCGGTGTGCGGTGGAGCTGGGCACGATGCGATTGATGATTTCTGCATTGATCAACATGTGTGGGAACGGTATCCGCCGACATATCTTTGGCAATGCGCCGACGATGATGTCGTATCGCCCGGCAATCTCGGAAAGATGGTTGACGCACTGGATGCGGCTGGGGTGCACCACGAGGAGATTGTGTATCCAGAAGGAGGACATGCGTTAATGAAACCTCATGCGCCGGAAACTGATCACTGGTGCTCGGGTGTCATTGAGTTCCTTAAGGGCTATCTCGGCTAAGTAAAATACACGCCGCCCTTTTGCCCATGTGACTCTGGTGCGTGTTGTTTGCGGTATTGACTCCATCAAAAGACGGCTAATGTTCTAGAATGTTTATATAGTCACATTTACGAACAGGAGCGAACATGCATATCTACTCTGTTACCGATCCCGAGTTCAAGTCCTACGGCCGCGTGTGGGACGACGTACCCTCGAGCCTGGCCGCCCCGCTCGTCGAGGCGCTTTCCGCCACGCCCATCCCCGAGGGTAGCAAGTATGTGGCCTCCGCGCCCGAGCTGGAGCAGGTCGAAGGCGCCGATACGCTCGGTCTGCTCATGTACGGCGGCCGCCCCTTCCAGCTGGGCTGGTGCAACGGCCACAACACGAAGCTCAACTGCCTGGAGTATCACCGCGCCAGCGAGTTCAACCTGGGTGCCCGCGACTTTATCCTGCTGCTGGCCAAGCGCGAGCAGATCGTCGACGGCAAGCTCGACACCGCGCGGGTCAAGGCCTTCCGCGCGCCGGCCGGCACGCTCGTCGAGGTCTACGCCACGACGCTCCACTACACGCCGTGTATGGTCGACGACGGCGGCTTCCAAGTGATGGTCGCGCTGCCCGCCGGCACCAACGGCCCGCGCCCCGAGGCCGCAGCCGATATGCCCGCCGCCGGTGATAGCTACTGCTACTGGAAGGCCGACAAGTGGGTCCTCTGCCACGCCGATAGCCCCAAAGCAGCCGAAGGCGGCTACGTAGGCCTCATCGGCAAGAACCTCGACATCACCTGCGACTAGGGTATTGTCTCAATCTGTAACATCTAGCAGGCAAAATCGTCTCTTCCTGTTACAGATCAAGACAAACCGGCCCGAACCACCACAAAGGTGCCTGCCCCCTTTGTGGTGGTTTGTCTGCGGCTACAGCTGACTTCGCAGGTAGTCAGCCATATAGGGAACGGCGAAGCGCACGTACCCGCGGCGGGCCTGTTCGATTACGCCGGCGTCGATAAGGCGCCGGCGATACTTTTGTGCGTAGTCGGGTGTGACCGACATGCGCTCGGCTACATCAGAAATGCGCGACACGGTGTCTTCGTCATCCGCCATTGCGGCAAGAAACGCAACGTCTTGGTCCGAGAGCGCGGCGAGCGTCGTCTCGCACACATCGTTTTCGAAATCGACCTTTGACGCCTCGATGGCTCCGTCGACTAGCTCTCGTGTTGCGCGTTCTCCTGCCTGGCAACGATTGGCGATGTTGTAACCGATGAGCTGCAACATGTAGGGCGAGCCCTGGGTTGCGCGAGCGGCATCTAGTCGAAGATCGCTTGGGATATCAAGGTCGAGTTCTTCGAAAGCCCGCTGGTAATAGGTGTCGACGTCTCCGACTGAAAGCGGTTCGAGTGTGACTTTGCGAGCGCGGTTGAGAAACGTCAGCACGCGGTCATTGAGCGTCGCCGAGACCGCTCCCGGAAGGCCCGCCATAACGAGTGCGACGTTGAGTCTCTCGCCGACGAGTTCTTGATAAGCGGTGACGAGTTGTCTGATCTCGGGCGAATTAGCCTGAAGCTCATCGATGAGGATGAGGATGCCATGTCCTTGCTCGGTTAGTTTGCGCGCCAGTTGCGTGAGCTTGAACTGGAAACTCTTGGTTTCCTGCACATCGTGCGTGAACTCAAGGCCGCCTGAGAAACCGAAGACGCTCAGGCTGCCGCCCGTGAGTTTAGGGAGATGGCGTTTGTTGGCATAGGGCTCGCCCGCCTCTTGGATTTTTTCAACAATGCGCTCGAGCATGTCCTCGGAGGCAACGGTGGGCGTGGCGACGACGAAGCCAAGCTTGCGAGCGCGATCGGCGAGCTCCCACAGGAGAACCGTCTTGCCGCTTCCTCGCTGGCCGAGCATGAGCATGGCGCGGTCTCGATTGCCCGGCTCCTGTTCAAGGCCGGAGATGAATGTTGAAATTACATTTCCTCGCCCAACGAGATAGGATGGGCGATTTCCAAATGAAGGGGAGAAGATGGTTTCAGTCATAAGTCTCCTTTCCTTTTTTTCCTATTTTTTCCTTTTTTTCCTATTCAGTCAAATTGACTACTGGTCGAGGGCGGCTTCAGGGGGGGGGCTCATCGAAAAGAACCTCGACATCAACGAAGACCGGGACCTTCTGTCTCGTTCTGTAACATCTAGCAGGCTAAATCGTCTTTTCCTGTTACAGAACGAGACAAACTGCAGGGGGCTGCCCGTAAATCTCGATCTGTAACACCAGGCTCGGTTTTAACGGTCTATCTGTTACAGATCGAGACAAACCGGCGGAGCGGACTATCTCTCGGGTCCAGACCACCACAAAGGTGCCTGTCCTCTTTTTGGTGGTTGGGTATCAGAAAGTGTCAGACGTGGGCGGCTGCTGGGCGCCTGCGTGCGAAAAGAAGTGTCGACCTGCGCCGTTGTCGTTGAGCGGCGCGCTGTTTGTGGGGGATACTGAAACCACGACAAGCAGCGTATGAAAGGATCGATGCATGGCTTTCCGTAATGACTTCCTGTGGGGCGGCGCGACGGCTGCCAACCAGTGCGAGGGCGCCTACAACGTGGACGGCCGCGGCCTGGCCAACGTGGACGTGGCCCCGCACGGCTCCGAGCGCTTCGCGGTGGTCTCCGGCCAGCGCAAGATGCTCGACTTCGAGGACGGCTACTACTATCCCGCGCAGACCGGCATCGATTTTTACCATCACTACAAGGAGGACATCGCCCTCTTTGCCGAGATGGGCTTTAAGACCTTCCGCATGAGCCTGGCATGGACCCGTATCTTCCCCAACGGTGATGAGACCGAGCCCAACGAGGCCGGCCTGGCCTTCTACGAGGACGTGTTCCGCGAGTGCCAGAAGCACGGCATCGAGCCGCTCGTGACCATCACGCACTTCGACTGCCCGATTCACCTCATCAAGGAGTACGGCGGCTGGCGCAACCGCAAGCTCATCGACTTCTATAAGAACCTTGCGACCACAATCTTCACCCGCTACAAGGGCCTGGTGAAGTACTGGCTCACCTTCAACGAGATCAACATGATCCTGCACCTGCCGTTTATGGGCGCGGGTCTGGTCTTTGAGGAGGGCGAGAACAAGGAGGCCGTTGAGTACCTGGCCGCCCACAACGAGCTCGTCGCCAGCGCTTGGGCCACCAAGATCGCCCACGAGATCGACCCCGAGGTCAAGATCGGCTGCATGCTCGCTGCCGGCACCTACTACCCTTACAGCTGCCGCCCGGGCGATGTGCGCCAGGCCCAGCTCGACAACCAGGACAACTACTTCTTCGTCGACGTCCAGAGCCGTGGCTATTACCCGGCCTATGCCGTCAAGAAGCTCGAGCGTCTGGGCATCGATGTGGGCATGACCGACGAGGACCGCGAGATCCTGGCCGACAATACCGTCGACTTCATCAGCTTTAGCTACTACAGCACCCGCTGCTCCGCCGGTGCCGACAACCCCGATGTCGAGAAGACCCAGGGCAACGCCTTCGCCGGTGCCAAGAATCCCTACCTGCAGCAGAGCCAGTGGGGCTGGGCCATCGACCCGCTGGGCTTCCGCATCACCCTCAACGACCTGTACGACCGCTATCAGAAGCCGTTGTTTGTGGTCGAGAATGGCCTGGGCGCCAAGGACGTTGTCGAGGAGGACGGCTCCATCAACGACGATTACCGTATCGACTACCTGCGCCAGCACATCGCCGCGATGCGCGACGCGGTGACCGAGGACGGCGTCGACCTGTTGGGCTACACCACCTGGGGTCCGATCGACCTGGTCTCGGCCGGCACGGGTGAGATGTCCAAGCGCTACGGCTTCATCTACGTCGACCGTGACGACGCCGGCAACGGTACCCTCAAGCGCTCCAAGAAGAAGAGCTTCGACTGGTACAAGAAGGTAATCGCTTCCAACGGCGAAGATCTGGCCTAGGCTTTCCCAGCCACCGTACCTTGGGCCTCATTCGTCGCTTGCGTACCTTAAGTACGCGGCGCTCCCCATTCGACCCAATCTACGGCACCTGGAAAACCCTAGACTCAAATCTTACAGACCTGTCCTAGGCTTTCCCGGCAATCGTAGTCTCCTAACCAAAGCGCCCGGCGAGTAGTTTGTGCTTGCCGGGCGCTTTGCCGTCCGCGGATTTTGGGACATGCGGCCCGTTTTTTGAGCCCGCCTGTCGGTACACTAAAAGCACTATGGGTACCCGCGAGCGACATATCGGCCATGCGGCCGCCCGGTCCGCGCCGGTCGTGGATCCTAGGGGCGGCAGGCTGTTCGCCATGCCGCGATTCCTCGTCGGCATAACGCACCATTCGTATCGTCATCGCGTGCTTGCCGTTGCCGGCGTCATTGCGGCGCTCTTTCTCGTACTCTTTGCAGCCTTGCCGGCACTGTTTGCCTCGGACCCCGGTCTTTCCAACACCGTACCCGTCAACAGCAAGGTGTGCGAGGAGGTCGTGGATGGGCTCATCCATTCGAGCTCCCTCCCGCTGCTCATTGCCGCAATTGCATTCTCAATTTGGGGCGTGCTGGCGTACCTGCGCTGCCTAGATTTCGTCTTGCGTCGGCGCGTTGTTGCCATCGCCACCATTTGTACCCTGTGGATGATCGAGGTCATTCTTAAGTACAAGTCGTTCACACCCATCTACGCCACAATCCTGTGGTACTTGTACTACGTGCCCATGACGCTCATTCCGCTACTCTACCAGCTGTGCGGCCTTCGTCTTGCGGGCTTGGAACAGCATCGCATGGGACACCGGTACCGTACTGTGCTATGGATCGCGGCTATCCTGCTTATTGGCTTTGTGCTTACCAATGACTTCCATCGGCAGGTCTTTCACTTTGATCGTTCGAGTGGAACCTGGAGCAACGATTATACGTATGGCTGGGGCTACGCCGCGGTGCTGGTTTGGACGGCATTTAACTTCGTGGCGTATTTTGTTCTGGTGGGGCGCTCCTCGTCCTTTCGAATCCAGCGCTTTACGTTTACGGCGGCGCTCGTGCTGCTGGGCGGTGCGTTCTTTGCCATCTCGTACGCCTTGCGTGTGCCATGGGCATGGAGACTCAACTTCTCACTCGTCTACTGCGTCTTGTGCGTGGGGGCGATGGAAATCTGCCTCGATTGTGGTGTTATCCCGTCGTATCACGGTATTGCCGGCATCTTCGATACCCTGCCGCTCGACCTTAAAGTGTTGACGCGCGACTTGCAGGAAGTCTACGCCACGCCGGCGTCGCAGCCGATGCCAGTGGGCGTGCGCGAGGAGCTGCGGGCCCAAGAACATGGGCATGCCCATGCCTTTACCGTGCCGTCTGCCCCCGACGTTATGTACCGAGCCTTTTCGCTGCTGGGCGGATCTGCCCTGCTTGCCCAGGATGTGTCGGAGCTCAACGGGCTCAACCGCGAGCTGGCCCATCGACGCATGGACCTGCAGCGTCAAAACGAGCTGCTTGTGGCCGACTACGACTTAAAGACGCACTTGGCGGACCAGGAGGCCGAAACCCTGCTGGTGCAAGACGTGGACAAAGCGCTTGCCCGTGCACTTGATGAGATGTATGGCGTGCTGAGCTCGTTGCCGCCGCTGGCCGACGAGGCGTCTTCGCGCGAGCGCTTTCGCATGCTGCAATGCGCCAAAATGCTTGTCGCCTATTGCAAACGCAAGGGGTCGCTTACTTTGGCACAGCACGGGGAGAGTGGCTTTGATCGCGACCGCATCCAGCTGATCGCTAACGAGCTGGCAAGTGACCTGCGCACCATCGATGTTGATTGTGCCTCGATTATCGCCATACGACGCCCGATGCATGCCAGCACGGTAAGCGCGCTGTATGACTGCGTGTACGACTTTGCGTTTTTCGCCTACACCACCGATCATCCGGCGCTCATGTACCACTTGAGCGATCACGATTCGTGCAGTGTTGAACTGCGTGCCACGCTCTTCTCCGACGACGAGGAAGACCTGTCACAGACGCCTGCCGCGCATGAACTCGAGCGCGAGTTGCAGGGCCGCAACGTGGCGTATCGTCTCGAGGGCGAGCCAGGCCAGCTGCGCATGATCGTCTTGATGCCGCGGGCAGGTGAGTGACCATGCAGATGCCGCTCATTCTTCCCCAGATTGTCGCGCTCGACGTCGTCTTTGCCCTGACTGCGTGCTTGCAGATGATTCACGTTCCGCTCATCGTGTCGCGCCGCTCATCCTATAACCGCAAGGTGATCTGTGCCTACGAGGCGAGCCTGGTGCTTCACCTGATTATCTCGGCGCTTATCTTGTTCGCATCGAGCGGCTCATATCTGGTGGCGCCGCTCTACGTCGTCGCCAAGGCGGCGGGTGCGCTGCTGTGGATCAACGCTGCAATTGTTATCTATGGCGTGGTGCTTATGGTGCACTATCGTCGCCCCGTCATGTTGGTCGAGCTGCTGCTCGTTGCCGCCGCGACGCCGCCTGCCGTCTGCGTCATGGGTCCGGCATGGACGGCGGTTCTTGTCGCAGAGGCCGCGTTCTTCCTATTCCGCTCCATCGCGGCGCTTTTGATGGACGTTCGCAACCGCCAAGAGGACATCACCGCGTTTTCGACCATCGAGACCATCAACGTGATTCCCGTGGGCATTCTGTATCTGGACCCAAAGGGTCGCCCGCTGCTCATGAATCGCTGCATGCGCAAAAACCTGCTGGAGCTTCATATGCCCACCGACCTGCGCGATATGAGCGGTACGTGGAGCAGCCTGCGCCAGCTGGGCATGCAGCCGCCCGAGAGAAGCAAAGACCGCGCCCTGATTGACTTGGGTCGCTTTGGCGAAGATCGCGCTGTGGTCGAGGTATCCCCGTCCGAAATCCGCCTGTTTGCACGCGATGCCGTTATGGTTTCGGGTCGTCCGTTTGAGCGCGTTATCGGCCTAGACGTGACGGAATACGCGCACGCCTATGATCGCCTGGTACAGGCTAACCACCTGCTCGAGCTTGCGGGCCAGGAGCTCCAGACGCAGATCGAAGAAGTGAAGAAGGTTGCCGACAATGCGGCCTACCTGCGCATGCGCGCCCGTGTGCACGACGTAATCGGTCAACGCCTGTCCATCCTCCATCGCTATTTGGAGGAAGGCCGTCTGGACGACGAATCCCTCGAACAGATCGACCCGCTGCTGCGCTCAATCGCCGCCGATCTGCGTAGCGATGGTGCCAGCGAGCCCAAAGAGCAGCTGGACGATATCGTTCACGCCTTTGGTCTGGTGAGCGTGCAGATTGATGTAGAGGGCGTGCTCCCTCGGGACGTGCGCGTCGCGACGGCCTTTTTGCAGATTATCCGCGAGGCCTCGACCAACGCCACCAAGCACGCCCAGGCACACCAAGTTCATGTTCGTCTGTGGCAGGAGGGGCCGGTTGCCGGTGCCATTGCGCATATGACGATATCCAATGACGGGGCGCCTGCTCCCGTATCGTATCGAGAGGGAACGGGTATCCCAGGCATGAGGCATGTCGCACAAGATTTGGGCGGCAGCCTGGAGGTTCGCGCCGCCCCGCCCTTCACGCTTGCGGTATCCATTCCGCTGAGTTCCAACGCCACGGTTCAAAGGAGAAGCTCATGATCCGCGTTTTGATCGTCGAAGACCAGGCCATCCTGCGTGAGAGCCTGGCGCGCTCCGTTGGCGACCAGCCCGATATGACCGTTGTTTCCGCCATCGCCGATGCCTCCGAGGCCTTGGGTGTCGCGCTCAGGGAGCGCCCGGACATGATACTGATGGACGTATGCACCGAGCATGATTCCAACGGCATCGTGGCGGCGGCGCGCATCAAGGAGCAGCTGCCCGAGTGCCGCATCATTATCATGACCGGCATGCCCGAGATCACCTTTGTCGATCAGGCCCGCGAGGCGGGCGTCGATAGCTTTGTGTACAAGAACGTCGGTATCGACGAGCTGTTCGCCGTGATGCGCTCCACGCTGGCGGGCTATTGCACGTTTCCCAAGCCGCCCGAGAGCATTTTTTCGGGTACGGCGGCACTCGACGATGTTGAGCTATCGATTTTGCGCCTTGCCTGCGAGGGCAAGAGCCGTCGCGAGATCGCGGCCGAGCTGTTTATGAGTGAGGGCACCATCAAGCGTCGCATCTCGGAGATCCTGAGCAAGACCGGCTACGACAACATCATGCGCCTGGCCGTGCACGCGGTGACCGAGGGCAGCATCGTTCCCAACATGGAGCGCTAAAGCTCGTCGCGCATCGGCATAAAAACGACGGGGCCGCAGGATCAACTCCTGCGGCCCCGCCTGGTGTGCGCGGATATGTCCGCCAATCCGCGGCTGTCGGTGTCTGTCGCTACGCGATGGTCGCGGTGTAGGAAGCGACGTCCTCGTAGGAATCGGTCAGGTAGGCGTCGATGCCGATGGTCGTGTTGACCAGGTCGTCAAGGCTGTCAAGCTCGCCGCTCGAGAACGTGAACTCCTCGGTGGCGTTGGTGCCGGGCATCAGGTGAGCCGAGAACCAGGGTTCCTTCATGGTGCCGTTGACGTTGGTCTTGCCGGAAGGAGCGTAGAAGGTCAGGTCCTTGTCGCTCTTGTTGGTGATGTTGACGACAAAGCCGATATCGCCCCAGTCGTCCTTGAACTTCTCGGTGATGGTGATGGTGCACAGATCGTCATCGGCGACGGTGACGGCGGGGGAGATTTCGACGTTCTGGACATCGTCGTCTTCGACGGCCTCATCGATCTCCTCTTCCTTCTCGGCCGCCTCGCGATCCTTCTTCACCGTGCCGGACAGGTCCTTGTCGGACTTGGTAAAGACAAGATTTCCGTCATCTTCTTCGAGGATGAGTTTGCCGTCCTTGAGCTTCATGTCATACGACTCGTCTTCGGCGGTGAGGGTTACGGTGGTGGCGTCCTTTGCCTCCCATTTAAGGTCGACGACTTCAAGGAACAGGTCGAGGGCACCTGTACCGTCCTCATCGAGAATCAGGACGCAGTGGACACCCCAATCCTCGAGCATCTTCATGTACTCATCGGTTAGCTCTTCGCCATCCACGGTTCCACCCGAGAGTTCCCAGCTGCCGACGAAGTTGGCCTTGGGGTCTTTGCCGCCGCCGCTGCAGCCCGTCAGGGCAAAGGCGAGCGCCAGGACGCATGTCAGAAATGCGAGTGCGGACTTTTTGAACGTTGTCTTCATGGTGTCCTCCTTTATCGAACGAAACCCATAGAAGCAAATGCGGGGGTGGCGGACCTCCCCGCCAATTACCGGATAGAGGGGCTAGGGCCTGGGCGTTCCGCAGTTGCTGCAGAACTTGCCGGTGTTGGTGGCGCCGCAGCTGCAGGTCCACGTGCCGGCCGCAGGTGCGGCGACAGGAGCCGGGGCGGGTGCCGGAGCCGGCTGCGGGGCAGCCTGCTGCTGTGCCTGACCGGCGGCGAACAGCTGGCTAGCGTTCATGCCGCCCATGCCACCTGCCATGCCCATGCCCATAAAGCCTGCCATCGCGCCGTTGGGGTTGGCTGCTGCCGCGCGCATCGCGTCGCTCTGGGCGCTGGCGATGTTGGCTGCTGCCATGGTGGGATCGCGCATGACCGCGGCCTTCTGCAGGTCCTTGATCATCTGCTCGTCTTCTTGCGAGGCGGCGATGGAGTTGACGCCAAAGCTCACGATCTCGACACCACGCAGGTCGCGCCAGTCGGCCGAGAGGACCTCGTTGAGCGCGCGGGCGAGCTCGGTGGTGTGGCCGGGGATGGCACTGTAGCGGATGCCCATCTCCGAGATCTTGGCAAAGGCGGGCTGCAGGGCGGTGAGCAGCTCGGACTTAAGCTGGCTGTCGATCTTGTCGCGCGTATAGCTATCGGTCGCGTTGCCGCATACGTTGGTGTAGAACAGCAGCGGGTTGGTGATGCGGTACGAATACTCGCCGTTGCAGCGCACGGAGATGTCGACGTCCAGGCCAATGTTGTTATCGACCACGCGGAAGGGCACGGGCGAGGCGGTGCCGTACTTGTTGCCGATGATCTCCTTAGTGTTGATGAAGTAGACGCGCTGGTCCTTGCCCGCGTCGCCGCCAAAGGTAAAGCGGCTGCCGATATTGGCGAAGGTCTCCTTGATGGAGTCGCCCAGGTTGCCGCTAAAGACGCTCGGCTCGCTGCCGGTATCGAAGACGAACTCACCGGGCTCCAGCGCGACTTCGATGATCTTGCCGTTTTGCACCACGAGCATGCCCTGGCCGTCGTTGACGGCGATGACCGAGCCGTTGGAGATGACGTTGTCCTCGCCGCGCGTGTTGGAGCTGCGGCCACCGGTGCGTTTGCTGCCCTTGCAGGCCAAGACGTCAGCAGGCATCGATTCGCAATAGATAAATTCCTTCCACTGGTCGGCCATGACGCCGCCGGCAGCTCCCAATCCAGCTTTCAAGAGTCCCATGGTAATCTTCCTTTCTCGTCAAAGGCCGGGTGGTATTGGTTGGATTGCTTAGTCGTCCTTGTCGTCTTTCATGACAACGGTGGTCTCGGTGTGGCTGAAGGTGTCGTGCTTCTCGGTCAGGTCGAGCTCGCCGCAGTACTCGTCGGCGTGGGTGGCCTCGTTGGCCGTCTTGAGCTGGCCTACCAGTAGCACGTCTCCGATAATCACGATGATCAGCGGCGCGATGACGTTGATGAGGATGCCCTCGATATCAAAGGTGAGGTAATCTGGATCGAAGGCGTATTCCCCCATAAAGAGAATCTGGGAGAGGATAAATCCGATCACAAAGAACAGCACCGAGGCGATGGCGAGCTTGGGCTTGGAGCAGGGGAGCTCGCCGACCAAACGGCCGGTCTGGCCGTTCATGGCAAACAGGTAGCTCTTGCCGTTCCACGAGGTGGAGAGCATCCAGACGGGGAACAGGGCGTAGTCGCTGTCTTCCCAGGTGTAGTCGAGCTGCTTGCTTTCGACCGTGGCATCGTCGTATTCGTCGACGACGGTCTCGCGCAGGGCCGAGATCGTGCTTTCTTCCATACGGCGCTCGGCGCGCGCCTTGCAGGTCTCGCAGTCCTCGTCGTAACGGTTGGCGATGTAGCCGGGCATATAGGCGACCGAGAACGGACGCAGCGCGTCGTAGTCAAACGGCTCGATGGCATCCATGTGGCCGTCGGGCATCTTGGACGATCCGTCGACGGGCACGCGCTTAAACGAGATATTGCCCTTGCGATAGGCATCGTAGTGGTCGGTGGTCGTGACGGTGCGGTCGGATTCCTCGGTCACGGTCTCGTTGGTCGCGTCAAAGTGCACTTCGCCGTCAACGCGGGCACCGTAGAGCCAAAACGGCACGTAGACACCTTGGACCTCGTCGATGTGGTTGCCGGTGACAAAGCTCTTGGGCAGCAAGATCTTGCCCTTGTAGTGTTCCTTGAGTGCGGCCGTGACGTCATCGCGCCCGAGCTTAAATGGAATCACCAGGTCGGGCGAGAAGTCGCCCGAAAGCTGACCGGGCGCTACGGCGGAGTTGCCGCAGTACGGGCAGGTGGTGACAGCGACGGTGCCGTCGGACACGAGCTCGGCGCCGCACGACGAGCAGATGTAACCGGCGTTTTGAGCCAGCTCCTGCACGGCATCGTCGACAGCAGGCTTGGGGGCCGCGGCTGCGGCATCGGCTTTGGCATCTGCCTTGTCCTGGCGCTCGCGATAGAGGGCCTCGACTTCTTCGACTTCAAAGCGCGAGTCACAGTAGTCGCAGACGAGCTTTTGCTCGGCGCTTGCAAAATGCAGGGGGCCACCGCAGGCAGGGCACTGATAGTTAACGCTCTCGAAGGCCATGATCGGTCCTTTCGCTGCCGGAGGCTATGCGCCGATGGCGCCGCCGCAGTATTCGCAGCGCCCACTGGCATCGGGAATGGTGGTGGCTCCGCAGAAGGGGCAGGTCACCGCGGTCTTGGGGGCCTTGGCGGCCACGACGCTGTCGCGCGTCTCCTGGCGCAGCTGCACCAGCGCGTCGCGGACCTCGGTTGCCTGGCGCTTGGCCTCGCGGTATTCGATGGAGCCGCGCTGATCGATGGTGGAGTCGTTCACGCGCAGGTTGATCTCGGTAAAGTACGGCGTGTTGACGTGGATGGTCAGATTAAAGTCGTAATCCAGGTCGTAGCGCGGCGGGTTGTAGCTCTCGCGCTCGCCGTCCTTGGTCTCGCGATAGATCTCGGTGCGATGCTCGTCGATATCCATATCGCAGCCGAGTACCTGCGAGAACTCGATGATGTCGGGATTGGCGTCGCGCCAGCGGCTCTGCGAAGTGATGATCAGCGGGCCCGCGTCCTCATCGAGCATAATATTGGTGCGCCCGGCAGAAAGCGTGCGCGTGGGGTTGAACGAAGACAGGCGTTCGGTGTTGGCCTCGCGGTAGGCGAGTTGCTCACGGATGTCGTCCGCGGTGCTGGAGCGATAGCCGTGGAAGTAGGGGGAGAGCTTGCCGGCGCACTCTTTGCACAGGTAGCCTTCATTGATTTTTGTCTTACCTAGAAGTCCCAGCTCGGTACCGCAAATCGCGCACTCTTTCTTCTCGAACATCTTGTCAAAGAAGCCCATGGTTGCCTCCCATCAACAGGTAGCGTGTGTCACTTTTGATGATGGGGGAGCGCGCGATCTTTCACGATATCCAGACGGCTCAAGAGGTCTCCACAACTGGGACACATGGCCCATTTTTCATCCCCAAATAACTTGCGGTGAAATAGTTCCTAAATGTGGGCCATAGAAGGCCAAACAGGAACTATTCCACCGCAACTTCTGGGTAGTCATCGGGGACGTTCTTAAACGACTAGTCGTTGGGGGCAGTCTTCGGCCACTCATTGGGGACGTACTTAAATGAGTGGCGGTTGGGGACACTCCGTGCCGAATGTGGGTGCCGCCGCTTGCTACGCGACGGTGATGGCGACCTGGGCGTAGCGGGTGCAGGGGCGCTCGGCGCGGGTTTTAACGCTGAGGGTGAGCACGAAGCGGTCACCGGGCTGCGCGTCGGCGGGTACGGTGAACGTGGCGTTCGTCGCGCATTCCTGCCACAGCGACAGATCTTGAGCGCCTGCATAGCGCGACGGCTCCACGGCGACATCCCAGTGCGCGTCGAAGCCCCTACCATCGGGGTCGACGATGGTCGCTGCAAGAGCAACGCGCTCGCCGGCCGCGGCGCTCATGTCGCCCGTGACCTCGGCAACATACGCCGGATGCGAGCAGTCCGCGGGCCCATGGGCGCACCACTGCGCACGAGCGGCGAAGTCTTCCTGATAGGCGCGCAGATGGGGATTAGGATTGCCATCGACGGGCGTGCCTATGGCTGCAAAGCCGGCAGGTGCGTCCGAGTCGGGATGCCCGTCGAGGAACATGCGGCCGAGCAACGTGTCAAAGTCGCGGTTATCGATGCCGCGCAGGCCAAGCGGCAGCAGCGGGATATAGGTCATTGAGTCGCCTTCGGCCATAAAGTCGCCGCGCTCAAACTGCATCGCAGGCATGCCCTCCAGGCCCCAGTCCAAGCGCGCATGCTTGCCAAACTGAAAGCGCTCGGGCTCGTTTTCGTACACCTTGCCATCGCCATAGAGCATATAGCGCGCCATAAGGGGACCGTTGCCCTGCGTGAGATTCTGTTCGGGCCAGGGAGCCTGGAACAGCGGCAGTGTATCGGGCTGAGCCATCTTGGCATCGACATAGCCGCCATACATATAGGGCACACACCAAAAGATGAGATCGGGGAAGAGCTCATGCCCATGGTCGAGCCAAGAATTGTCCTGCCCCACGCCATCGGCAACGCCCATCACGCGCACCTTCTGATAGACACGCTGCTGCACAGAAGGCCATTCGGGCGTATCACGATAGCGCTCAGCAATGCCCATGAGCGCACGAACAATGGTATTCATGCCGCCCCAGCTGAGCAGCCAAAGCGTACGCGGGTCATCATCCAAGATTGCCTGAGCAATCACGCGCGAACCCTCAGTCTCCTCACGCACATCGCCCTCAAAGGCAACGTTGCCCACAAAGGTACGCTCAATCATCTGAGCCGGCGAAGGAAACGGCGGCTCACCGGCAGCGGCCGCATTAGCCTGCAGCTGAGGCCAAGCCTGGGCATATTCATTGCTCCAGAGGCTCTCGATCCAATGCTCAGGAAACGGTCGATACTCACGAAGCTCCCCAGCCGTGGGATCAGGTTCATGGGGCACAACATTCCACTCATAAGAGCGACGCCCTTTAGTCCGCCAATGCGGATTCACCTCGCCGAGCGTATGGACGCCATCCCCAAGAAAGTGATACTGCGAAGCCGTATACACCACAGCCTGCACATCAAGCAAGTTAAGATACAGAGCCAAATGAACGAGCGAGTTCATATCATCGACTTCCATATCAGTAGTAACAATCACCCGAGTTAAATCGCGAGTCATAAGAAAGCTCCAACCAAAATCATTTCAGCCAGTTACGCGCAAGGCAAGACGGGACCCACGTCCCCATCGCCGTCAACCCGGCGGCCCGCCGGAAGCGCTCACCCAGGGTCAACAGCAACGGAAACGCAGCGGGGCCGAGGGCTTACCTCTGAAAATATTCCGCAGGGGGCGGCCCGGTTGCACAGCGCGAAGCGCGTGGTGCAACCGGGCCGCATGCCCGAGGACATTTTCAGAGGTAAGCCCTCGGCCCCGTGATGGGATAGATTACCTGTCGACCCTGGCCGACCACTCCCAGCAGCCCACCGGCTCGCCGTCGATGAGTACGTTGCCCCCGTCGAAGTCTTGATAACACAGGTCGTTGAATTGGTGGATCCACACGCCATGGTTGAACGTCTTCTTGGGCGAGCCGTCGGCCTCGCGGTAGCGCCCGGTCAGGTCCTCGACATGGCTAAAGTACGTGAGGCGCACGTTGGCGCCGACAGCGCGCAGGCGAGCCGTGAGCGGCAGCACGGTCTCCTGCGGGATCACGAGCTCATCGCCCTTGGAGTGCGTAAACCACAGCGGCGTCTTGGCAAGGGCGGTCACGTCCTCGTCCGTGGCGTTGTACCACGGCGCGCAGCAGGGAAGGCCCGCCGCGAAGAAATCGGGGTAGTCGGCGCACAGGCGCAGCGTCATAAAGCCGCCGTTGGAAAGGCCAGCGACCACGATACGGTCGGTGTCGATGCGGTCGGCATGCTCGGCGACAAACTCGTCGATGAGCGCCTTAATGACGGGGGAGTAGATGCTCTGGTTGGAGTGGCCGAGCTGCTCAGTGCCGTTGTCCATCCAAAACGTGGGCGACTGCGGCACGAGAACCCAGGCAAAGCCGCCAAAGTAGCGTTGGATCTGCGCCTGGCTGATGGCCGTCACGCGGTTGCCGATATAAGCGCGCGTGGCGCCCTCGCCTTGCGTAGCGCCCTTGCCCTCGCCAGCGCCGTGCAGGTACACCACGAGCGGGGCCTTCTGGGGCACGACTGTCGTTTCGGGCGCGAAGGGGTTGAAGCAGGCGGAGTCCTCGGCCTTAAAGCTGGGCTCAAAGAAGCCGTACTCGAGCGCGATGCCGTTGACGGCGGTCTTTTGCGTGGCATTGCTCCAGCCCTTGAGCGCGGAACAGATGTCGCCGCGGCAGGTGTCAAAGACCAGGCCGCAGGTGGGGTCATCGCCGTCGTTGCCGGGAAGGGCCTCGAGCTGCACGATGCGCAGCTGGTTATCGAGCAAGCGCGAGCCCATCACGCTGCCCTCGATCTTCTTGGTCAGGCGCTGCTCGGCGATCTCGAGCGCCACATGGGTGCCAAAGGCGAGCTTGCGTCCGCACTCATCGCACGGATAAGCGGCAAGTACCTCGACATAGCCTACGGAAGGTGCGGCGTGGTCGGCGCCGCGCTCTTTGCGCATGAGGACCTCGCCCGTGCGCTCGTGGCGCTCTACATATATATGGAAGGTGCGCGCATCGATATCGTTGGCGCGAACGGTGCACGGCAGGTCGAGCACGACTTTGCTGATCCAGGGGCCAAAGTCTCCCAGCGTGGTGACGGTTGCGTAGGCGCACGATTTGAGTTCCATGAGCTGCCTCCTCTGCGCCGCGAGTGGTAAACATCAGCGGCAATACAACTTAAACATGTTTAGTTTAATGCAGAGCTACAGAACAGGCAGATGAACTCGGTAAACGGTCAAAATGAACACTCAACAAATTACTAAACATTCGTTTATCACCATTTAGCAGGGCTTTTGTTGATGGGTCAACAAAGAATAGAGGTGTTTACCAAATTAAAAGACCACGTAAATAGGCATTTAGCAGCAGAGCGTCAAATAGACAATCCCTTACCGTGCAAGTACGTTCACCCCCGATTTCCTACCGTTCACCGGACTACAGACGGCAAAATTGCCACAAATTAGACGTTCCGTGTAAACTAAAGCCCGTAAACGTTCAGTAAACACATTGTTTACGACAGCGTATCCAAGGGTTCGGTGGCCGTAAGGGGTTATAGTCGCCGAGCCAAAGGCGTGCCTACGCCCAAACGAGTAGGCACACGATGATATGGGGAGGGGTCCCATGGCAGTAGATAACAAGCAGATTGCCACCGATGTCCTCGAGCTCGTGGGCGGTGCGGAGAATGTTTCCGTCGCCACCAACTGCATGACGCGTCTGCGTCTGACGCTCAAGGACAACAACAAGGCCGACGTGGAGAAGATCAAGAAGGTCAAGGGTGTTCTGGGTTGCCAGTTCGCCGGCAGCCAGCTCCAGGTCATCATCGGCCAGAACGTGCCCAAGGTGCTCGCCGAGTTCGTCGCCATGTCCGGCGTCAAGCAGGGTGCCGCGGTCGACGAGAACATCGATGCTCCCAAGGAGAAGTTCGAGCTCAAGAACCTGCCGAACATCATCCTCGACTATCTGTCGGGCTCCATGACCCAGCTGATCCCGCTGCTCATGGCCGGCGGTCTGTTCCGCACCATCGCTGCGGTCCTCGGTCCCACCATGCTCGGCGTTCTCTCTGACACCGATCCGACCTACACGTTCCTCTACACCACCCTGTACGAGGCCACGTTCACCTTTATCCCCATCTACCTGGGCTATGCCGCCGCTAAGAAGCTCGGCGCCTCCCCGGTTCTGGGCATGCTCCTCGGCGGCGCCCTCATGGCCCCGTCCGTCGTGAGTGTCGCGACCCAGGATGGCGGCGGAATCATCTCCGTCTACGGCATTCAGATCGCCGCTGCCAACTATCAGCAGTCCGTCCTGCCGATTTTCCTTTCGGTGCCTGTCCTCTACTTCGTCGAGAAGTTCTTTAAGAAGGTCATGCCCGACGTGCTCTCCACGGTCTTCACGCCGTTCTGCACCATGATCGTTACCATCCCCATCGCCTTCATCGTCCTCGCCCCGCTCGGCAACGAGATCGGCGGCCTCATCGCTAACGCCCTCTTCGGTCTCGCTGACATGGGTGGCATCGGTATCCTGCTCGTCATGGCCGTCCTCGGCGCCTTCTGGCAGCTCTTCGTGGTCTGCGGTATGCACATGCCCGTCATCCTGCTCGCTCAGGTTCAGATCATCGCTGCCGGCTACGATCCCTTCGTCTTCGTTTCCACCAACTGCGCTATGGCCGCTGTCTGGGGCTGCGCCTTCGGTGCCTTCCTCAAGATGAAGAACCCCGACGAGAAGGGTCTTGCCCTGGGCTACGTCATCTCCGCCATCGCCGGCGGCGTCACCGAGCCCGCACTCTTCGGTATCCTCATGCGCTTCCGTCGCACCATGTTCGGTATGTTCATCGGCGGTGCCATCGGCGCTGTGTTCTCCGGCCTCATGGGCGTTACCTATTACCTCGCTGGCGGTGCCTCCAACTTCCTGGTCTTCACCAACTACCTGCAGGGTGGCCAGATGAACACCGTCTGGGCTATCGTCGGTATGGCAATCTCCTTTGTCATCGCCGCTGCCGTCGTCTTTGCCTGCGGCTTCTCCAAGGAGGAACTCGCCGAGATGGAGGCCTAAGGCCAAACCGTTCGGTCACATATGACCTCACCTACACGACAGGGCCCCGTCAGGCGTAAGCCCGGCGGGGCCCTTCTTGCAAGGTAGACTGATGGGGCGGACGGGATTCGCCCGCGAGGGTTTGCCAAGCGGCAGGGGCTTTCGCACGGGGTTACCGCGAAAGCCCCCGGCGGTTCGCAAATCCTTTATCAAACGAAAGGACATGCAGATGAGTTTGGGAAAGCTGACCGTCAACGGTCGCCAGGACGGCTTTTTGTGCGAGGGCAAACCGTTCTTCTGGTTTGCCGATACGTGCTGGAGCGCATTTACGAGCATTGCCGAGGATGACTGGGACTACTACCTGACCCGCCGTGCCGAGCAGGGCATGAATGTGCTGCAGATCAACACGCTGCCGCAGTGGGACCGCTGCTGCCCCGACCTGGGCATTTGGCCCTATGCCAGCGAGGACGGCGTGCACTTTGATTGGTCCCGTCCCAACCAGGCATATTGGGACCGCGCCGCCGCCATGTGCCGTGCTGCCGTCGAGCACGGCATCCGTCCGGCGCTCGTGCTTATGTGGTGCAACTACGTGCCCGGTACCTGGGGTGCCAAGATCGCCGAGCGTTGCGGCGCCGAGGTTATGCCGCGTGAGGAGGTCCGTGCCCACGTTGCCCGCGTCGTCGAGAACCTGGGCGAGTTCAACCCCGTCTACGTGGTGACGGGCGATACCGACTTTGCCGGCGACGAGGCGATCGCCTATTACGAGGACGCGCTCGACGAGGTCGTCAAGCGCGCGCCCGAGGCGCTGCGCACCATGCATATCAACCGCGCCAATCGCACCATTCCGGCGCAGTATCTGGACCGTCTGGACTTTTATATGTTCCAGCCCGGCCACAACTACGAGGGCCAGCCCGAGGCATGGCGTCTGCCGCAGGACTTTATCGCCAACTACCCTAAAAAGCCGATGGTCAACTCTGAGCCTTGTTACGAGCAGATGGGTGCGTCGCGCAATGTGTACTGGCGCTTCACCGCGCAGGATTGCCGCGCGAGCGTATGGTCGTCGATTCTTGCCGGCGCCAGTGCCGGCGTAACTTACGGCGCACACGGCGTTTGGAACTGGCAGACATCGCGCAGCCAAGGCTCGGTGCTGGGCGAGGGCTTCGACATGCCGTTCCGCTGGCAAGAGTGCCTGCAGTTTGCGGGCGTGTGGGACTTTGGCGCGATTGAGCATGTGCTTGCCGGCCTGGGTGCCACGGCTGCCGACGACGCGCTTGCCGTGGTTCCGGCGCAGGAGCTCCTCGATGACGCGCGCGAGGCCATTCGTGTGGCGCGCGTTGGCGATCGCGTCGTCACGTACCTGCCGCGCACCACGGCGCTCAAGTTTAAGCTCGACGGCGCGCGCGGCTGGACGGCGACGGTCCTCGACATGGAGGACAAGCGCATCGCCAAGCTGCCCGTCCGCGATAACGGTGACGGCACCGTGCGCGTGGCTCAGCATCCCTTTGAGCACGACGCTCTGGTGATCCTGACGCCCGAGCACTAACACCCGAGCTCCAACACTTCCGATCCCTCCATCCCCTTCTCCATCGCACGCAACCCAGTCCCTCAATAAGTTGCGGTGAAATAGTTCCTAAAAAGCACCCCCAGCCGGACAAACAGGAACTATTCCACCGCAACTGAGCGTGCGATCGGAGAAGGGCTCCTTTAGTTGCGGTGAAATACGGTCTAAATCCAGCCTTTTTGGCTGTAAACAGTCCGTATTCCACCGCAACTTGTGTTGAGGGCGGTTGAGGGCAATTGCGTAACACTTCGGCTATTGCGTGGGTAGTAAGACCCGTTCTCTATTAAAATGGTTTTCCGGACATCTAAGCGGGTGGGGGTTACCATGAGGGACCTGGGAGACACAACCGCATATTTGCGCCGGGGCATACGGGAGATTCTGTGCCTGGCGCTTTTCTTTTTCACGTTTTTGGCCGGCGAGTACCTCTTTGACGTGCGCGTGGCCGAGTTTGTGCCGGCGAACGAGGTCGTTATCTACGAGAGCATCGTCGTCGGCGCGAGCGTGATCGGCTATTTTGTGCGTCCTCTCCTGTACTATCGCCGTCCCCAGACAATCGATGCAACGAGCGATATGACGGGCGTGCTGCTGGTGTCGGCATTGCTGCTGCTGATTATGGCGGCGCAGTTTCAGGTTGTGATTGCGGGCGGTCTGGTGGCGTGCTGCGCCCTGGGCTACTGCGGATCGACCGCTCATGCCAATCTGGCGCGGCGTTTTGCGCAGACGCCTTGTCTGGCACGTGCCGTGGCGGTTTCTTATGCTGCGGGCATTTTGGTACAGGTGCTCAACCATATGGTGATGCCTGCGGGCATTCCTCAACAGTTTGTCCTTATTGCCTGTGCGATTGCGCTGGTTGGGCTGCTTCACGGTACCCGCCGAGCTAAATTACGCGATGAGTCCGCGCCCGAGTTCGAAGCCGAGATTGCCGAGCTATCGGTCGATGCGTCGGAGCATGGCGCCAAGTGGCGCGATAATCCCGAGGCAAAGGCGGCCTTCCAGGGTGCCGTAGTGCGCTTGACGGTGGCGACCGCCTGCCTCACCGGCGTATTCGCGGCTCTCAATGCCGGTCTTACGACCTCGCATGCCGCCGGCGCTATCGATCTGGGTGACTGGCCGCGCTTGCTGCTGGTTGTGAGTGCGCTTGCTGCCGGCGCCCTGTATGACCTGCGCGGACGCTCGTATATGAATATCATCATGACGTGCGCCGCCATGCTGTCCACGCTCTCGTTCTTTGTGCTTATCACCGATGGCAACGGCGGCAATGCGCTCGCCGCCACGATTATCTTTTACCTGGGCACGGGCTTTTTCGTGGTGTTCTTCACCGCGAAGTTCTCCGCGATTTCGATGTATGCCCGCTGGTCGTATCTGTGGCCGTGCATGGGCCGCGTCATCAACAACATTTGCTCAATGCTTGTGACGGCTCCGGCGGTGGCGATCATCTCGAGCCAAAACGTGCTGATGGCGGTGGGTGTCGTACTCGTGCTGTTTGTCGGCATTGCGATCTCGCTGTTGGGGCAGTTTGGACAAGGCGTTGAGGACGAAGCGGGTCACAGGGGACTGGCGTTTGCCACCGACGATCTTGGCGTGAGCCGTGCGCCCGATCAGGTCGACACGGTGTCCCTGGAGACACCGGAGCTTTCGTTTGACGATCGACTCGACGGTTTTGTAGCCGCCTTTGGACTTACCAAGCGCGAGCGCGATGTACTGGAGGCGCTGGTCGTATCGGACGACAGCGTGCAGGACGTTGCGGCAGCGCTCTTCCTTTCGCGTTCTACGCTCTACCGCCATATCGCCTCGATCAACAAAAAGACCGGTGCCGCCTCGCGCGTGGCCCTCATCAATTTCTTCTGGTCCTGGACACCCCAAGACTAGCCAAAACCACCACGAAGGGGACAGGCACCTTTGTGGTGGTTTTACCTGCAAAAATATGAATATGAGACATTTGTCACCTGCCGTTTTGGCGCTCAAAGGCATATGAATGTGATGTTGAGCGGAGCAGAACGGAAGGGGTGGGCCTATGGCGTCTCGTGGTTGCTCGTCTAATAAAATTGCGGGCGCGCTTATCGCCGTGGTGGTCCTTGCTGCGGCGGTGACGCTTGTGCGGGCATACGGCTTTGGTGCCCGTGCCGACCAGGGAAAGAACGCCGCGCAAGCGTTGCTGAACGATTGTGCTGCCGATCCGGTGGCAGTCAAGCTTATCGAGGACGGCGAGGCGCGGACGATCTATGAGACCGACGATGCCGAGCTGGTCGCATCGACTTTTGCCGCGCTCGACGATTGCACCGTGGGAGGTGCGGTGGATGAGCGGATGAGCGATGCCGGTCGCACGCTCGTCTTTGTCTATGAAGACGGCTCGGAGCAATCGGTGGAGTTCGAGGGCGGGAATATCGTGCTCGACAAGACGGCATATCGCCTTGACGGTGCCGATGAACTGTGGCGACAGCTAGCCGCCATCAAGAACAGCCAATGAAATGAGGGGTGTACGGGATGAGTGATTTGAGATTCTGCCCGGCGTGCGGGATGCAGCTGCCGCGGGTCGCCGGCGTGCCGGTGCGATTTTGCCCGGGCTGCGGTGTTCGGCTTGAGAGCGTTGAGGATGACCCGGGTGTCGCGGAACACGCAAATGGGGCGGCTGCCGATGATGGCGCGGGTGAAGGTTGTGAGCCGAGTGTGGCCGTGCCGGCAGATGTGCCAACGCGGAGTGCCGAGGCGGCGTCGCCGTCTGGCGGTACAGCCTCGGCGGATGCTCCCCGCGCCGGCGACCTTGAGCTCCATACCGCATGCGATGCTTCTGGCGGTCAGGCGCTCGCGCAGGTGGCGTTGCCGCGGGGCTGGCGTATCGAAGAGGCGCATCTTGAGCGCAGCAGTAGCTTCGACTGCCCGATTTCAGTTGGCGTGACGGCGGCGGGCCTGGCGGGCGAGCGGATTGTGTACCGCTCCGAGCTCTGCTACGTGGATGCGGGCGCCGTTGCCAAACGTATCCCCACGCAAACCGAGCGCAAGGCGTTTATGCACGTGGGGGCAGCTTGCGACGAGTTGGCCCAGGCCTGCGCAGCACAGCTGGGCGCGCGGGCGGAGGTTGTGGCCGAGCAGCCGTACCCATCGAGCGCAGCGGTCGATATCGAACATGAGCGTGCTCGCGTAAAGCGCGAGGCGGCAAACGACTTTGCGATTCAGGGCTTTTCGATGGAACCGAGTGATGTGATCTATGAGTGCCGCATGCGTCGATATCGGCTCGCGGGCGCCCCGGTGCCTACCGAGCTTGCGGTGGCGGCCAAAGTCGAGGGCTATGTGGCCTCGATTGGCGGAGTCGCGGGCTCTGTGGGTAAAGGCGTTGCCGCCGGGGCCGAGGCGCTGCTGGGCGCAGGCCTTTCGAGCGGGCTGATCGGCGGCGTTCTGGGCAAACGCCTGCGCGAGCGCCAGGCGGCTGCGGCGGCGGGTCAGCGCGCCGTGAAAGATCAGGCTCCGGATCAGGGCGATTACCCAGACGGGGCGCCGTTCAAGCTGGGCGCGGCCGACCTGTTGCAGTGGCGTATCAGGGACAGCTTCTGCCTGGTTGCGCCAGAAGGCCGTCTGGACGAGGCGGCCTCCACGGCGCTTGCCTCAATGGCGTCGACCCTGCGGCTCAACCCGTCGATTGCGCGCGAAGCGTGCGCTCAAAAGCAGCAGATGGTGCTCGAGCAGCGTCAGCGCACGCAGATGAACATCGCCCAGCAGCAACAGCAGTTCGCGGCCTGGCAGCAGATGCATGCCTCGCAGCAGGCGGCGTTCGACAGCTACCAGCAGGCTTGGTTTGAGCGCAGCGATCGTCAACACGCCGCGAATATGGCCGCCAGCGCGGCCAATTTCTCCAGCGCAGGTGTGGGAACGGGCGCGGCCTCGTATTCCGATGCTATTCGCGGGGTCAACCATTACACCAGGCCCGACGGTACCGATGTCGAGGTTTCGGTGATGGCGGACCAAGCTTGGGTGAACGGCTCGGGCGACGTGATCGGCACGCGCGATGGCTTTGAGCCCGGTTTTGGCTGGACGGAGCTGCCCCGTCAATAGCGTGAGTGGGCTATGGGTGGATCGGTGTCGAGGCGTTGCTCGGCACTGTGATAAGAAACGGGAAAGGAACAACGATGAGGGAGACGGTTATTTCGCGCACGGCGTTTGTCGCGGCGGCGGGAACGGCGTTGCTGACGCTTGCGGGGTGCGGTGGACAGCAGGCGCAGGACACGACGGGTTTTAACGACGATCGTCCGGTAAAGGACAAGATGGATGCGGGCTCGTCATCGGGCGATTCCGGTGATGCGGGCGGCGGTGCGGACACAGACAGCGGCTCGGCGGACGCGTTCGATACGTGGTCGGATGACTGCTGGGATGCGCACCGCAACATCAGCATCACAGCGTTGCTCGAGCTTAGGGGCTGGCAGTTGCAGGAGTTTGCGTCGCAACAGGGTTATACCTGGCAAGATGCGCTCGAGATGTACGAGAACGAGGCAGGTCGCGTGCTCAGCGTCTGCAATATCAGCAAGGATGGCGCAACCGAATGGCTCGGCGAGGATGAAATCGGAAAGCTCGACAAGGGCGGCACCGGGAGTACCGTGATGTTTACGCTGCAGCTTGCGGGCTATTCGAGCTGCGAGGATGTTATCGCGGGCTTTTCCGTTCCGGTTGAGGACCGGGCGCAGATCACCTCGGGCTCGTGGATCGCGTGCGTCTACGGTTCCAACATGGCGCGGCACGTTGCCATGGTGAGCCCAATGGAAAACGGCGACTACCGCCTGGACCTCATTACCGAGGAGGCCATCAAGACCGGTACGTTTACCCAGAGCGGCGGTGCTCCCACGATTAACGAATTTTGGCAGGAAAAGACCGGACGCGCGCTCGGCTAAGTGCGATGCGGCCAATAGCATAGCGAGGGACGAACATGATGAACGAGATGACGATGAGCCGTGCGGCCTTTGTGGCGGGCGCGGGCGCGGCGGCTTGCGCGCTGGCTGGATGCTCGGGCACAACGGGCGGCGCCAAAGCAGCGAGCACGGCGGACGCCGCCTGCGTGGACGACAATGCCAACGTGACGGTCTATGCCGCGATCAACTTGGGTGGTGCCGATCTGGTGCGCCTGCTCAAACATCAAAATTATGAGTGGCAAGGCGAGAACGTGGGCTACGGCGCCGTCGATGACGCGGGATTTTTCGCTTTTACCTTTTCCAAGGTTTCGGACGATGTGGACGAGCTTGCGAACAGCGCGATACCGCTTTCGGAGTCCGAGTACGAGGAGCTTGAACCGGGCGGCGGAGACGAAAACATCGCGATTCTGCTCTCGGTGGGCGGCTATACAAAGGGCGAGCGGGCGCTCATCGGCGCGATTGGCGATGCGGCGATGGTGCAGGAGAAATGCACAATCGATGATGCCCTGTATTGGCTGGTCAAGGCGCTTGACGGCCACCGCTACGTGATTATGGCCGACGACACCGAAGACGATGGCGATAGCGCTCATGACATCTATATCTACAATGAGGCTTTTATTCGAACTGGGTATCTGAGCGGCGGCGACCAGATCGATATCGACGAGCTCTGGAGCCGCCTGACCAACGCCTCGTAACGCCCCAAAACCACCACGAAGGGGATAGGCACCTTTGTGGTGGTTCAATAAGTTGCGGTGGAATAGTTCCTGAATAAGGCTTGGGGGTCTTAAAACAGGAACTATTTCACCGCAACTGCTGAGGGGACGGGTTGTGGAAACGGCTGCCGTGGTGGACTCGGGCTGTCTGTTACAGCAGCTCACCGTGACGGGCGATGTAGTGGCGCTTGGCCAGCTGGGCCAGCGCAATGTAGGCGGCGACGATGCCGATGAGCAGCGTAAAGAAGCTCGCCGGCAGCGGCATGAGGCCCAGAGCCTCGGCGATGGGGCTTGCCGGCAGCCAAGTGACGAGCGTCAGGCCCAGTACGGTGAGCACGCACAGCGCGGGCGCGGCGTGGTCGCGCGGGCTCGGCAGGTGCGGGGAGCGCAGCATGTGGATTACGAGCGTCTGCGACCACATAGACTCAACGAACCAACCGCTCTGGAAAATCGCCGCAAAGGTTGCCATGCCGGCAACATTGCCCGCGGCGGCAAGCTCGGCCCAGCTCGCGCCCACGGTGGCGGGGCACACCGCAAAGAAGAGCGCGGCGAAGGTCACGATGTCAAACAGCGAGCTCACGGGGCCCAGCTCGAGCATAAAGCCCTTGATGGACGCAGCGTCCCAGGCGCGCGGGCGGGCAGTCCAGGCATCGTCGACGGTGTCCCACGGCAGCGCGATGCACACGATCTCGTAGACCAGCGACAGCAGCACCAGCTGCAGGGCGCTCATGGGCAAAAACGGCAGGAACAGGCTCGCGACGGTCACGGACAGCACGTTGCCAAAGTTGGAGCTCACCGTGGTCTTGAGGTACTTGAGTAGGTTGCCGTAGGTGCGACGGCCTTCGATGATGCCGCGCTCGATCACGCCCAGGTCCTTCTGGAGCAAGATGATGTCGGCGGATTCTTTGGCGATGTCAACGGCCGAATCGACCGAGATGCCGCAGTCGCTCGCACGCATGGCGGCGGCGTCGTTGATGCCATCACCCATAAAGCCCACGGTATGGCCGAGCAGTTCACGCATGACGCGCACCAAGCGCGCCTTCTGCAGCGGCGAGAGCTTGGCAAAGAGATGGGTCTGCTCGGCGCGCTCCGCCAGCTCGGCGTCGTCGAGCGCATCGATCTCGGAGCCCAGCAAAACGTTGCTTGCGTCGATGCCAATCTGCTCGCAGACGGTGGCGGCGACGCGGTCGTTGTCGCCGGTCAGGACTTTTACCGCCACGCCCTTGGCCTCGAGGGTGGCGACGGCGCCCGCGGCGCTCGCTTTGGGCGGATCGAGGAAGGCAAAAAAGCCCATCAGCACCATGTCGCACTCGTCGGCGATGCCAAACTCGCCCACGGTGCGCGGGTTGGTCTTCTGCGCCACGGCGATCACGCGCAGGCCCTCGGCATTGAGTCCTGCCACCTGCTTGCGAATCTGGGCAAGCTTCTCGTCGGTAAGCGGCTGAGCGGTGCCGTCCACCTCGACGTAGGAGCAAATCTCGAGCATTTCCTCGGCAGCGCCCTTGGTGACCATCTGGGTCTTTCCTTGGGCGTCGGCGACGACCACGCTCAGGCGACGACGCGAGAAGTCGAAGGGCACCTCGTCGACCTTGGCGTAGCGGTCGCGCAGGCTCTGGCCCAGCATGGAATCGGGCACGACGGTCGAGAGCGTAACATCGGCGCGGTCGATAACGGCCAGGTCGATGAGGTTCTTGAGGCCGGTCTGGAAGAAGCTGTTCAAGAACGCATGGCGCAGCACGCGCGTATCCTCGTTGCCGTCGGTGTTGAGGTAGCGCTCGAGCACGATGCGGTCCTCGGTGAGGGTGCCGGTCTTGTCGCAGCACAGCACGTCCATGGCGCCGAGGTTTTGGATCGCAGACAGTTCCTTGACGATGACCTGGCGGCGGGCGAGGTCCTTGGCTCCCTGCGACAGACTCGTGGTCACGATGACGGGAAGTATTTGCGGCGTGATGCCCACGGCCACGCTCGTGGCGAACAGCAGCGCATCGATGACGTTGCCCTTGGTGGCGGCGTTGATGGCAAAGACTGCCGGCGCCATGACGAGCATCAGGCGCACCAGCAGCATCGAGACGCTCGAGACGCCGCGGTCGAACGCGCTCTTCTCGCCGCGCCCGTTGAGCATCTTGGCGATGCCGCCCAAGTAGGTGTCCGAACCGGTGGCCACGACAAGCGCCATGGCGGTGCCGTTTTGCACGGAGGTGCCGGTAAAGACGATGTTCTTGCAGGCGGAGAGCGGCAGCGTGGAGCTGTCGGCGCCTTCGACGACGGTGGCGACGGCGGTCTTCTCGACGGCCTCGCTTTCGCCGGTGAGGGCGGACTCGATCACAAACAGGTCGCGTGCGGTGATGATGCGGGCATCGGCCGGCACCATGTCGCCGGCGGAGAGGCGGATCACGTCGCCGGGGACGAGCTCATCGAAGGGTATCTCGATGCGCTCGCCGTCGCGCAGGGCGGTGCAGGTGTTGGAGACCAGGTCTTTGAGGGCCTCTGCCGCATTGCCGCTGCGTGCTTCCTGGATAAACTTCATGCCGCCCGATACCAGTAGCATGATGCCGATGACGATGACCGTGGAGGGGTCGCGCTGCGGCTCGGGCACGGCGAGCACGTCGATGTAGAGCGAGACCAGCGCGAGCGCGGCGAGGATGCCGGCGAAGGGGTCGATGAAGGCGTCGGCGATGCGGCGGGCAAGTGTCTTGGTCGGCGCCTCGATGGTGTTGGGACCGGCGCCGTCCAGGCGCTCGGCGGCCTGCCCGGCGGTGAGGCCGTCAGCCGTGGCGTCGAGCAGCACGAGGGAGTCCTCGGCGCTATGGGTTGCGGCAAAGATGGTGTTCTTGGCAAGGCCGGCGTGAGCGGCAGGGCGCGCCGTGCGGCGGCGCTTGGAGATGACTTCGAGTACCGTGGCGGTTTTGAGCATCAGCATAGGGTCCTCCTTGCTAAAGGGAGTTAGCGTACGTGTCGTATTGAATTGCAAAAAACCTAGATGTCGCTCACGTCATGCTCGCGAATCACCACAAGGGGGGCAGGCACCTTTGTGGTGGTTTTGGTGATCGACTGTTGGCGCTTATGCGTGCGCGGAATCCTCGCGGCGTGCCGAGGGCGACATGCAGGTTTTTCGACTATGGCTGCCTTCCATGGCACACCTCCTTAAGGCCGGGCGCAGCGCGCTTCGGGTATCTCGTACCCGTTTCAATCCGCCGGTATTTTTGACGAGGGGGTTTGCCGTGTCAACCCCATTGTTCGGAAAATCATCGCCCCTGACAAAGCCCTTACAGAGTGCCGTGGCTCCAAAGCGCGACCGCATCTGCGTCCTGCCTGCGCTAAACTGGAGGGCACGTACGCGATTACGAGAGGAGCCCGCATGGAGGCTTACAAGCAAGAGTTCATCAAGTTTATGGTCGAGTCCGACGTTCTTAAGTTCGGCAGCTTTACGCTTAAGAGCGGCCGTCAGTCCCCGTTCTTTATGAACGCCGGCGCCTACGTGACGGGCTATCAGCTCAAGAAGCTGGGCGAGTACTACGCCCAGGCCATCCACGATAACTTTGGCGATGACTTTGACGTGCTGTTCGGGCCGGCCTATAAGGGTATTCCCCTGGCCGTCGTGACCGCGATTGCCTACCACGAGCTGTACGGCAAGGAGGTCAAGTACTGCTGCGACCGCAAGGAGGCCAAGGACCACGGTGCCGACAAGGGTAACCTGCTGGGCTACGAGCCCCAGGACGGCGACCGCGTGATCATGGTCGAGGACGTCACCACCAGCGGTAAGTCCATCGACGAGACCTATCCCAAGGTCAAGGCTGCTGCCGATGTCGAGATCAAGGGCCTCATCGTGTCCCTCAACCGCATGGAGGTCGGCAAGGGCGGCGTGACCACCGCGCAGAAGGAGATCGAGGCCAAGTACGGCTTCCCCGTCGCGAGCATCGTCTCCATGGCCGAGGTCGTCGAGACCCTCTACAACCACGAGATCGACGGCAAAGTCGTCATCGACGACGAGCTCAAGACCGCTATCGACGCCTACTACGAGCAGTACGGAGTCCGGGAGTAGTTACGCGGTTTTCCAAACCGCGTAACGGGCCGACGCTGCGCGCCGCCCAGAGCGACAATTTGTCATTCAAAAGGCAAGGCATGAC
>NZ_JADNDZ010000017.1 GCF_015552075.1 Collinsella aerofaciens
CGATGGAGCAGAGCGTCCATCGACCCTTATCCCAGTCTGGTTTTCCAGTTGTCCGCCGCGTCAATTCCGCAATCCGTGAACGAGTCGGCTTAGATCTGCTTCGCAGACCACGCCGCCCCGTAGTCACGATTTACGATCTTGCCCCCGTCCTCACGCGGACAGGGGTTTCAAGCTGTCGTCACAACCGTTCGGGGGCCGCCCCTCACCTTTTCTCCACGTCTCACTTGATACCCCTTGACAGGTATGTTACGCTTGGGCTGCTGGCTAGCCAGCTGGTTCGCCCCGCGCGAAGCGCCCCCGAACCACCGCCCAAGACCACTTTTTGCGTTAACAAAACCGCAGGTCAGGGGCTATTTTTTTATGCCGGATTACGGAACACGGAACACAGGGGGGTGTGTCGTAGTACACCCCCCCCTGTTTTTCTCCCGAAATCAACCATGGCTGATTGATCCGAAGCTGTGACACAGCATGGTTTGTGCACACAAACCCACATCTTGCATGCACAAAAGAAGGGCAGGGAAAGCGATGCACACACCCGTTTCTTGGCCGCTCATCGCCGTCCCTGCCCTGTTGACCAGCCCGCTCATCACCAGGCGGCACGGGCGCTGCCGCGCCCTCTGATAGGGGCCTACGCGGCCCCTATTACCCCGCGTCCTCAGCTGTGACACAACTCGATTTAGCCATCGATGTCGCCCCAGCCCTTACCCCTCATAGTGCGTCTCGCCCTCGTTTGGGCGGTGGCACTCTCGGGCTGTGACATAGGCCTGCGCCTGCGCGCGCTCCTGCTCCTTGCGCTCCCACGTCATGGCCTGCATGACGTCTTTGAGATGTCGCCCGTTCCAGACCAGGACGCGGTACCAGTCAGGGCGCTCCTGACGCGCGTAGCGGCTCAGGACATGGTAGGAGTCGATGCCCTGTTCCTCGATGAAGTTCTCCATCTCCGCGATCACCTTGACCTTGTCAGAGGTGCCCTCGGTCATCTCGGCATAGTCGGCGCCGCCGAACTGCAGAACGTCATCCCTGCTGTACTGTGCCTTGTCCTTCTGGCCTGTGTGACACAGGTAGCGGGCGTAAGCCTTGCAGTCCTCAATGGGCACGCAGCTCGTGCCCTTCAGATCCTCGACAGACTCCATGACCTGCTCGTACGTCTTGACGGAGTTGAACATGAGCATGACGTGGTAGTGAGCCTTTTTCGGCTCACCCTGCTTGTGCTGCTCATTCTCCTGCTCGTCATAGGCCGTCCAGGTGTCCTGATCGTGCAGTGGAGACACGAACGCGGGAACGCACATCTGCGCGAGGCGATCGCGCCAGGCTGTGTCACAGCTCTCTGGATAGAGCAGGAAAGCCCAATTACGAGTGCGTTTACCTGCGCGTTTCTTGTCGTAAGCCCTATCTGCTTCCGTTCGCTTTCGAGGCATAAAAATGGCCCCTTCCTCGTCATGGAGAAAGCGGCTCCAAGCTGGTAATTCGTCCCGAAATTGGTAGAATAGTACCTAGGGTTTGGCGGAGCTACTATCTCCGTTTTTACTCGCTGGTTGTCGGCGGCAACCACAACCAGCCTTTGATTATTTTAGCCCATCGCGTCCGCGCGGTGGGCTTTTGTTTTTTTATCTGCGCTTGTAAACCTCGCGTCTATGCGCAACATCGACCACGAGAATGACGAGCCTGCCGTCATTGATGTCGCACAGGATTCGGTAGTCACCGACCCTGTATCGCCACACGCCTGCCAAATTTCCCGTCAATGCCTTGCCCCTGCTTCTTGGGTCTTCGAGCTTCGCTATCTCGTCAAGCTCGTCAAACACCCGCGCGGCAACGCCCTTATCGAGCTTGCGCATCGCCTTGTCGGCGTTCCTCGTGAAATCAATTCGCCAGGCCACAGTGCGCCCTTACCTCGTCGATGCTGTAGGTCTCAAGCCTGCCAGCACGATAGTCCTCGATATCCTTGAGAATCCCGTACTCGTACTCGAAACGGTCGATAGCTTCTTGCAGGGCTTCGTTAACGTAGAAGCTCCTCGACCTGCCAGTCTCCTTCGCAAGACGGCTGTAGCGCTCGTTCAACTCGGTTGGAATCCTCATTGATGTGACCGCGGTAGCCATGTCGCACCTCCTTGTCGTGTATTACAGGTACTACTATAACACATCATCTAGCCCGTCCGCGATACGTCCTCTGCGGTGCAGCGTGATCGCGGTTCCACGCATCCGCCGCCCGCTGCGCATCGCGCAGCACGTCATTAAGGCTCTGTTGCCTTGGCTGTTCCCTGCGCATCAGATATTCGAGCGAGCGCGATATTCGGCTTCTAAGCTCTTCCACTTTGATTCGTATTCCCGCAACTCCTGCTCTGATGCGGCTCGCGAGTCCATCGCACTTAACAACGATGTTATCGAGGATTGCGCCGCGCTCAGCTTTTCCCGCAGCTTCCCAGCCCCGAACCTCGGTAGCGATGGGTTGAAGCTCTCCAATGTCTCGCGCAACTCCGTCCGCTCGTTGCCGAAGACACTCCAATCGGTCTTGCTCATCTTCGATATCGAGCTTCACGTCCTCGAGCTGGCTGTCAAGCTCGGCAAGGTCACCCTCCTTGTCGGCAATCTCGGTAACAAGCTCTGCCTTACGCGCTTCGGCATCGTTTAGCAAAGCGGCGGCTTCTTCCCTAGCCGCCGCGACGATTCGCGCCGCTTCGTCCTCGGCAGGTTGCACGACCGCCCTATCGACCGCGCCGCGCACCTTGTCGATGTCCACTGACTTGTCCGTGTACACGCGCTGCGCCCGCGTCTCCTCGTCAAGCTCGATTGCGGGGCGGTAGCCCATGCGCCCCTCTAGGTAATCCCCAAGCTCCTTGTGCATGCTCTGGTAGAAGCTGCGGGGGCACATCTTCTTGTAGTTGAAGCGCCCATCGAGGATGGGCGTGAACGGCACGTGCATGTGGTCGCGGGCGGGCGTGCCATCCTTCAGCACCTCGTCCTTGTGGACGTACCCGCCCATCATGTTCTCGATGCCGAACTTCTTCGACAGGTACCAGTACGTCAGGCGGAAGAACCTGTCCTCATCGCCCTTGCGCACATTGTCGGGAAGCGTCACAACAACGTCAGCCATAACGACCGCATCCTTGCGCGTGGCGCGCTTCCCTGCGGCCTTCTGGGCTTTGTTCACGCGCTCGATGCGACTCTCCACCGTGCCCCAGTTCGGCTCGCCCTCGCGCGGCTCCACGCGCCCCACAACGAGCTTGCCGTCCTTGTTCGTGTAGTGGCCGACCACCAAGTCGTTCTTGATGCGCTCGGGATCGATATTGTCGCGCTCCAGGCTGCTGCGGTCGCGGCGGTAGTGGGCGAGCATGTGCCCGACCGATGGAGCCTTGTATTTCGCGATGTGAGCCATGGAAACCTCCGAGCCGTACAGACTTAATCGACTAAAGTCTAGCACGTTAGACCTTAGCTGCGCTAAGGACGTGCCCTGCGGGGCTTCTCCGCAATCCTCCCAGCGGTCGAGATTGCTGCGCGTCATCGGCGGCGGCACCTCTTCCTTGCCCGCTCGGCTCCGCCGAGATGGAGGGGTGAAACCCCTCCAAACCACCCCGACGTATCGGTATCGGATATCGGATTCCCAT
>NZ_JADNDZ010000018.1 GCF_015552075.1 Collinsella aerofaciens
GAACTTCTGACCTCTTCCGTGTCAGGGAAGCGCTCTCCCCCTGAGCTAAACGCCCGATCAAGGGTGCGCAAGCGCGCAAGGGATAATATAACGGAGCCTGAACTCGGTGGCAAGAACATTTTTAAAAATCGCTTACATTGTGGAATTCGGGGGCTTTGTCATATCCATTTCAAAAGAGCCTGCTGCCGCGATTTGGCTGTTGCATAATGCAAGCCCATTGCGGTATCGAGCTATGGAAAGACGTCTGCGGAATTGTCCTACCGATAAACGGACAAGCCTCCAGCTGGTGCCTTTGCCGTGGTAAGGTAAGCCGAATTGCTTCCAGACTGTTTCGGGGGAGTGGAATGAGCAAAGAGCGTGTCGAGCAGGTCGAAGGCGCAGGGGCTTCGGTGCCGATGACCGATATATCGAACATTGATGTGCCCGAGGGCACTGACGAGCTCAGCCGCAGTACCCGCCGTGCATGGCGCGACCGCCTGAACAGTGCGTCGACGCGCAAGATGATTACGGGCGTTCTGGCCACGCTGGTGGGTGGTTCGTTTTGGGGTTTTTCGGGTACCAGCGCGAGCTTCCTGTTCGATACCTATCACGTTGATACCCTGTGGCTTATGAGTGTGCGCCAGATTCTCGCCGGTCTGCTCTTTATGGCCGTGGTGGTCACGCGCGATCGCGAGCGTCTGGTTAAACTCTGGACCACGCCCGCCGACCGCAGACAACTGCTGCTTTTTACCGCTTTTGGCCTGCTGTTCAACCAGTTCTGCTATCTTTCGGCCGTGCGCCTGACGAACGCCGGAACCGCGACGGTGCTCCAGTGCCTGCAGCTCGTTATCATCATGGGCTACACCTGCGTAACCGATCGCCGCATGCCGCGTACTCGCGAAGTCATCGGCATTGGCTTGGCTCTGGGCGGAACCTTTTTAATCTCCACCGGCGGCGACCCCACCAGCCTGAATATCTCGCCGCTTGGCCTGGCAGCAGGTCTTATGTGTGCGGTCAGCGCCGCGTGTATGGCGGTGATTCCCGCCAAGATCCTGCCCGAATACGGCAGCCCCATCGTCACGGGTTCGGCAATGCTTACGGCGGGCGTGGTCTCATGTGCCTTCGTGCAGCCCTGGGCGCATATGCCGGCGCTCGACGCTGCCGGCATCGAGGCGCTCGCGGTGTTCGTGGTTATCGGCTCGTTTTTTGCTTACATGCTTTATATGCAGGGCGTTAAGGACATCGGCTCAGTGCGCGCGAGCCTCATCGGAACTGTGGAGCCGGTTTCGGCGACCATCACCAGCGCCGTTATGCTGGGGACGGTGTTTTTGCCGACCGACCTTATCGGCTTTGCCATGATCATCGTGATGATGTTCCTCACGGTGTAGCTGGCGCTTCCGCCAAGACAGAAAAGGTGTTGTGCCGCATTTTCGCCAATTGATGTCCGTGTCTGGAGTTTAGCTGTCGATGCTCAAAATGCCATAAACTAGTAACGTTATGGACTTTTTCATTGCGACTCAATTGCGAGGATTTCTTTATGGCTGGTAATCACTTTAAGGGCAGCGATAGCGGCCGTCCTGCAGTTCCGCCGCGTCCGAACGGGGCTGGTAAGGCCGGCACGCCGGGCGGCGCTGGACAGGGCGGTTCCGGTAAGCGCGTGTCCCCGGGCGAGACGGCGATGTTTACCGCTCTGTACGAGCAGTCACAAAAGGCAAAAAAGACCGGCCGTGCAAGAGGGAATGTCTTTGCGGGCGGTGCAACCTCCACGTCGCAGCCGAGTGGGGCTCCTTCGGTACCCGCGAACAACGCAGGTGCTGCCAACGCCGCGAATGCCGCCGGCAACGTTAATGCCGGCAAGGCCGACAACAATACTCCCTCTGCTGGTGGCGCGGGGCTTACGGGTAACCTTGGCACGATCTACACCGGCGCCTCCGAGACTGGCACGTTCGCCCGCCTGGATGATAGCGGTGCCGAGTTTGCGGGCTCGGGTTCCAAGGAAGATTATTACGATTTTGGCTTGAACTACGGTAGCGACGCTTCGTCGAGTTCGACCTCTGACGGCCTGGTCCGTCATCGCCATCGCAAGGACGAGCGCAAAAAGCGTCACACCGGCGCCATTATTGCCGCTGTAGTCGCGGTGCTTCTCGTTGCGCTTGGCGCAAGCGGCTTCATGCTGCTTAACTCGGCAAAGACCGTAAAGAGCGAAGCGAAGGAGGCTGTCGAGATCGTCGGTGGCCTTAAGGACAAGGTCACGTCGGGCGATTTTTCGACGCTGCCTGACGACGCGAAGAAGATCGATGAGCTCTGCAACAGCATGAAGGCGGAGACCTCGAGCCCGCTGTGGACGGCGGCTTCGTTTATCCCGGTGTATGGCAGCGACATCAACGCAGCCCGCGCCATGATTGATGCCCTGTCCGATGTCTCGAGCAACGCGCTGGTTCCCATGGCCGATAACCTCTCGCAGGCCACGCCCGGCAAGCTGTTCCAGGACGGCATGATTAACGTGTCCGCGCTACAGGCGGTCGCCGATTCGCTTTCCAGCAGCTCGAAGGTGTTCAAGAGCGCCAACGAGAAGGTCCAGGGCATTGGCGATACTCATATTTCCCAGGTGACCGAGCTGGTCGATAAGGCCAAGGACGGCTTTGCCACCCTCAACGGCGCGGTTGACGCGGCGGAAAAGGTCGCCCCCGTCCTTCCCCAGATGCTCGGCGCCAACGGCCAGACGCGCAACTACCTTGTGTACGCCATGAACAACGTCGAGATTCGTGCTTGCGGCGGCTTTGGCGGTTCGCAGGGCCTGATTTCGGTCACTGACGGCCAGATGTCGATTGGCGAGTTTGTTCCCCGCATTGGACTCAGTGAGGATGAGGCAGTCGAGAGCGTCGACGAAGAGGATGAGGCGCTGTTCGGCAACCACAGTAACCTGTACAACTCGGGCAATACCTATTCGCCTGATTGGCCCCGCAACTCGCAGCGTGTCGCCGCGCTGTGGAAGTCCCAGTATGGACAGGACGTTGATGGCGTCATCGGTATCGACCCGGTGTTCCTGCAGTATCTGCTGGGCCTGGTCGGTAATGTCTCGCTGCCCGACGGAACGGTTGTCGACGGCACCAACGCCGCAAAGGTCCTCATGCACGATGTGTACTGGAACTATCCGGTCGAGGAGTCGGACGGCATCTTTGCATCCGTCGCCAGCGCTGCCTTCGACAAGATTCTTGGCGGTATCGGCGATGTCGATGTTACGAAGCTCGTCAGCGCCGTTGAGCGTGGTGCCGAAGAGGGCCGCCTGATCGCGTGGATGAAAAACGACGACGAGCAGAACGCTATCAAGGAAATGAACATCGACGCCTCGCTGCCCGATCCGGACGACCCGAGCGAGGATCCCGTTGCCGGTGTCTACTTTAACAACCTGAGCTTCTCCAAGCTCGATTGGTACCTCAACGCCGATACGCAGATTGGCCAGGGCGTCAAGAATGGCGACGGCACGTGCTCCTATCGCATCACCGTCACCCTGACGAACATCATGACGCAGGAAGAGGCCGGCAAGCTGCCCGACTACGTTGCGGCGAGCGCACCCGATGCCGCGCGTGATGACGAGCGCCTGAATGTCTCGCTGTTCGCCCCGACGGGTGGCAACATTTCGGACCTTACCGTCGAGGGCACCCAGTTTGGGCTTGGCGCTGCCACGTGGCATGGCATTCCCTTCTATTCGGGAACCGTTGACCTGCATGCGGGCGAGACGACGACGATCACCTATACGCTGACCACGTCGGCCGAGGCGGGGGATAAGCCGCTTACGCTGCGCCAGACCCCCACGTGCCAGGCGGCTCGCGACAGCGCGTCGGCGTAGGGTTTTTCTGGTAGTCCAGATAATCGAGTACCATTTTGGGGCGGACAGATAATCTGTTCGCCCCATTTTTATAAGGAGAGCGCATGAAGTACTTTGGCACCGACGGCTTTCGCGGTGAGGCCAACGTTGGGCTGACGGTGGAGCACGCCTATAAGATCGGCCGTTTTGTGGGTTGGTATTACGGCGCCAATCGCAGTGCTAAGGCGCGCGTGATCGTGGGCAAGGACACGCGTCGTTCGAGCTATATGTTCGAGGCGGCGCTGGTGAGCGGCTTGGTCGCGAGCGGCGCGGACGCCTACATGCTGCACGTAATCCCGACGCCGGGCGTGGCGCATCAGACGGTCGAGGGCTGCTTCGACTGCGGCATCATGATCAGCGCGAGCCACAACCCGTTTTGCGATAACGGCATCAAGCTCGTCAACAGCGACGGCTTTAAGATGGACGAGGACGTGCTGGAGCTCATCGAGGACTACATCGATGGTAAGAGCGAGGTGCCGCTGGCCACGGGCAACCACATCGGCGCCACGGTGGACTACATGCAGGGCCGCAACCGCTACATCGCCTCGCTCATTGCAAGCGCCAACTTTTCGTTGCAGGGTGTCAAGATCGGCCTGGACTGCGCCAACGGCTCGGCGTCCTCGGTGGCCAAGCCGGTGTTTGACGCGCTGGGCGCCGACGTGCGCGTGATCAACGCCGCGCCCGATGGTTTTAACATCAACGTCGACTGCGGCTCCACGCATATGGAGCGTCTGCAGCGCCATGTGGTGGAGCAGGGCCTGGACGTGGGCTTTGCCTACGACGGCGATGCCGACCGCTGCCTGGCCGTGGATGAGCGCGGTCGCGTGGTAGACGGCGACCAGATCCTGTACGTGTGCGGCGTGTATCTGAACAAGCACGGGCGACTCTCGGGCGGTACCGTGGTGCCGACGATTGCCAGCAACTTTGGCCTGGTCAAGTCGCTGGAGCTTGCCGGCCTGAGCGCCGTGACCAGCGGCGTGGGCGACCGTCACGTGTATGCCAAGATGCGAGAGGGCGGCTACAGCCTGGGTGGCGAGCAGACGGGCCATACGATCTTTGGCGATATCGAGCGCACGGGCGACGGCATTATGACCTCACTGCGCGTGATGGAAGTGATTCGTGCCGAGCGCGAGACGCTCTCGCAGCTCACGGCTCCGTGCAAGCTGCTGCCGCAGGCGCAGGTGGCCGTGCGCGTGGCCGATAAGGATGCCGCGCTGGATAGCATGGGCGTGCAGAACGCCATCGCCGAGGCCGAGGCATCGCTGGCGGGCGAGGGCCGCGTGCTCGTGCGCAAGAGCGGAACCGAGTCGGTGATCCGCGTGCTGGCAGAGGCACCCGACCAAGCAGCCGCTGACGCCGCCATGAAGCGCATCGCGGGTGCCTTGGAGGCCTTGTAGTTACGCGGTTTTACCAAACCGCGTAACGGCTCGACGGTGCCAAAACATTGACGTTAACGGACTAGGTGGAGAAAGGGGGCGCCGCGGATTGGTTCTGCGGCGCCCCCCTTTGCGTTGGTGTGTCGGTTATGTCCTACAGCTCGTAGAGCGTGGTGAACTTGTCCTGCAGGTAGCTGCAGTAGTAGCGGGCGTCGAACGTCATGCCGCAGGCGCCCTTGATGAGCTCCGGAGCGTCCTTGGCGCGGCCCCACTGCCAAATGTGCTCGCCCAGCCACGCGCGGACGGGTGCCAGGTCGCCGCTCGCGCAGGCGCCGGTAAGGTCGACGCCGTCGCGGCACATGGCTGGCACAAACATGGCGTCGTAGGCACTGCCCAGCGCATAGGTGGGGAAGTAACCAAACGAGCCGCCGCTCCAGTGCGTATCCTGCAGGCAGCCGCGCGTGTCGTCGGGAACCGGAATGCCCAGGTACTCGTCCATAAAGCGGTTCCAAAGCGCGGGGATATCCTTGGCCGTGGCCTCGCCGGCAAACAGCATGCGCTCGATCTCGTAGCGCACCATAACGTGCAGCGGATAGGTGAGCTCGTCGGCTTCGGTGCGGATCAGCGACGGCTGCGCAATGTTCACGGCGCGGTAGAGCGCGTCCTCGTCCACGTTGCCGTAGACCTCGGGCGCGTGACGGCGCAAGACCTCGAGCAGCGGGCCCATAAAGGCGCGGCTGCGAGCAACGGTGTTTTCGAAGAAGCGGCTCTGGCTCTCGTGGATGCCCATGGAGGTTCCGCCCTCAAGACAGGTGCGCGCGTAAGCGGGGTTCACGCCCAGCTCGTACATGGCGTGGCCGGCCTCGTGGATGATGCTGTAGACGTTGGAGATGCAATCGTCCTCGTGGATATGCGTGGCGATGCGCGCGTCGCCCACCGAGAAGCCCTCGCTAAACGGATGCTCGGTAAAGGCGAGCGTGGTGTTGTCCAGGTCCAGGCCCACAAGCTTCATCAGGTCAAAGCTCATGGCGCGCTGGGCAGCCTCGGGCACATGGGCGTGCAAAAAGTCGGCAGCGGGTTGCTGGCCGCGCTCACCGATGGCATGCACGAGCGGCACGACGGTGGCCTTGACCTCATCGCAAAACGCATCGAAGCTCTTGGCGGAAAGGCCGCGCTCGTACTGGTCAAGCCAAACATCGTATGGGTCGCGCTTGGGGTCCATGAGCTCGGCCTGATGCTTAAGCTGGCCGACGATTCTATCCACATAGGGCTCAAAGCTCGCCCAGTCATTGGCCGTCTTGGCCTTGTGCCACACGGCGTCGGCCTCGCAGGTGAGCCTGGTCCAGGCCTCGGCCTCCTCGGTGGGAATGACGCTCGCTTCGCGCTGGTCGCGGCCGAGTACGCGGATCTCGTCGAGCAGCTGCGGGTCGTCGATCTTGCCGCCGGCGACGGTTTCGCGTGCCAGCGAGCGCACAAGTTCGACAGA
This sequence comes from Collinsella aerofaciens, assembly GCF_015552075.1. Classification (GTDB taxonomy): domain Bacteria; phylum Actinomycetota; class Coriobacteriia; order Coriobacteriales; family Coriobacteriaceae; genus Collinsella; species Collinsella aerofaciens_Y. The sequence goes on from NZ_JADNDZ010000018.1 coordinate 6,710, forward strand.
CTTTTCGCTGGTCAGGAGCTTATGATGCTCGCCGGCAAGGGTGCCCATGGCGTCGGCGCGCGCTGCGGCGCCGTTGGCGGGGGCAATGGTCGCGCCGTCAAACTCGGCAATCTTGAGCAGGTACTCGCGGGTCCACAGCTTGCCCTCGAGCTTGCGGAATTTTTTGACGGCCTTATCGACCTTCATGCCTTTGGGCGTCTTGCCCGCTGCGGGCTCGGCCTTCTTATCGTGCTTCTTTCCCATACCGTATCCTTAATCTCGCAGGTCGCCCGTCGCATGCGGCGACGCGGCCAGTTTGCACAGCTACTTACCTTGTACCCAGCGCGAACAAAACGGAACGCGGCGATGCACACGCAGAATGTGTTATCCTATAGCCCAATGCGTTGACGGAGAGGGTTTTGCCCGCCGCGTCGCCGGCAAGAGAGGGAAGGTCATGGGCTGCAAGCCTTCCTGCGGTGACAAGGGCTAAGCGTTCACTCCCGAGCAGCAACCTCAACGGGCGCGCGGCCAGCGGCGGCGAAGCCCCAGTAGGGAAGCCGTGAGCCTCGCGACAAGGGGCAAAGAGTGGGCGCGGCGGGCCAGACATCCGCCGGGTCAAACAAGGTGGTACCGCGGAATTCAACCGTCCTTGGGCAATGCACATGCCCGAGGACGGTTTTTTGTTACCGAACCGGGCCGCGTTTTCGCAACGCCAGGCGGCGGCAGTCGTCCCGGCGAGTGGGGAGCGCGAGAGACGAAAGGGAAGACATGAGTCTGATTGATGATCTGGTCAAACTCGAGGAAGAGGCCAAGGAGCTCGTCGCAAGCGCCGATGACGCCGCCAAGCTCGAGGCTGCACGCGTTGAGCTGCTCGGTCGCAAGGGCCGCATCACCGGCCTGATGCGCATGATGGGCAAGCTCGCCCCCGAGGATCGTCCCGTGATGGGAAAGCGCGCCAACGAGATGCGCCAGCTGATCGAGGGCATGCTCGACGAGCGTACCACCGAGATGAAGGCCGCCGCCCTCAAGCACGCACTCGAGCACGAGGCCGTCGACATCACGCTGCCGGGTATCCGTCCGCAGATCGGTCACCAGCACCTGATCAAGCAGATCATCGAGGAGGCCGAGGACATCTTCTGCGGCATCGGCTACACCGTCGAGTCCGGCCCCATGGTCGACACCTCCTACTACAACTTCACCGCGCTCAACGCCCCCATGGATCACCCGAGCCGCTCGGCCCGCGATACCTTCTACGTGGTCGATAACAACCCCGGCAGCGTCGCGCACCCCGAGGCTCACGCCCACGGCGAGTCCGACGTGCTGCTGCGCACCCAGACCTCGGGCGTGCAGATCCACACCATGGAGTCGCAAAAGCCGCCCATCTACATGATCTGCCCGGGCACCGTCTACCGTCCCGACACGGCCGACGCCTGCCACCTGCCGCAGTTCAACCAGATCGAGGGCCTGGTCGTCGACGAGGGCATCACCTTTGGCGACCTTAAGGGCACGCTCGACTACTTTGTTAAGTGCATGTTTGGCGAGGACCGCAAGACGCGCTATCGCCCGCACTTCTTCCCCTTCACCGAGCCCAGCTGCGAGGTGGACGTGAGCTGCCACGTGTGCGGCGGCAAGGGCTGCAACTTCTGCAAGCACAGCGGCTGGATTGAGATCCTGGGCTGCGGCATGGTCGACCCCAACGTCCTGATTAACTGCGGCATCGACCCCGAGAAGTACACCGGCTTCGCCTTTGGCATTGGCGCCGAGCGCGTCGCGGCCCTGCGCTACGACTTGCCGGACCTTAGAACGCTCATGACGGGCGATATGCGTTTTCTGAATCAGTTCTAGGCTGCGGCTTGCCCAAGCACGGCACCTCGGCGCTCATTCGTCGCTTGCGTACCAAAGTACGCGGCGCTCCTCTTTCGGGCCGATCTGCCGCACTTGGACAACCCTCGCTTTGTAAGGAATGTTCACAAAGTTGAAGTTTCCACCTGCATCTCTTCGCAGGCTTTCAGTATGAAAGGAGAGCTAGATGCGTGTTTCTTACGACTGGCTCAAGACCATGATCGATATTCCGGAGGATCCCAAGACCCTTTCGGACGAATATATCCGTACCGGCACCGAGGTCGAGGCGATCGACACCGTGGGCGAGTCCTTCGACCACGTGGTGACTGCCAAGGTGCTCACCAAGACCCCGCACCCCGATAGCGACCATATGTATGTGTGCTCGGTCGACGTGGGCGACAAGAATCTCGACGCCGACGGCAACCCCGCTCCGCTGCAGATCGTCTGCGGCGCGCAGAACTTCGAGGCCGGCGACCACATCGTCACGGCCATGATTGGCGCTGTCCTGCCCGGCGACGTCAAGATCAAGAAGAGCAAGCTTCGCGGCGTCGTGTCCATGGGCATGAACTGCTCCGCGCGCGAGCTCGGCCTGGGCGGCGACCACTCCGGCATCATGATCCTGCCCGAGGACACGCCCTGCGGCATGCCGTTTGCCGAGTACGTGGGCTCGAGCGACACCGTGCTCGACTGCGAGATCACGCCCAACCGTCCCGACTGCCTGTCCATGATCGGCATGGCCCGCGAGACCGGCGCCATCTTCGACCGCGATTTCCACGTTGAGCTGCCCGCCATCAAGGCCGAGACCGGCCGCGCGACCGACGACGAGCTTTCGGTCGAGATCGCCGACGAGGGCCTGTGCGACCGCTACGTCGCCCGCATCGTGCGCAACGTCAAGGTCGGTCCGTCGCCCGACTGGATGGTCAAGCGCCTCAACGCCCTGGGCGTGCGCCCGCACAACAACATCGTCGACATCACCAACTACGTGATGATGCTCACCGGTCAGCCGCTGCATGCCTTTGACCTGGATACCTTTGCCGAACGCGATGGCCATCGCCGCGTGGTGGTTCGCGCCGCCCAACAGGACGAGAAGTTCACGACCCTCGACGGCGAGGAGCGCACGCTCGACGCCGGCATGGGCCTCATCACCGACGGCGAGCGTCCCGTGGCGCTGGCCGGCGTTATGGGCGGCATGGATTCCGAGATCGAGGATGACACCGTCGACGTGATGGTCGAGAGTGCCTGCTTCAACGCCGGTCGCACCTCGCACACCAGCCGCGATCTGTCGCTGATCTCCGACGCCTCCATCCGTTTTGAGCGCCAGGTCGATGAGACCGGCTGCGTGGATGTCGCCAACGTTACCTGCGCGCTGATCGAGGAGATCGCCGGCGGCGAGGTCGCTCCCGGCTACGTCGACGTGTTCCGCGCGCCCAAGACCATCGACAGCATCAAGCTGCGCCTGGCCCGCGTGCACGCCATTAGCGGTGCCGACATCGAGCCCGAGTTTATCGAGCGTTCGCTCACTCGCCTGGGCTGCACCGTCGAGCGCGACGGCGAGGACTTTATGGTCACCCCGCCGAGCTTCCGCCCCGACCTGCCGCGCGAGATCGATCTGATCGAGGAGGTCCTGCGCCTGTGGGGCATGGGCCGCGTGACGGCGACCATCCCGGCTGCCAAGAACCACATCGGCGGCCTGACCCGCGAGCAGAAGCTCACCCGCAAGGTCGGCGAGATCCTGCGCGCCTGCGGCCTCAATGAGACCACGACTTTTGGCTTTGCCGCTCCGGGCGACCTGGAGAAGATCGGCATGTCCACCGAGGGCCGCGGCTGCCCCGTGGTGCTCATGAATCCGCTGGTAGCCGAGCAGACCGAGATGCGTCGCTCGCTGCTGCCGGGCCTGCTGCAATCCGTGGCCTATAACGAGGCCCACGGCACGCCCAACGTGCACCTGTACGAGGTCGGCAGCCTGTTCCACGGTCGTGAGAACGCCAGCCTGCCCAAGGAGACCAAGTCCGTGGCGGGCGTGCTCTCGGGTCAGTGGAGCGAGCAGTCTTGGAACATGAAGTACCGCAAGCTGCGTTTCTTCTTTGGCAAGGGCATTGTCGAGGAGCTGCTCGCCCAGCTGCGCATCGAGAAGGTTCGCTTCCGTCCCGTCGAGGGCGAGGGCTATGCCTTCCTGCAGCCGGGTCGCGCCGCTGAGGTTCTGTCCGGCGGCACCGTGCTGGGCTGGGTCGGCGAGATTCACCCCGAGGCGCGCGAAGCCATGGGCATCGATGAGGTCGTCGTTGCCTTTGAGCTCGATCTGGACAAGCTGATCAAGGGCGCCCGCAACCAGGAGAACTACCGCGAGTTCTCGCAGTATCCGGCTGTTGAGCACGATCTGGCTATCGTGGTCGATAACTCCGTGACCTGCGAGGATCTTGAGCGCCGCATTACCAGCGCCGGCGGCAAGCTGCTCGAGGGCGTGCGTCTGTTCGACGTCTATCGCGATCCGGTCCGCGTGGGCGTGGGCAAAAAGTCCATGGCCTTCGCGCTTACGTATCGCTCCGACGACCACACGCTCACCAGCGAAGAGGTCGAGAAGGCGCACCAGAAGATCGTCACCAAGGTGTGCGAGGGCGTAAACGGCGAGGTCCGCGGCTAGGATTTGCGCTGGGAGCACAGGACCCCTCGGCAGTTGCTGTGGGGCCTGCGTGACCGCGGTCTTCGGAAAAGGCACCGTCGAACCTGCAAATATGACACGTGCATTACATAACGGCGTGCTGCTTTGTCGGCAGCGCGCCGTTTTGCTATGATAGCCCGCGGCGTGTTACGAATCCGACAATACGTAACACTGGCAAGGTAATTCAGACGGCGTTGCAATTCCGTGCGCCGACAACCGGGAGGCGTACATGCACATTCCAGATAACTATCTGTCCCCGCAAACCGATGCCGTCATGGCGGTGGCGATGGTGCCTGTTTGGGTCCACTGCATCAAGAAGGTGCGCGCCACGCTCGATCGCGAGCACATGGCGTTCCTGGGCATTTGTGCCGCATTCTCCTTTTTGCTCATGATGTTCAACGTGCCGCTGCCCGGCGGCACCACTGGTCACGCTGTTGGCGGCGCGCTCATCGCGCTGCTGCTGGGCCCCGAGGCTGCTGCCATTGCAGTTTCGGTTGCACTTGCGCTGCAGGCGCTGCTGTTTGGCGACGGCGGCGTTCTGTCCTTTGGCGCCAACTGCTTTAACATGGCCTTTGTGCTGCCGTTTGTCGCTGCTATCGTGTTCCGTGCGCTCAACAGCCGTCTGCACGACAAGAGCTGGGGCACCTCGGTTTCTGCCATCGTGAGCGGTTGGGTCGGTCTGTGCCTGGCGGCCCTGTGCGCGGCGATCGAGTTTGGCATTCAGCCGATGCTCTTCACCAACGCCTCGGGCGCGCCGCTGTACTGCCCCTTCCCGCTGTCCGTGGCTATTCCGGCTATGTTGATCCCGCATATGCTGGTTGCCGGCGTGATCGAGGGCGTGGCAACGGCCGCCATCTACGGTTTCATTAAGAAGACGGCGCCGGGCATTATCGTCGGCCCCGAAGCCGCCGATGGCCAGCTTGCCGCCGATGGTACCGCCAAGAAGACTTCCCTGATCCCCACGCTCATTCTGGTCGCCGTGCTTGTCGTGGCTACGCCGCTCGGCTTGCTTGCCACCGGTGACGCTTGGGGTGAGTGGGACGCCGAGGGCGCCGCGACCGCTGTTCAGGAGGCTGGCGACGACAGCCTGCAGGCTTCGGTCGGCCTCGATACCCCGACCTTTGCCGACGCTCTGCCCACGGGTGATTACCTGCAGGCCTATTCCGAGGAACAGGGCCTTGGCTTTGCCGGCCAGGCCGCGATGTATATTCTTTCGGGCGTGATTGGCGTGGCGGTGCTCACCATCGCATTCCGTCTGATCTCGCTGACGGTCAAGGAAAGCGGTGCTCATGGCAATAGCCGAGCTGCCTAGCTGGCTTGCGGTCGAGCAGCGTTACGAGCCCGCGGGGGCTCGGCATCGTGTGATGCAAAAGAATGTCCTGCACCTGGCGAGCCTGCTTGAGCGGGTCCGCCTGGGCGGTGGCGCACACAAGGGCGGGTCGATAATCGACCGCGCCCTTTCTTGCGTTTCGGCTCCGGTGCGCCTGGTGGGGATGTTCGTCTGCGTCCTGTGCGTGTGTCTGACGCAGAGTCCGCTGTACCTGATGCTGATGGCGGCTATCGCGTTGGTGCTGGTCGCGGTGCGCCCCGCGCGCGGGCTGCGTGCGACCTTTGTGCCGGCGCTTGGCGCTGCGGGGCTCGCGGTGGTTCTGGCACTGCCTGCCCTGCTGCTGGGTGCTTCCGCTACGGGCGCCATGCTCAAGATTGCGCTCAAGACGTTTATTAATGTGTCGCTGGTGCTGGGTGTTTCGTGGACGCTCACCTGGAGCCGCATGTCGGCGGCGCTCAAAATGCTGCACCTGCCCGACGAGGTCATCTTTACCTTCGATATGGCGCTCAAGCATATCGAGGTGCTGGGACGCACGGCGCACGATCTGTGCGAATCGGTCATGCTGCGCAGCGTCGGTTCTGCGCCTGCGGGTTTTTCGCGCACCGACTCGCTGGCGGGTATCATGGGCATGACGTTTATCAAGGCGATGGAATGCAGCCGCGCGATGGACGAGGCTATGCTTTGCCGCGGCTTTGCCGGTGTGTATCCGGCGCCCGCGCGCGCCGGGTTTGGCTGGCGCGATGCGGTCTATGCGGCCGGCGTGGCGCTGCTGGCAGTGTTGTGCGCCGTGCTGTAGGCGCTGCTGGTTTCGACTGGGGATGCAAATGGGGAAGGGCGACGTTTTGACGATCGATATGAATAGTGCGGCGGGCACGAACGGTGCGGGCGGCGCCGAGGTCGCGCCGCTCATCGAGCTGCGCGACGTGGTGTTCTCCTATACGGGTCATACGGTGGTCGACGGCGTATCGCTGCAGGTGGACCGCGGGGAGCTCGTTGCGCTGCTCGGCCCCAACGGCTGCGGCAAGACCACGATCATGAGGCTCATCAATGGCCTTGAGCTCGCGGATGCTGGCACGTATCTGTTTGATGGACGCGTGGTTGACGCAGCGTATCTCAAGGATTCCGCGGCCGCTCAGCGTTTTCATCAGCGCGTAGGTTTTGTGTTTCAAAATGCTGATGCTCAGCTGTTCTGCGCTACGGTGGGCGAGGAAGTTGCTTTTGGTCCGGCTCAAATGGGGCTGCCAGCGGGCGAGCTCGACCGTCGCGTGCGCGATGCCCTGGAGCTGTTTCAAGTTGCCGACCTGGTCGATGCTTCGCCCTATCAGCTTTCGGGCGGGCAAAAGAAGCGCGTTGCGCTGGCTGCGGTGGTGTCGATGAACCCGGATATCTTGGTCCTCGACGAGCCTACCAATGGGCTCGACGAGGATTCATGCGACATTGTGGTCAACTTCTTGCTGGCCTACGTCGCGGCGGGTAAGACGGTCTTGATGAGCACACATCACCAGGATTTGGTGCGACGCCTGGGTGCCCGTGCAATCTATATCGATCGATATCACCATGTGATCGAGGCGCCTTCGCCGTCGTATGGAACCGAAAGCGGTGCTACGGACTAGTTGCTGCGTAGAGCGTGCGTAGCCGCCCGCGCGGCTTTGCCGTGATGGTATAGTTATCCAGGTTTTTTATGGGGGTGGCTATGCCAAGCTGGAACATTCATATCGCTCAGACGGAGCGTTTGCTGGAGCGCACCGGTGCGCTTGCCAATAGCGTGCGCGACCGCAATGCCTTTTTGTTTGGCTGCGTGGTTCCGGATATCTTCGTGGGCTATATGGTCCCTGGCATCGCCGATCCCATCCCGTACCGCATTACGCACTTTGCAAAGCCCGAGCCTATCCCTAAGCCTCGTGAGCATGAGTTCTGGGATACCCATGTGGCACCGCTGCTCAAAGGGGCGCCTGTTGGTACGCCGGCTGCCGCGACCTCGATTGTCGAGGAGCGCGAGCGACTCAATCGGGTACATTATCCCCAACGCTACAAGGATGCCGAGCCGGTTGCCGGTCCCGGTGCTAGCGAGCTTTCGCTCGCGCCCGATGACGTGGCGCAGTCGTTGCTCGATTTGACACTGGGTGTCTGGTCGCATCTGGTGGCCGATACCGTATGGAATACGCGCGTGAATCAGTACCTGGAGGCGCACGGCGGCAAGCCGTGCGAGGAGTTCCGCATTAAAAAGCAAGGCGACTTTGACTGGTTTGGCAAGACGCTCGGCATTGTTTCCATCCCGCGTGCGACCGATCGCCTGTATACCGCTGCGGCACGTTTTGGGCAGTATCCCATCCATAAAGAATATGTGCTCAAGACCATTGGCGTTATGCACGAGATCGTGCGCGAAAACCCCGGTGAGCCCGATCATCCGCCGTATCGCCTGCTAACCGAGGAGTTTTTCGATGCGACGTTTACCGAGGTCATCGAGCTGACCGAGGCGGGTTTTGCCGCCCGTGTCGAATCGCCCGATGTGCCTGCGCTGCCCCTGATTGCTAGCTGCTAGCTGGCCGGCCCGGCAGTGAATAGCTCAACCCAATCGACAAGTAGCTCTTGCCGTAAGGTATCTTCGGCAATGCGTTCCTGTTTGGTCTTTGGGATGTGGGGAAGCCCGGCCTTTTTATGGATGAGCTCGGCTATGTGGTCGAAGCTCTTCTTCTCCTTGATCTGGTCATAGGTAATTTGGATGACGTCGTAGCCCATGCTTGTGAGTGCGGTGGCGCGCTCGGCATCGGAGAGGCTCGCGGCATCGCTGTCGTGGGCAGAGCGGCCTTGGCATTCCAGAATGACGCCCATGCTGTCGGTGGCGCTTTCGATGAGGATATCGGCGTAGCAGCAGGTTTTGTCATACAGCGAACGTGCGGCTTCACTGAGCGGGATGCGCGCGTTGTTGGCGATCTCGATGCCCTGGCCGCCCTCGTCGCGGGGGAGCGAGATAAGCATGGAGGTCTGTACTTCGAAGGGCGAGGCGGCCTGCCCCGTCATGTGCTCGGCCGCCCAGCGCAGTTGTTTGACGCCGCGCAGGCCTGCGGCTTGCTTGGCGAACGCGGCGATATCCGTTGCGGTAAGAAGCGGCGTGCGCTTCCACAAGTTGGTGTCATTGCCCTTGGTGTCGTTAACTCGCTCCCAGCCGCAGTTGGGTGGAATGAACTTAAGCGAAATAGCTTCATCGAGTTGTTGTTGCGTTCGCTCGCAGGGCTTAAACACTGCAAAGGAGCCGCACATCTCGTAGCACGCCATGAGTAACTGGTTGCGTGAGACCTGCGTGGCAAGGCTGAGCAGCGTGAACTCCGGTGACGTGACATCAAACCCATGTTCAGTCTGCCTAAACGACCCCGGAGGTGGTTCTTGGGTCAGGAGGTGCGATTTAAACAGGCTTCGCGACCCGGATTGTGCCCGAGTGAATACAAGCCTGTGAAGTGGTGCGTGAAGCAGGTCTTTTACAACTGCATGACTTCCGAGGCCACAACATCTGCGATCCATATTGCCAAGGCTAATGGCGGGGTAAAGGCCTAATACCTGCGGCGAGATGCGGTAGTAGTTAAAGGCGGATTGCCCACAAAGCGTCAGGTCCATAATGCCCTCCTGGCCGAAATCATCTCTTTGAAGCGAGTGATGCCAGCGTCAATCCGGAAGTATGCGGCAAAATCTGAACCCTATGAGCGGACCTGGCTTTTGAGGCTAGTTTATCAGGCATTATGTTGCGAAAAAACAGGGTGTGCTCGGAGGTTCCAGAATTTGCCGCATACTTCCGAAAACCAGGTCGATTTGGTTCTTGCTAAAACGATTTATCAGCCCTGTGTGAGGTGTGGGTTTGCCACCGGGCGAACACTTTTAGCGCTTGGGGCTTTATTTTTTGGGCCTCGGAGGGCGGATTTCGCGCTTTTGGTAATGAAATGGGTGCGTGCCATGTCGTGCGGTAGGCATCGGTGCACAGAAAAAGGGCCCGAAAGGCAATGCCTTCCGGGCCCTTTGCAATGCAAATTTGCTTGCAAGTACGATTTAGCGCACCTGAGCGACGTAAGCGACGTTGGTCGAGGAGACCTTATCCTCGAGCTGGACGCTCATGCGGGGATCGCCGGCGGTAGCGACGGTCAGATCGCCGGCCTCGACGTAGCCGAGCTCCTTAGCGGTCTCGATCGCCTTGACGATCGTGCCGTTGACGGTGCCCTGAGTAATCTCGGCTTGGTGCGGGATAACGCCCCAGTACATGATCATCTGCTGGACGGCCCACTCGTGGCGGGAGAACGCGCAGATCGGCATGTTGGGACGGAAGTGCGAGATCAGGCGGGCGGTACGACCGGTGGTCGTCGGCACGGTGATGCACTTGGCGCCAACGGTGGTGGCCATGTTCACAGCGGACATACCCACAACGTTGTTGACGACGCGGGTGCCGTGAGCGTCGGCCGGAACCTCGAGCGGAGCGTGGGCCGGGAGATACTTCTCGGTCTCGAGAGCAATGCTGGCCTGCATCTTAACGGCCTCGACCGGGTACTTACCGGCAGCGGACTCGCCAGAGAGCATAACGGCGTCGGTGCCGTCGTAGATGGCGTTAGCAACGTCGGCAACCTCGGCGCGCGTCGGGCGCGGGTTCTGCTGCATGGAGTCGAGCATCTGCGTAGCGGTGATAACGGGCTTGTAGGCCGCGTTGCACTTGGCGATGATCTCCTTCTGGATGTGCGGAACGAGCTCGGGCTTGATCTCGATGCCCAGGTCGCCACGGGCGACCATGATGCCGTCGGAAGCCTCGAGGATCTCGTCGAAGTTCTCGACGCCCAGGGCGCACTCGATCTTCGGGAAGATCGTCACGTGCTCGCCGCCGTTCTCGCGGCAAAGCTCGCGGATGCCGCGGACGGACTCGCCGTCACGGATGAAGGAAGCGGCGATGTAGTCGATGTTCTCGGTCAGGCCAAAGAGGATGTCCTGACGATCGCGCTCGGTGATGGCGGGCAGCGAGATGTTGACGTTGGGCATGTTGACGCCCTTGCGCTCGCCGATCAGGCCGTCGTTCTTGACGACGCAGGTCATGTCCTGGCCGTCGACGGACTCGACCTCGAGGGCAACCAGGCCGTCATCGATCAGGATAAGGGAGCCCTTCTCGACCTCGGAGGGCAGAGCCAGGTAGTCGAGGGAGATGTGCTCAGAGGTGCCGTGGAAATCCTCGGACGTGGGCTGAGCGGTGACGACGATCTTATCGCCGGTCTTGACGGCAACCTTCTTGCCATCGACCAGAAGGCCGGTGCGGACCTCGGGGCCCTTGGTGTCGAGCAGGATGCCGACGGGCATACCGAGCTCCTTGGAAATACGACGGACGCGCTCGATGCGACCGTGGTGCTCGTCGTAGGATCCGTGCGAGAAGTTAAAACGGGCGACGTTCATGCCCGCCTTGATCATCTCGCGGATGGTCTCGTCGCTATCGCAGGCGGGACCCATGGTGCATACAATCTTGGTGCGCTTGTACATTCAGACCTCCATCTGACATCGTCTTGCGCTGATAGATAAACCATAAGAAATAAAACTGAGATGATTATAACGAAATGACGACCGAATACCCTCAAAAATCGACCGTATGCCGAATTAGAAGTTCTTTTTTTGCGGTAAAAACGGTATATGAAAAATCTTTACCAACCGTTCTGACCGCTGCTATCTGGGCGATATTTCAGTTTGACGATGCGCCGAAGAAAAAACGTTTTATCAATGTTGAGCATCACACGGTCTGCATCGTTGCACTCGAGCCGTGTTTCCAATTGGAATGTTTTGGCTAGACGCGCCGCTTTGGGGTACCATAGCCCCACTATCAACTGCCGCTCAGCACGGCAGCCTTGATGAGCCCTTGCCCTTCTCCTGGGAATTATGATCGGGCATCAATCTGCTGAGTGGCCCGAATCCCAGGAGGGGACTCTATATGCAAAAGGAATACCTGTCCGCTGCGGCGGAGGTACTCAGCGACCAAGGTGTCGATGAGAACCTCGGCCTGAGCAACGACGAGGCGTCGTCGCGCCTCGCCAAGACAGGCCCTAACAAGCTCGAGGAAGCCGAGAAGACGCCGTTGTGGAAGCGCTTCTTTGAGCAGATGGCCGACCCCATGGTCATCATGCTGATCGTTGCCGCCGTCATCAGTGCACTCACGGGCATGGTCAAGGGCGAGGCGGACTTTGCCGATGTCGCCATCATCATGTTCGTCGTTATCGTCAACTCGGTGCTGGGCGTGGTCCAGGAGGCTAAAAGCGAGGAGGCCCTCGAAGCCCTGCAAGAGATGAGCGCGGCGCAGTCCAAGGTGCTGCGCGACGGCAAGCTCGTGCACCTGCCGAGCGCCGAGCTCGTGCCCGGCGATGTGATCATGCTCGAGGCGGGCGACTCCGTCCCGGCCGACTGCCGCGTGCTCGAGAGCGCCACGATGAAGATCGAAGAGGCTGCACTCACCGGCGAGTCCGTGCCTGTCGAGAAGCATGCCAACGTGATCGAGCTCGCCGCCGGCACCGACGACGTGCCGCTCGGCGACCGCAAGAACATGTGCTACATGGGCTCCACCGTGGTGTACGGCCGTGGCCGCGCCGTCGTAGTCGGTACCGGCATGAACACCGAGATGGGTAAGATCGCCGGCGCCCTGGCCGAGGCCAAGGAAGAGCTCACGCCGCTGCAGGTGAAGCTTGCCGAGCTCAGCCGCATCCTCACCATCATGGTTATCGTCATCTGCGTCGTCATCTTTGGCGTTGATATCATCCGCCACGGCGTGGGCAACGTTCTTACCGACCCGACCGCCCTGCTCGATACCTTTATGGTTGCCGTCTCGCTCGCCGTCGCTGCCATCCCCGAGGGCCTGGTCGCCGTCGTGACCATCGTGCTGTCGCTTGGCGTGACCAAGATGGCCAAGCGCCAGGCAATCATCCGCAAGCTCTCTGCCGTCGAGACCCTTGGCTGCACGCAGACCATCTGCTCAGACAAGACCGGTACCCTTACCCAGAACAAGATGACCGTCGTCAAGCACGAGCTCGCCGCACCTAAGGAGAAGTTCCTGGCCGGCATGGCTCTGTGCTCCGATGCCCAGTGGGACGAGGAGCTGGGCGAGGCCGTGGGCGAGCCGACTGAGTGCGCGCTCGTCAACGACGCCGGCAAGGCGGGCCTCACTGGCCTGACTGCCGAGCACCCGCGCGTGGGCGAGGCCCCGTTCGACTCGGGCCGCAAGATGATGTCCGTGGTCGTCGAGACCCTGGACGGCGAGTATGAGCAGTACACCAAGGGCGCGCCCGACGTGGTGATCGGCCTGTGCACCCACATCTACGAGGGCGATAAGGTCGTTCCGCTGACCGAGGAGCGTCGTGCCGAGCTCGTGGCCGCCAACAAGGCCATGGCCGACGAGGCCCTGCGCGTGCTGGCGCTGGCAAGCCGCACCTACACCGAGGTCCCGGCCGACTGCAGTCCCGCCGCGCTCGAGCATGACCTGGTCTTCTGCGGCCTGTCTGGCATGATTGACCCGGTTCGCCCCGAGGTCGCCGACGCCATCCGCGAGGCGCATGACGCCGGTATCCGCACCGTCATGATCACGGGCGACCACATCGACACCGCCGTGGCCATCGCCAAGCAGCTGGGCATCGTCACCGATCGCAGCCATGCCATCACCGGTGCCGATCTCGATCGCATGAGCGACGAGGAACTCGACGCGCACATCGAGGACTACGGCGTGTACGCCCGCGTCCAGCCCGAGCACAAGACACGCATCGTCGAGGCCTGGAAGTCGCGCGACCAGATCGTCGCCATGACCGGCGACGGCGTCAACGACGCCCCGTCCATCAAGCGCGCCGACATCGGCGTCGGTATGGGCATCACCGGCACCGACGTCACCAAGAACGTTGCCGACATGGTGCTTGCCGACGACAACTTCGCCACCATCATCGGTGCCTGCGAAGAGGGCCGTCGCATCTACGACAACATCCGCAAGGTCATCCAGTTCCTGCTTTCGGCCAACCTTGCTGAGGTGTTCTCGGTGTTTATCGCCACGCTCATTGGCTTTACCATCTTCCAGCCGGTGCAGCTGCTGTGGGTGAACCTGGTCACCGACTGCTTCCCCGCGCTCGCGCTGGGTATGGAGGATGCCGAGGGTGACATCATGAAGCGCAAGCCGCGCAACGCCAAGGACGGTGTCTTTGCCGGTCACATGGGCCTGGACTGCGTGGTCCAGGGTCTAATCATCACCGTGCTGGTGCTGGCGAGCTTCTTTGTGGGCGTGTACTTTGACATGGGCTACATCCACATCGCCGATATGATCGCCGGCAATGCCGACGAGGAAGGCGTGATGATGGCGTTCATCACGCTCAACATGGTCGAGATTTTCCACTGCTTCAATATGCGCAGCCGTCGTGCGTCGCTGTTCACCATGAAGAAGCAGAACAAGTGGCTGTGGGCTTCCGCCGCGCTGGCACTGGTGCTGACGGTGATCGTGACCGTGCAGCCGACGCTTGCCGAGATGTTCTTTGGCCCTGTGACGCTTGAGCTCAAGGGCGTTCTTGCCGCGCTGGGCCTGGCCTTCCTGATCATCCCGCTGATGGAGATCTACAAGGCGATCATGCGCGCGGTCGAGAAGGAGTAACGTACCTGTCCGGGCCCGCCCCACGCCCTTTCTCCCTCACTGGTCCTCGCGCTTCGCGCTGCGGGATCGTTCGGGAGAAAGGGCTTCCGGGGCGGGCCCTGCGGTATCCTTGCTGGCTTTTCTTCCGTGCGGATGAAAAGGGCTGAGGGAAAGTTTGTGAGCTGGTCGAGCTTTGCCCGGCCAGCTCTTTTTGATTTAAAATACCTGCTCAGTTGTGATTTATGGTGCTGGGAGGCGCTTGTGGGCAAGGCTAAGGCTAAAGCGAAGAAAAAGACGACGGGGGCGCGGGCTAAGCGCGATCGTCGTCGGAAGCTTGCGACCGAGGCCCCCGCGTCTGCCGAGGAGCTGCTGGCAAGCGTGCCGGGACTCGACGCGCTGCAGGACGTTCCGGCGTTTGATGACCTGCCGGTCGATGAAGCCCAGCAGACTGCCTTTGACGATTTTTGCGCACATGCCGAGGAACCCGAGCAGATGCAGCTTGGCGCCGTGGTGCGCTTGGATCGCGGGTTTCCGCTGGTGGCGACTGCCAACGATACCTTCCGCGCCGAGCATGCCGTGGGGTTTGCTAAGTCGCGCGGCGAGGACGAGGTCCTGCTGCCTGCCGTGGGCGACCGTGTGGCGGTGCGCCGCGCTCCCGGGCACGATATGGGCGTGATTGAGTGCGTTCTGCCGCGCCGTACGAGCTTTGAGCGTTGGCGCGGCCGTGCCCGCGGAGAGCGTCAGGTGCTCTGCTCCAACGTGGATAGCGTGCTAATCGTGCAGGCGCTCGGTGCCGGTGAGGTGCTGCTCGACCGCGTGGCGCGCTCGCTGGTGTTGGCGCTCGACTGCGATGCCGAGCCGGTGGTGGTACTCACCAAAGCTGATCGCTGCGATGCCGAGGAGCTCGAGCGCGATCTGGACCGCGTGCGCCGCCTGGTGGGTCCGGACGTGCGCGTGATCGTGACGTCCTCTGCCGAGGGCCGCGGCCTGGACGAGGTCCGTGCCTGCGTGCCTACCGGGAGCTGCGCCATGATTCTGGGCGAGTCGGGCGCCGGCAAGTCGACGCTGCTCAATGCGCTGCTGGGCCACGATACGTTGGCGACCGGCGGTGTGCGCGAACGCGACGACCAGGGCCGTCACACTACCGTCGCGCGCGTGATGGTGGCGCTGCCGGGCGACGCCGGCGTGATCGCCGATGCCCCGGGCCTGCGCAGTCTACCGCTCGTGGGTCACGAGCGGGGTCTGGCGCGCGCCTTCCCCGAGATTGTCGAGGCATCGCGCGCGTGCCGGTTTGGCGATTGCACGCATACCCATGAGCCGGGTTGCGCTGTTCGCGAGGCCGAGGACGCCGGGCAGATCGACAGCCTGCGTTTGGAAACGTTCCAAAACCTGGCGTCATCCATGCGCGTGAGTGCTCAAATGCTCGATCCCGATGTCCATCTGTAATTGATTTTTCCTATGACAGCCGTCTTCCAACTGTTCGGGAGACGGCTTTTTTGCTGCGGAAAAGCCTCGAAACATGCAGTTTGCTGACGTGCTGGCCAAAACCTTGCCACGAGCTTGACGGGCTGGTCAGCTTTTGGTCAGCGATTGGTTTGACATCGAAAACCAAGATCGCGATTGCGCCGCTTTGCGCTCTGACCGCCCAGACAATGGTGGTACGGGCATCCGCCCGGCACTGCCATGAGAGGAGCGGCCGTGAACAAGAGCAAGCGCATCGCCATCAGTCTGGTCGCGGGCGTGCTCGCTGCTCTGCTCTGCATGGTTTACGGCTCGTCGATCCGCTCGCAAGCCGAACAGGTCCAGGCTGAGACCTTGGCCAAGTACGGTGGCGATCGCGTCGAGGTATGCGTCGCGGCGCGTGATATCGATGTGGGCGAGACCCTCGATGAGACCAATGTCATAACCCAAGAATGGCTGACGAGTCTGCTGCCGCGTGACGCGGCGACCGAGCTGCGCCAGGTGCGCGGCGACGTGACGACTTCGCGTATTCCCAAAAACGCCGTGATCTGCAATGTCTACACCAAGGCCGAGAGCCACAAGCTCGAGGTGCCTAAGGGCAAAGTCGCCGTTTCGGTGGCGGTCGATGCCGAGCACTCGGTCGGCGGCGCCACGGGCGTGGGCAGCTACGTGGATGTGTATGTGCAAAAAGACGGCGTAACCGATCGACTGTGCGGCGCGTACGTGATCGATACCAGTGAGGATTCCGGTGCCACGCGCGAGGGCAAGATCGAATGGGTGACGCTGGCGGCTGACCCCGAAGACGTCAAGGAACTGCTGGGAGTCTCGGGCAAGGGAACGGTCAGCTTGACGATTCCCGCCACGGCGCGCGGCAAAAAGAGCGGAGGCGACAAGTGATGAAGGCGATCTGGCTTGCGTGCTGCGCGTGCGGCGATTACGGGCTGTTGCAGCGGGAAGTCGAGGGCCGTGATGCGGGTGCACAGGTGCTTCGCGTAGGTGACCTGGACGGGCTGGTTTCCATGGCTCGGGCGTTTCCGTCGCGCCGCGGGGCTGCCATCATCGCGGCGTCTCTGTTTGATACCGAAGATGTGCGCAAGACTGTTGCGCGCCTGACGGCCGAAGGCCGCGTGAGTCGCGTGGTCGTGTTGATAGAAGCACTCGATCCGTCGGATATCGAGGGGCTGTTTCGCGCAGGGGCGACCGAGGTCATCGCTGCGCACAGTATATGCGGCAACGGGCGCGCGGGCGAGGGAGCGGTTGATTCCGATCGGCGCATGACGATTGAGCCCGATGCTTTTGTTGATAGGGAACCCGGGGCGCCTCGCGCTACAAGAGGCCCGCGTGTTGATGATTATGGAAAAGCGGAAGCCGAGCATGGTCGGCGCCCCCGGAACCCCCTTGTATACGATGACGCTGGAGGGCCGGCGCAGCATGCTGGCGATTCCCCGGCTGTAGATATGGGATACGTGCACGGCGTGAATCTGGCGGATGAACTCGACGAAGTTGAGGGCTTTGCCGGGTGCGGCGAGTTGTCGCTGATGCAGCATGAGCAGATTGCGCAGAACGAGCCTGCCTCGCAGACCGAACAAGCTGACATGCCGGCTTGGACGCAGCGTGTAGTTGCGGCGGGGGAGACGGGGACGCTGTCACCGACGCCCGCCCCGCCGCCTCCGATGCCGCCGGCAGACGCTGCCGCTTCGCCGCATCGAGCTCCGGTCGTCTGCGTCATTTCGGGCTCGGGCGGTTGCGGCAAGTCGACGATCGTTGCCACCATGGCACACGCATCGTCGCTGTTGGGCTTGCGTGCCGCCGTGCTCGACCTGGACCTGATGTTTGGAAACCTTTACGACTTGTTAGGCGTCGATGCTCCGCGCGATATGGCGGCACTTATCGAGCCGTCGGCGGCGGGCACGCTCACCGAGCCGGATATCGTGGCCGCATCGATGCGCGTCGCCCCGGGCGTTACGCTCTGGGGTCCCGTCGCGGCGCCCGAGCAAGCCGAGCTCATGGCACGTCCGGTGGAGCTACTGCTCGATGTCCTGCGTCGCGAATCCGACGTGGTCTTTATCGATACCTCGGTCTTTTGGGGCGACGCCATGGCGGCTGCGGTGGCGGCGAGCGACCGTTGCCTGATCGTTGGCGATGCTGCGGTGTCGTCCGCGACATCGGCGTCGCGCGTCATTGAACTGGCAAGTCGAGTAGGTGTGCCGCGCACGCGCATGAGCGCCGTGTTCAACCGGTTCGGTGCGCGCGGGGCAGACGAGGACGTCGCCATGCGCTTTGAGATTGCCTGTGCGTTGAGCTCCAAGATTCGTATCGCCGATGGCGGGCAGGATCTCGCCGCGCTCATGGCGTTTGGGCGCGCTGACGAGGCAGTGGGGCAGACCAGCGCTTTTGCGACCAGCGTGCGCGAGGCCACGCGCGAGATGCTCGTGGAACTGGGGTGCGCCGTCGGTCCTTGGAGCGATATGGTCGCCGACCGTGCAATGCGAACCGAACGCCCGCGTATTCGCCTTCCCTGGTCGCGCGAGGGTGATCAGCGATGAGCCTGCAAACGAGGATTAAGGCTGCCGGCGTTGCAGCGGCGGCAGCGCCTGTAGATGCGGGGCGTCGCCGCGCGGTGAAACGACGCACCAAGCGCGCCGTGATGGACCGCATGGGTTACGACGAAGTGGCGCGTATCAGCGCCTATGTCGACCCGGCACTTGCCCGCTCGGAATTGCGTCCTGCGGTGGAGGCGGCGCTCAATGTTGAGGAGCCGACCGATCTCGCGACGCCCGAGCGCGAGACCATCATCGACGAGATTTTGGATGACGTGGTGGGCTTGGGGCCGTTGCAGCCGCTCATCGAGGACGACACCGTTACCGAGATCATGATTAACGGCTGCCGCTCGGCTTTCTTTGAACGCGGCGGCGTCTTGCACCCCATCGAGCATGCGTTTGAGGATGATGAGCAGATCCGTGTGCTTATCGACCGCATCATCTCGCCACTTGGCCGCCGTATCGACGAGCGCAGCCCCATCGTCAACGCCCGCCTCAAAACGGGCTATCGCGTCAACGCGGTGATTCCGCCTGTGGCGATTGACGGACCGATTCTCACCATCCGAAAGTTCTCGGACCGCATCTGCTCGCTGGACGAGCTTGTGGGGCTGGGGTCGCTGCCGCTTTGGTATGCGCAGCTGTTGTCGTGCGCGGTGTCGCTGCGACAGGACCTGGCGGTTGCGGGAGGCACGGGATCTGGTAAGACCACCCTGCTCAACGCGTTGTCATGTGAGATTTCCACCGGCGAGCGCATCGTGACGATCGAGGACTCTGCCGAGCTCAAGTTTGCGCATCATCCGCACGTGGTGCGTCTAGAGGCGCGCGAGGCTTCAATTGAGGGCGAGGGCGCGGTGACGATCCGCGACCTGGTGACCAATGCTCTGCGCATGCGCCCCGACCGCATCGTGGTGGGCGAGGTGCGCGGTGCCGAGTGCTGCGACATGTTGCAGGCCATGAACACGGGCCACGACGGGTCGCTCACGACACTTCATGCGGGTTCAGAACAGGAGACCGTGGTGCGTCTGACGTTGCTTGCACGTTATGGCATCGATCTGCCGAGCGAGCTCATCGAGGAGCAGATTGCCATGGCGCTCGACGGCATCGTGATGTCCGAGCGCCACGCCGATGGCAGGCGTTTCGTCTCCTCGTATTCGGGGGTGCGTCGCGCCGCGTCGGGCGGCGTAGAACTCGAGCGCTATGTGACGTTCGATGCCGCCGAGCGAACCTGGACGCTTGACCGCGAGCCGCCGTTTATCGCAGAAGGCCTGCGGTCGGGGACGCTCACACAAGAGGAGGTGGACGAATGGAGGTCGCTGTGCCCCTCGTCGTAGGGGGTTTGGCAGGGTTTTCTGTTGCGACGGCGTGTGGGGCGGAACCTCGTGTGCCACAGGTGCCGCCGGCGGAGCTGGCGCGTCAGGCGCTCGAGACGGTGGCAGAGAAGCTGCCGCGTGAGCTGGTGGAAAACGATCTGCTGAAAAAGATCGCCCGTTCGTGGGCATCGCTGGCTCCGGCGCATCGCCTTGGCCTCGTGATCGAGGATGCTTCGGGGCGTTTGGCGTTTCTGCTGCTATCGAGCGGTGTCTGCTGCGTTTTACTAACGATGGTGTCGTTATCGCCCCTCGGATTTGCCTTGGGACTTGTTGCTCCGATTGCCGTTGGCGCCGCTCGGGATGGCTTTGAGAGCCGGCGCGAGCAACACGATGCAGAAGAGGCCATGCCCGAGGCGTTTACCGCACTTTCCATGTCGCTTGCCTCGGGACATTCGCTGGCCCAGGGCATGCGCTTTGTGGGCGCTCATGCGCAAGAGCCGGTACATACCGAGTTTTTGCGGGTGGCGGCGGCGATCGATTGCGGCATCTCGGCGACCGACGCGCTCGATGACTTGCTCGTGCGCATCGACGCCCCCGGTCTTTCGCTTGTGACCTTGGCGCTTAAGGTGTCACAGCGCACTGGCGCTCCGCTTGCCGACTTACTGTCCGAGGCGTCGAGCATGGTGGGGGAGCGCATTGAGCTCAAGCGCCGCCTGGATGTTAAGACGTCGCAGGCTCGCATGTCTGCGCATATGGTCGCGGCGATGCCGGCGGGCATGTGCGCGGTGTTGGCGCTGCTTTCGGCAGATTTTCGTCGCGGTCTTGCGACGCCTGCCGGCGCGGGCGCTGTGGTGCTGGGTCTTGCCCTCAACGCCGTTGCCCTGGTGGTTATCCGGCGCATTATGAGGGTGGAGCTATGAGCGCCCCAGTTGCAGTTGCGGCTTGCCTGTGCGCCCTGAGTGTATTTGTCGCGACGGGTTTGGATCGGGCGGATGCGCGCAAGATCGCAGGGGCCTGCAAGCGCGAGGCGGTGCTGGTCGCTGCCGCGGGTCGCTCGGTGGTCGATGCCCTGACCGCGCGAGTGAAGGGCGCGGTTGGAGCGGGCGGCCCGGCGCGAGTTTCGCTCGGCGAAGTGTCCGAGATGATCGATGTTGTGCGCTTGGGTCTTTCGGCCGGTCTTTCGTTTGATGCAGCGCTTGAGATTTTCTGCGCCAACCGCCGGTCAGTGCTGGCTCTTCGCCTTGAGCGGGCCTGCATGGCGTGGCAGGTGGGCGTGGGCACGCGTGAGGACGAGTTGTTGGCCGCCGCGCGCGACCTGGACGTGCGAGCGCTCGAGACCTTTGCCATTACGGTGGGGCAGGCACTCGCCCTGGGTGCCCCACTTGCCGAGACGCTGGCCGCTCAAAGTCGCGAGATCCGTGCGGCTCATCGCGCCGCGGTCGAGCGCGAGATCGAGCGTGCGCCCGTCAAGCTGCTGATTCCCACCGGCACGCTCATCTTGCCGGCGTTGCTTCTGTCCATATTGGGCCCGCTGCTGGGAGCAGGCGGGATGATGTAGGGAGGAATACATGAACACGATGACTGACGCTGCTGGCAAGGTCCAGGGCTGGGCGTTTTGCCGGGCGGCATATGTTCGTCAGCGCGCCAAGGAGCTACTGCAGGAGGAGAGTGCACAGGGTACCACCGAGTATGCCATCTTGGTCGGCGTGCTCGTGGTGATCGCGATTATCGCCATCGTCGCATTTAAGGGCAAGGTTAAAGAGCTATGGGATGCGATCAGCGAGGGCATCAACAGCCTGTAGAGGGCGAGCGCTCCATCGGGGTGCTGCTGGTGTTTGCTTGCCTGATCGTGGCGATGGCGGCGGTGCTTTGGGGGCTTAACGCCGCGCGGCAGCAGCGTCCTGGGGCCGCCTTCGATTCGGGCTCAGATTCGGCGGTGGCGTCTCAAAAAGATGAGATGCGAGATGCGGACGATTCGGATGTCGCTGTCACGGCGCAAACCTTTCTGCGGACGCTCGACAAGCGGTCTGGCACTACGACGGATTCGCCTGAGGACAACGCGATTGCGGTCCGGCTTGCATGGTCCGAGGACCGACCGATGACCGAGGCAGCGGCGGATATGTTACGCGCCTACCGCGAGGTGCCAACGGCCCAGCTCGCCCTGAGCGGCTATCTCGATATTAAGGGCAACGTATGGGGCGCCATCGTGCGCGATGGGCGCGGCTGGGTCGATATGGTGACGGTTGCCGCGGATGCTGGCGATGCTTCATGTCGTCTGCGCGCGGTGCGCCTGGTCCCGCAAACAATAAGCTCAAAGGAGGGATCGTGAAATGCATGGCGTTCTGCGTGAAGAGGTTGCCCAAGCGACTGTGGAATACGCCATCGTCACGGTGGCGCTGCTATCGATCGTGCTGGCGATTGCGGGACTTTGGCGTGCTGGCACCGATGGGCGCTTGGCGGCGCTGGTTGAGCGGGCGGCATCCCATGGCGTTGCCTCGATGTCGGTTATCGACGCCGCCGCGGGCGCTAAGGACATCGCGTTGTATTGATATCGCGCACGAGGACCGGGCGCAGTCTACGGTCGAGGCTGCTTTTTTGCTGCCGACGTTTCTGACGCTCATCCTTCTCGCCCTGCAACCGGTGTGCCTGCTTTATACGCGCGCGGTCATGGAGTCTGCCGCCGCCGAGACCGCGCGGCTCATGACCACGACGACGGCGGAGGACGACGATCTTAAGGAGTTCACCCGCCGCCGGCTTGCCGCAGTGCCCAACGTTTCGATCTTTCATGCCGGCGGGCCGTTGTCGTGGGATATCGAGCTTGGCCGGGCCGGTGCGGGTGGCGTCTCGTCCGTGTCCGTTTCCGGCGAGGTCAAGCCGTTGCCTGTGATCGGTGCGTTTGCGCAGGCTATGGGTGGTACCGCCGAGGGCGGCTACGTTGAGCTCAAGGTCGATGTCTCGTATCAATCGCGTCCCGAATGGCTGGAGGGAGATTATGATTCGTGGATTGCTGCATGGGATTAAGCGTTTCTGGTCTAGATGCGTTTTGACGCGCCGTCCGAGCTGCCATCGCAAACGAGGCGGCTTTATGGGCCGCGCCGGTGTCGATCTGTTTATCGAAGACGGTGCCTACACCACGCTTTCTTCTGCCGTGGTCATCCTAGTGGTGCTCACGTTGTTGTTTTCGTCGACCGCGGCGATATGGAGCATGTCGCGTGCCGGGGATACCCAGGTGGCGGCCGATAGCGGCGCGCTGGCGGGTGCCAACGTAGTGTCGTCCTATCACACGGCTGCCACGGTGGTTGATGCGAGCATCTTGAGTCTGGGGCTGGCGGGGTTTGCCACAATCGGGACGGGCCTGGTCGCCATCCTCATCCCAGGTGCCGAACCAGTTGCCGGCAATATGGTCGACACCGGGATTGAGATCATTAAAACGCGCAACAAGTTTGCCAAAAACGCATCGGAAGGCTTACAGAAAATCGAGACGGCTCTGCCATATCTGATCGCCGCGCGTGCCACGCAGGCGGTGTCGGCGCAGGATACCGATAGTGTGGCCTATACCGGTACGGCGCTTGCCGTGCCCAGGACATCCGAATCGGACTTCGCTGCGCTCAAAGGGTCAGAGATCTCGACCGATACCATTAAAGACACATCAGATGATTTAGAGCGTGCGGCCGAGGAGCTGCGGAAGGCTTCTGAGGACACGGCGAAGGCTAAAGAGCGCGCTTGGCTGGCGGATTGTGGTGGATCGGTTCCGGCTTCGGTCGGTAGCTGTTCATGCATGTGGGAACGTGCGAGGAGTTTGGCAAAGCTCTCGGGTGAGCAGAACCCGCATTATGCCTCGAGCATTTCGTGGGAGCCACAGGTGGCGCTCGACCGCGCGAAGACCTACTACCGTCAACGCCTGGCAGACGAAAAACCGCATGGTTCAAGCGTCGAGACGAAGGCGGAGTCGGCGGCGCGCAAGGCGTTTTACACCTATGCGAGTACAGAGGTCAATCGTGCATATGTAACCGAGGACGGAGATGAAGTCGCTTCCTATACCCCGCTGTTGCCGCGCAACACTGACGAGGTGCGAGCGACGGAACTCTATACCGATACGGTGTGGCCAACCAGTGCCATCGATGGCAAGACGTATCTGCATTACGGAACGAGTTGCCCCAACTATAAGAAGGGGGCGCCATGCGGGCTGGCCTCGGTTGCTGCTTATGACGGGCAGGACAAATGCAATAGATGCCATTTTGGTGTTTCGTCGCTCGGTGCCGTTGCGGCTCCTTCGACTTCTATCGAAAACGGCTTTGAGTACCACTTTGATCGATTCAAAGAGGCTCTGGAAGACTACGTCGAATGCCGCAACAAAGAACTCGAACTTGAGCGTCAGACCGAGGATGAGGCCGACCGTGCGGGCAATGCGTTTGACCAGGCCATTAAAGCGCTTTCCGGCGAGCGCCCGCGTATCGCCCCACCTGGCCGTAACGGCGTGGTCGCCTTTGCAGTTTCGGGTGACATTACCAGCCCCGATCAACTTAACTCCTCGTTTAACGCGGCAGTCAGGCTTGGCGATCGCGGTGCTATCTCTGCCGCGGTGCTGGCCCCCGATGAGGCGACGGCGCAAAACAACGTGCTTTCGCGATTTTTCTCGACATTG
The DNA here is from genome assembly GCF_015552075.1 of Collinsella aerofaciens. Lineage (GTDB taxonomy): Bacteria > Actinomycetota > Coriobacteriia > Coriobacteriales > Coriobacteriaceae > Collinsella > Collinsella aerofaciens_Y. The sequence goes on from NZ_JADNDZ010000018.1 coordinate 31,078, forward strand.
AAGGAACGCTCGGGCGGCGTTGCCGGCGTGCTCGACGGCGTCATGGATGTTTGGGGACGGCTACTCGTGGGATACGGAGACATCCAAGGTTCGGCCGACGAACTTATGGACGAGATGATTAAAGACCTAGGAGGGGGCGGCGGTGCGTTGGGCTCCATTGCATCGTGGCTCGGCGATACCGTTTCGGCGTCCGTGGCGGCGCTAGGTTTGGAACCGTGCGACTTGCGCCTGCGAAAGCCGGTGCTGACCGATTCCGCCAACGTCATTAAGAGTCCGGGGTCTGACATTGCGGGTCTCTCTCAAACGCAAGACAAACTGCGAAGTATTCCGTTGGGCGTGACCGATCCCAAGGCGCTTTGCGAGGCGTTGGAATATCAAGTCGAACGCACCATTAGCGGTACGGTGTTCACACTTGCGGAGATTCCTCTGCCCGGCGGTGGCTCCATCCCGCTCACCGTCGATGTCGCCACGCTGGTTGGCGCTCTGGGCGGTGGGTCGTAATGAGTATCCGCATGCGTCTGCGCGAGGAGCGCGCCCAAGCGACGGTTGAGATGGCAGTGGTTACGCCCGTTTTGCTGGTGCTGGCACTCATCGTGTACAACGTCATGATCTTTGCCAGCGCTGTCGCGCGCTTCGACCGCGTGGTGCCCGACATCGTGCTGGCGCACGCTGTGGCGCCGGGCGGGGAGGGTGACGAGAGCTCTGCCGATGCCTCGGCGACGGTTCAGACTCAAATTCTGAATGCCATGGAAGGCTATGACTTGCAGATCGAAGTGTCGAGCGAGCAAGGCGCGGAGGCATCGGATGGTGGCCTGCTCTCCCTATCCGGTACGTTTAGGACCTACACCTGCACCATGCACTATGAGCCGTGGCCGACTTCTCTCAGCATCGCTGGCGTTCCGCTGGGGGCGCCGACAACGTTGTCGCACGAGCGCGCGGTGACGGTCGATCCGTGGCGTCCGGGGGTGGTCATGTGACCGCGGTCTCGTCCTACATCGCTTACGCGCGGGCACTCAACAGGCTGGGTTGGACGCCGGCCGAGTTTGTGGTGGCGGAGTCGTTTGCCGTGCGCCTGCGCGGCATGCTGGGACGGCGTCCGGTTGCCGCCAACGGCCTGCCGCTCGTCATGGCGTTTCCACGCTGCTCTTCGGTCCATACGTGTTTTATGGCCTATCCCATCGACATCGCCTTTATCGACGCACGCGGCTATGTCCTCGTATGCTACGAAAACGTACGTCCCTGGCGTATGTGCTCCTGCCCCGGCGCCTGGGCCGTACTAGAGCGTCCTTCAATCATTGTTTCGACCCCTGCTCTCCAACGCGTGCCGGCTTAAGAATTGGCGACAGCTGACTTCCGTCATACGAAATTGGGTAAGTTTGGCAGGAGATTGAACAGGTTCGGCAAAGGGGGTCGATGATGGGCAAGACGTATACGGCCGCTAATGGTCAGGTTGTAACGGATGAAATGATTGACGCGTGGTGCGAGTCGTACGAGCGCGGAGAGTTTCCGGATGGCGAACACACCGTTGGTGGGATCGTGCATGGACGGCCCCCGCTCTCAGGTGAGGGGACGGCAACGCTGTCGGTCAAGATTCCTCTGGGAATGAAGGAGGCCATTCGTCGACGGGCGGCTGCCGAGGGGATGACGCCAAGTGAGTTTGCCCGTGCGGCTCTGAGCGAAAAACTTCTTGCTGCCGGCTGATGCCTCTGACGTGCCGATTTATAGAACCGAGGCTGTGCTCAAAAACTTTTTTAAAATTCTCGGTTGACCGGAACGCGTCCTTGGTTATACTAATCAAGCCTTGAAACAAGGCACACCTCAAATGGCTGGGTAGCTCAGTTGGTAGAGCAGAGGACTGAAAATCCTCGTGTCAGGGGTTCGATTCCCTTCCCCGCCACCTTGAATTGACTAGGACCTCTGCAAAGGGGTCCTTT